>JBLNCE010000099.1:0-36762 GCA_050260415.1 Bacteroidota bacterium | reverse complement strand
TCGGATGGTATTACGGCGATCCGGCGCATCCCTACGTCGATGCCATCCTTGGCTACGGTTATAGCTGCCCGGATCATGCGGTGGGCAAGTTCATCATCCAGCATTCATCCGGGATCAGGCTGGAGATAGGGCCGGAGAAGATTATCATCGACGGCCCGTCGATCGAGTTGGCCGGCGGCGGGCATCCCATAGCCCAGGCCGATGTCGCGGCGCAGCTTTACGGCGATCATACGCATGTTTGCCCGCACGGAGGGTCAACAGGCCCGCCCTCTAACTCGCTGGCCGGTTGCGCGTCCGAGAAGTCGTTCACGGGGTGATCTGATGTATGAGTATCTGGGCACGGACATCCGATTTGATGGCGACTTCGTCGTCTCCCCCACGGGCGATCTGGCGCTAATCTCGGGCCTGGCCTGCCTGGCACAGGATCTGCGTCACCGACTGATGACGCCAAAAGGCTCGCTATGGTGTCATCCCGAGTACGGGGTGGATATATACAGGCACCTCCAATTGCCGGGGACCGAAGTCAACCGCCTGGATCTGCTGCTCTCGGTCAGGGAAGCGCTGGAGGATGACCCCCGGGTGGATCGCGCGGAGGTGGAGATGCTGGCATGGGCCAGGGAGCGGATCCAGGTGCGGGCGCGGGCGTATCCAAGGGGGATGGCCAGTCCATTATCGTTGGTGGCGGGCTTTGGGACAGATCGGATCACGGTGGACATCCTCAAAGGTGGGGCGGCATAGATGGATGTTGATTTCAAGCGTCTGTTGGGCAGCAAATCATTTGATGAGTTATGCGCGGAATTGTTCCAGCGGTTATTGGAAGCTGGATTTCCTGCCACCAATCTCAATCCCGGGGGAGTATACCGCACTTACGGCGAGGCAATCATGCAATCCGTGGCTGAGTTATACCAGTTGCTGGAGCAGGTGGCGCCGAAGGGCCTTGGAATTTACGCCCAAGACACTTGGCTCGATATATGGGCGGCGGGACTCGGCATCACCAGACAGGAGGCGGGCAAAGCCGAGGGGACGGTGGTCTTTTCCAGGCAGGCCCCGGGTGGCGCGGTCGTCATCCCCGCCAATACCATTGTAAAGACGCCAACGGACGATACCGGGCTCGAATATAGGTATATAACCGCCGAGGAGGCAATTCTGCCCGCGGGGGTTTTGAGCGTCTCTGTCCCCGTCATCGCTGAATCCATCGGGGCGGCTTACAATGTCGGACCGGGCACGATCTCGCGGATCGTCACACATGTACCCGGTATCGACGCGATAAGCAATGCATCGGGATGGCTCACCAAGGAAGGCCGGGATGTTGAAAGTAACGAAAGCCTGTTGCTGCGATGCGTCCTGCGCTGGAACGAGCTTAGTGCTGGGACCGAGCTTTATTACCTGTCCGTGGCGCGGAAAGCTGCCGGTGTCGCCGAGGTCTACGTGGTTGATGAGCTTAGGGGCAAAGGCACGTTGGACATCGTGATCTGGGGGTCGGCGGGGGTCCCCACCAGCGAACTGCTTGATAATGTGAGAGCGCAGTTCACGCGCTCCCGAAGGATCTTGACTGTCGATCTACTGGTGAGAGCGCCGTTCTTGGTCCCGGTCGATGTCCAGGAGACGCTGTATCTGGCGCCATCGGCATCCGATGCGGATCTGGCCGCCGCCCAGGCGGAAGCGGTCCGCCGGGTGAATGTCTATTTCGGCTACGGCCCCCCCGATCCCGTCAACGTGCCGGAACGGCTTTATATTGGCCGTGATGTCGATCTGGCGATGCTGTACAGTCTTTCCCGTCGCATTAACAAGGTCCAGGGGGTCGCAGTTCTGTCTCCCCCCGCCGAGGTGCCGGTGTTACCGGGACGCCGCGCGGTCCTGAATTCATGCGAAATTGCGGCGGTGAGGGCGGCCGATGAATAGCAATTTCGGGCGCTACATGCGCGATCTGCTCCATCCTCCTTTGCGGGGCGAGGAGCGCCTATCCACCACCTATTTTTGGCCGGGGGATCGTTCGCGGTCCGGAGACTATGTCATAGGATATGGGTCCGATATTATCGGGGCGGGCTCCGACAGCGCGGCAAGGCTATTAGTCATGATCTTCGGCCCTCCCCTCTCGGACGAATCGGCGAATGCCATTTTCCTCGATCAAGTCGGCGCCATGCTGGACGAGCTGAAAGAGGCCATCTTCGGCCTGCGCAGGCTATGGCTGTTGGCCTTGACGCCAGCGGAGGCATTGGACATATTCGGTGAATCTCGAGGCATGAAACGGTTGCCCGGCGAGAACGACGAGGTTTATCGGCAACGGCAAATGGCGGCCGCCGATGAGTTCGCGCTGGGCGGTACGCCGGCGGGCGTTGACGAGGCCATCCGGCGGGTAACGCCAGTGGCATTTACGATCGACGAGCCGCGCACGGATCGTTGGGTTTTGGGCGTGGCCGGCAAGTCCAAGCTGGGGTTCACCACGCGGCTGGGCTGGGAAGAGGCTGCCTTCCTATTCAGGATAACGTTCGCGGAGTCTCTTTCCTCGGAGATCGAGGCTGAGGTTCGGCGGCAGGTGGATGCGACAAAACCCAAGCATACAAGCTATGTCATAAGATATAACGGATAGAGGGTGGAATAGTGGACAGGCAGAATTTTTACCACGGCCAGGATCCAGTCGATGAGACGGATCTGCAACGCATTGAGGCGGCCGCGGAGCGGTCGATAAACCAGGTGGTAACGGACTTTTTGGAGCATGGGATCGTGTCGGGGCTTGAGGTCAGCGCAAACGATCCGCCCGACTGGTCTGTGCTGGTCGCGCCAGGCGTGGCGCGAGATGTTGATGGCAACAGGATGCCACTTGCGGCGCAGGCGAGTATCAATTGCCAAGGGGAGGCGCCGGGGGCGGGCATGGAGCGCTGGCTGACCCTGATGGCCAGGTTCGCACGCAACGAGTACGATCAGCGCCAGGATTACGAGGGCAATAGCCTGCTTTATCGGCGGGATGAGGCAATGGAAGTGGCGGTGCGGTACGGCGCGGAAGCGCCGATCGGGCTGGCCGAGCGTCCGGTCATGGCTCCAAATGAAGTTATTCTGGCGGATATTCGGCGGTATGATGGACAAGTGTGCATATCTACCGATGACATTGTTACCAATAGGCGTCAAAGCGCCGTTGATATCAGTAAACATCATCATAACAACCAATATTATACAAAGCAAGAAGTCGACGCACATACTCATGACGAGCGGTATTATACGCAGGCTGAAGTCGATAATCTTGTTGCCGCGTTGGATGATATTCTGCAGGGACGGCGGTTTCAGGTCTCCGCCAAAGTACCGTTTGAGGGTCTAGGTCAAGGAGAAACAATTATATGTTACGGCATTATGGTTATAATACCAGCAGGCAAACAGGTTGTTTTGAAAAGGATAAGATACCGTCAACCATATATTCCAGGGAATGATTTGCGTATTGAAGTTCGCGTAGATGGTTCCATGGTAAACCCGTGGCTATCAAGCGCAAATGTTAGTGAATTTATAACTGAAAACGAGGAGATTCCTAATTATGTGCTTTTCCCAAGCAAAACAGAGGAGCAATCCAAAGTTTTGCGCTTTAGCATAAAACATGTATCTGGAGATGGCTATAATATTAGTAGTTCTATTACCTTCTGGGCTGATATCTCTATTGAGTAGTTAGCGCATGGGTGGGGCATCTGAAGCAACCTCAAAGGGGCCAACTAGCCCCTTTGAGGTTTATCGTGTTTAGTGTTTTAGAAATCGGCCTTTGTAATGTTTTTATATTTAAACGATGCAGCTTCATCCTCAAGAATCATAGCCTTGAATTTCCATGTACCGCCTGGTTCGAGGTTGTTTAGATTGTCAAAAGTACTCCCTATCTGCGTTCCAAATTTGTCATATAAGTTGAACTCGATTTGCACATACTCATATTCGCGCTTCGAGTTGTTTTTTACGGTACCGGTAATGTACCGGTTGAAATCATCAGAAACCACTTTGGCGTCTCCCAGGTATTCCAGGTCTGGGGTTGAGTCGGTTATGGAAGCCATTTGCCCGCTGGCTGGGGATGTTCCATCATCGCCAAAAAGCGCGGCAAGGATGCCGATTGCAATAAATAGAGCGACAAGGACGCCGATAACAGTAAGACAACCAGACTTCTTTTTCGGGGCGGGTGGGTGCTCTTTGGTGGCCGCTGTTTGGAGGTGAGCCGCGGGTGGTGAGGCAGGGGCGCCGCAACTTGAGCAGAACTGAGCGTTTCCGAGGATTTCTTTACCGCAATTGGAGCAAAACATAAATCATCCTCCTCGGCCCTCCTTGGCTAAAATTGGTTCTGTTTCAAGTTTCGGGTGTTGGGAGATGGAACTTTACAATTTTCGCAAATCACCTGTCCGGTGTTCGCGTTTTGGCTGGCGGGCTACAACCCTCTACCTGGCGCATAATACCAATCATCCCTAGGTGAGCAGGAAGTGGTTTCATTGCGACGGATTCTGGTAATATGTCTCGGGTTGATCCTCTTTCAGGCGGCCCTCGGCGCCACTTGGCAAAGGGTGATCTCCTACGGCGCGGACCTCTCGCCGGAGGAACGGGTCTCGGTCGTGCGCGACTTCGCGCTGCCGCCCGAGGTCAATCCGGGCCAGATCCCGACGGTCACCGTCGAGCACCGCGAAGAGGTGGAACTGCTCAAACGGGTGGCCGCGCCGGAGGTCATCGGCACCAAGGCCATCTCCTCCGTGTACGTTGAGGCCGCGGCCGCCGGCACCGGCCTCCTGGTGAGCGCCAAGAACATCACCTGGGTCACGCCGGGGATGTTTGCCAATGCCATGGCCACCGCCGGCGTGCGGGACGCCAGGGCGTTCGTCACCGCGCCCGTGCCCGTCTCCGGAACCGCCGCCCTGGCCGGCATCTTCAAGGCTTTTTCCTATTTGAGCGGCCGGACCCTATCCCCCTCCGCCCAGGAAGCTGCGGCGGATGAACTGGTGCGCACAGGCGAACTCGGCCAGAGCCTCGGCCAGGATCAGGCGACGGAGTTTATGTCCAGGACGAAAGAAGAGGTCGTGCGCAGCCGCGCCACGAGCTACCAGGAGATCCGCGTCACGGTGGAACGCGTGGCGCGCGAACAGAACCTCAAGCTTACCGAGGACCAGCTACGGAAGGTGACCGACGTCATGATCCGGGTGAGCAAACTCGACCTGGACCTCGATCGGCTGCGCACGCAACTGAAGAACTTCACCGTCCAGCCGGGGAGAGCGGCCACCGGCCTCAGCGGCCTCATCGCGCAGATCGTGGCCTTCTTCCAGTCGCTCTTCAAACAACTGGTCGGGTTCGTGGGCCGCGCCTTCCTAAGGCGGATTTAGCGCCGTCCAGTAGAAAGAATACTCAGGTAATAAAAGCCCGGATTCAGGCCGTTTAACTCACCCCCGGCCAAGGCCTTCTTGTCGCAGGGATGCGCGGCCACGGCGGAGTTGCGATCAACCCACGGGATCCGTCACCCTTTCCCTCTCTATTGCGCCCTCCTCCGCCAACCGCGCCGGCCCCACGTTTTCGCCGCAGCGGGCGGCCAGCCTCTCCCAGTCCCGGTCCACTTCCGCCTGGAGATCCGCGACGGCCAGCTCCTGTCCCGGCCGGAATAGGTGCTTGAACCGGGTCTGGACCTTGAGCCATTCCGCGTAAGGCTTCTTTTCCCTGGGACGGTAGTTCAGGCGCCAGTCCCCGTCCTCCACCTCGTAGAGCGGCCAAAAGCAGGTGTCGACGGCCAATCGGACCAGGTCGACCGTATTGTCGGGGTCGATCCCCCAGGAGAGGCGGCAGGGCGCCATGGCGTTGATGAAGCTCGGCCCGTCGACGCTCAGGGCCTTCCGCACCTTCGTGAGGAGATCGTTCCAGTGGGCGATCGAGGCTTGCGCGACATAAGGCACGCCCTGGGCCGCCATCATCGCCGTCAGATCCTTGCGCCGGGCCGTCTTGCCGGGTACTTTCCGTCCGGCGGGGGAGGTCGTCGTGTTCGCCCCCCGGGGGGTGGCGCTCGACCGTTGCACGCCGGTATTGGCGTAGGCGCCGTTGTCGTAGCAGATGTAGAGCAGCCTATGGCCGCGCTCCATGGCGCCGGAAAGGGACTGCAGCCCGATATCGTAAGTCCCGCCGTCGCCGCCGAAGGCGATGAATCTCACGTCGCGGCCATAGCGTCCCTGCCGGCGCAGGGAGCGGTAGGCCGCCTCGACGCCGCTCAGGGTCGCGGCGGCATTCTCGAAGGCCGTATGGATAAAAGGCACCCGCCAGGAAGTATACGGAAAGAGCGTCGAAGTGACCTCGAGGCAGCCCGTGGCGCTGCTCACCACCACCGGCTCCTCCGCCGCGCGTAACACCAGGCGGACGAGGATGGGGAAGCCGCAACCGGAACAGGCGCGGTGGCCGGGGGTGAAGAGTTCGGGTTTGCGGGTGAGATCGCGCAGACTGGGCATGGCCCGTACCTCCACTCGAAGTCTTCGTCTAGTATGCCCGCGAACCGGTCCCTCAACGTCTGCCACCACGGCTCCACCGCGAAAAAAGGACTAAGTCCGTCCCGTGTGGAAATCATCTGCATGAATTGGGGAGGAGAGTTGGTCAAGGATGGCTTCCGACAAACCAACCGCGCATGCCAAGACGGCGGTCATGGACAATACCGCGGCCACCCGCGCCGTCGCAAAATGGCTCACCCACATCCAGGCCCTGGCCGAAGGGATCGGCCCCCGGGGTTCCGCGACCGAGGCGGAGCGCGAGGGCTCGCGGTACTGCGCCAAAATGCTGGAAGACCTGGGATACAAAGCCGAGACCGAGACCTTTTCCTCCTCGGGTTCCGTCTTCAAGCCGCACCTCGTGGCGTCGCTCGGCCTGGTCGCGGCCTTTGCCCTTTATCCCCTGGCGCCGCCCCTCACCGCCGCCGGCGCGGCCGCTCTGGCCGTCCTGGTAGTGATCGCGGAGGTCCTCGAGCTGGCGCTCAAGGATAACCCGCTGCGCTGGGTATTGCCCAAGCGCCCCAGCCAGAACGTCCACGCCGTGGCCGCGCCCGCCGGCGACGCGCAGCGGGACCTGATTCTCATCGGCCACGTGGATACCCAACGGACGCCGATTATCTTCAGCAGCCCGCGGTGGATGGAGATCTACAAAGTCCTGAGCACCGCCGCCTTTGCCGCTTTCATCGCCCAGGCCCTTATCTATGCCTGGGGGGCCTGGACCCGAGCCGGTTGGGTCTGGCCCGTTTCCATCGCAACCGTGTTTTTCGCCCTGCTCCTCCTGGCCTTGACGGTGCACGCGGAACGAACGCCGTATACCCCGGGCGCCAACGACAACGCCACCGCCGCCGGACTGGTACTGACACTGGCGGAGGCGCTCAAAGAAACGCCTCTGGCAAACACCCGGGTCTGGCTGGTCTGTACTGGCAGCGAGGAGGCCCTGCACGAGGGGGCGCGGCATTTCTTCGCCCGGCATAAGCACGAATTCAAGGCGCCACGGGCCGTCAACTTCGAGATGCTTGGCTGCGCGGGGCCGGCCTGGCTCGTACGCGAGGGGATCGTGACTTCCCTCTATCCCAGCCCCGGCCTGCGTGAACTGGCGGAGACGGTTGCCCGGGAGAATCCTGCGCTGGAGGCATACCCCGCCATGATCCACGGCGGGGTGACGGAGGCGAGCGACGCCATCAACGCCGGCGTCCCCGCCATCACCCTGATGGGCGTGGACGCGGACGGACGGGCGCCCTATTGGCATCAGATGGAGGATACGCGCGATAAGATGCGGCCGGAGATCCTGGCCAAAACCTATACGTTCGTCTGGGCGATGCTGCGGAAGATCGATGCTTAGTCGGAGTTGAATGGGATAAACGGCCAGTCTAGAACTTACGCCTGAAACAGCCCTTATCCCAATCATAGCCCGCGTCCAGCTCCGCGAAAGCGATCTCCCCGGCAAGAACCCTATCCACATACGGCCACGCCTGGAAGAAAAACGCATCCAGCGCCGAAACCTCTTCCCCGGCGATGTAACTGCGGGCCACGCGCCGCCAGATCGCCAGCCAGTTGGCGTGGATCTCCTTTTTATCTTTTTCCAGGCGGGTCCGGCATAGCTCAATCCGGTCGGCCCACCGGCAAGCCTGCCATAGATTATGCAAGTCCTGATCCAGATGGTAGTCCAGCAGCGACAGACGCCGCTTCAATTCCTCGCCGCGGACGATCTGGTTGGCCAACCGGCATTCCAGGGCATAATTGGTCGCGGCTTCACGTTCCTGAACCTGCTCGTAGAGTGCCGGCTGGTCCCGCCGCTGGATGAACCTTTGGTCCCACACGCGCTCGATGTCTCCCTTTCGCGGCCGGCAAACACCAAAAACCATTGCCAGCCGAGGTGCTTCTAGATGCGGGTTGAAGGGGATTCCAATAATGGCACGAACTATTATCTAGCCCTCATGCCGGCCGGCCCGCACGCAAAAGCGGAAAAATCAAGGCCGGCCGCTGACAAGCAACAGACCATTTTCAGTGCTAGAGGTGAAAGAAGATGCGGCGAGCCTTTAGAACGCTTTTACTTACGGCTTTACCGCTTGCTCTCCTCGCCACGGCGACCATCGCGGCCGAAACATATCAACTCGCCTTGAAATTCCGACCCGGACAGATCCTCCGCTTTGCCATCGACCAGACCGCGCTGATGGATATTGAGGTCCCCGGCCAGACCGCCAAGAATATCCGCCTGACTAACAAGGCCGTTCTCAAGCAACAGGTCTCCGCGGTATCGTCCGACGGAGCCGCGGAGCTCCTTTGCCTGTTCGAGTCGTGGGAGACCGCCGCCTGGCTGGATGGAACGGAGATCCCCGCGGCCCGGGATCAAGCGGCGGCGGTCCTCGCCGCCAGGATCAAACTCCGGGTCGGCCCCCAGGGCAAGGTGGAAGTACTGGACCCCGTTTCATTGCCGGATGGCATCGATCTTGACACCCTGGCCAACTACGGTTTCCTGCGGACGGCGCCGGTGGCGGTCGGCCAGGGATGGACCACCAGCGGTACCAGGACGGTCGATGGTTTCCCCTGCCGGGTCGTTCTCGATAACCGCCTGGAACGCGTCGACGCGGTGAACGGGAGCAGGATCGCCCAGATCAGCCAGGACTTGCGCCTGGAAATCCCGGAATCCCCCGTTCCCCTGGGGGAATCGATCTACGGCAAGATGACGGCGGGCGGCTCCATCCTCGGCGTCAGCACGCTGAGCTTCAACCTCAATACCGGCATCGTGGAAAAGCAGATGTCCATCGTCAACGGCAAGCTCCTGGCCAAGCTGCAGACGGGCGCCGCCCGCTTGGAGATGCCTCTTTCGATCGACGTGACCAGCGTCGTTGCGCTGCTGAACTAGACTATAACGGCCTCTTCTCCGCCATCCCCGGCCGGCGTGGAAAAGAAGCCGGCGTCGGCTCCGTCTTCTCGATCGCTACCAGTGTGCGTAGACCCATTTCCAGGGGTAGGGCGTAAGGCGTGGAAGACACAACCACGCCGCCCAGCTTGGCCAGGGCGTTCGCCGCCTGCCCGATCTCGTCCGCCGCCTCGGGACCCTTCCAAGCCAAAAGCATCCCGCCGACCACGAGCAATGGAAAGGCCAACTCCACCAAGACCGGCAGGCTGGCGACCGCTCTGGCCGTCACGAGGTCAAACGCCTCGCGTCCGTCCGCGCGGCCCGCCTCCTCGGAACGTTCGGGCCGGACGGCCACGTTGGCCACGCCCAGGGCGGCGCGCGCCTCTTCGAGAAAAGCCGCCTTCTTCTGCGTGCTCTCAATCAAGGTAAAGCTACACTCCGGGCGGGCGATCGCCAATACCAGCCCGGGGAAGCCGCCGCCGCTCCCGAGATCGGCCGCTTGCTGCCCGGGCGCGGGCGAAAACCCGAGCGCCAGCGGCGCCAAGCTGTCCAGCAAGTGTTTAACCTGGACCTCCCGCCACTCGGTAATTGCGGTCAGGCGAATCCGCTCGTTCGCCGCCAGCATCATCTCCGCGAGACGCACGAGTCTATCCGCCCGCGGAGGCGTGAGGGCGACCCCGAATGCCGCCGCCGCATGAACCAACTCTTCCGCACGTCCGCTCAACGAAGATCAGCTCTTTCGCGTTTCTCTCCAGAGAGGATCCGATCGATCATCCCCGCCGCAAAAAAACGAGGATTGCCAGCAGATCCGCCGGGCTCAGGCCGCTGATCCTGCCGGCCTGCCCGAGGGTTTCCGGCCTGACGCGGGTTAGTTTTTCCACCGCTTCGCGGGAGAGGTTCGGGACGGCGGTAAAGTCCAGATCCGGGGGGATACGCCGGTCCTCCAACTCCCGGAGCCGCTCGGCCTCCGCTTGCGCCCGCTGGATGTACCCTTCGTATTTTACCTCATGCGTGAGTTCCTCGGCCTCGGCCGGGGACAGGCCGGCGAGGCCGGACTCCAGTTCGAACAGGTCGGGGAGACTGAGTTCGGGCCGGCGCAGCAGTTCCTTGAGCGACAGGCCATGCGTGGGCACCGCGGTCCCGTGCGCCTTGGCCCAAGCTTCGACCGCCGCGGACGGATTGATCGTCCTGGAGAGGAGCGCCCAACCCTTGGCAAGCCTCTCCTTGCGCGCCAGGAAGGCCTCGTACTCGCGCTCCCCGATGAGGCCCAGCTGTCGCCCGCTTTCGGCCAAGCGCAGATCGGCACTGTCCGCCCGCAAAAGCAGCCGGTGTTCCGCGCGGGCGGTCATCATGCGGTAAGGTTCGGCGCTTTCCTTGGTGACGAGCTCATCGATTAACACGCCGATATAAGCCTGGTCCCGCCTGAGGATCAAGGGTTCCTCCCCCCGGAGGGACAGCACGGCGTTGATACCCGCCATAAGACCCTGCGCCGCCGCCTCCTCATAGCCGGATGTTCCGTTGATCTGGCCGGCGAAGAATAAGCCCGGCAGTTCCCGGCTTTCCAGGGTCGGTCGAAGGGCGGTCGCGTCGATGGCGTCGTACTCGATCGCATAGCCGGGACGGACGATCTCCACCTCCCGCAGCCCGGGGATGGTGCGGAGGACCTCGGTCTGAACCGGCGGCGGCAGGCTGGTGGACAGCCCGGCCAGGTACCACTCGTCGGTCTCGGCGGCCTCAGGCTCCACAAAGACCTGATGCCGGTCGCGGCCGGGGAATTGAACCAGTTTGCTCTCTATGGATGGACAATAACGAGGCCCGACACCGGTAATCGCGCCTCCGAACAGGGCGGTCTCCTGCAGATGCGCCCGGATCAAAGCGTGGGTTTCCGGTTGCGTGTATGTGAGCCAACAGTTCGTCTGCGGTCTTCGCGGCAGAGGCTCCCAAAAAGAGAATCCCTGTTCGAGTTCTTCGCCCGGCTGTGGCGTCATCTCCGCAAAACGGAGGGAACGGCCGCGAACGCGTGCCGGCGTGCCGGTCTTGAGCCGGCGCAGGGCAAAACCGAGGGAGGAGAGGCTTTCCGCGAGTTCTTGGGCGGGAGAACGTCCTTGCGGTCCGGCGGCATGATGTTCCAGGCCAAGATGCACCACGGCCCGGAGAAATGTACCGGCGGTCAGAATCACGGCCCGGGCGCCCAGGACTTCCCCGCCGCGCAGCCTCACGCCGCGGATGCGGCCAGAGGCGGTCAGGAGCGCCACGACTTCACCCTGTCCAAGCCATAGATGTTTCTCTTGTTCGAGGGCCGCGCGCATCCAGCGCTGGTACGCGTATTTGTCGGTCTGCGCGCGCAAGGCCTGGACCGCCGGACCCTTACTGGTGTTCAACCGGCGCAGTTGGAGGTAGGTTGCGTCCGCGGCCCGGCCCATTGCTCCGCCCAGGGCGTCAATCTCCTTGACCAGATGCCCCTTGGCCGGACCGCCGATGGACGGATTGCACGGCATCCAGGCAATGTCTCCTAAGTCCAGCAGGATCATCCCCGTCACCGCGCCCATTCTGGCCCCGGCCAGGGCGGCCTCGCAGCCCGCGTGTCCGCCTCCCACCACCAACAAGTCAAACTCGCGCGGCACAGTTCATCCTTCCCTCTTCTCCGAATCCGGACTTCCGGCAAACAAGGGCCGAAGGGCTATTTACCGATGCAGAAGCGGGAAAAAACCTCCCTCAGTACCTCAGGCCCGACCGCGCGGCCGGTAAGGCGACCCAGAGCGGCCAGACAGGCGCGCAGGTCCTCGGCCAAGATCTCCCAAGGTTGCGGCCGCGTCAGGCCGACCGCGAATTCGCGCAAAGCCTCGCGTGCGAGCTGGGCGGCCTCGATCTGACGCAGATGGCTGAGAAGGGGGGTCCCTTCCCCGACTCTTCCGCCCAGCATGCGCACGATGGTCTCCTTCAACTCAACCAAGCCGAAGCCGGTCCGCGCCGAAACCCGCACCGCGGGCCAAGCCCGGACCGCTTCCGGGACCCCATGCA
Organism: Bacteroidota bacterium; assembly: GCA_050260415.1. Classification (GTDB taxonomy): domain Bacteria; phylum Bacillota; class UBA4882; order JAAYXC01; family JAAYXC01; genus JBLNCE01. The sequence goes on along the minus strand of JBLNCE010000099.1, from coordinate 24,414 downwards.
ATCCGGCCGGTAGATCGCTCTTATTGACGGCGATTACTCCCAGGCCGCGGGCCGCCGCTTCGGCCGCCGCCGCCTCGTCCCCTTCCGTCAGCGGCTCGTCTCCGGCCAAGACTAACAGGACCAGATCCGCGCGCGCAATCTCGCCGCGGGTTCGTGCCATGCCCAACGCTTCCAGTTCATCGCCGGCGGTACCGAGCCCAGCGGTGTCGACCAGGCGGACCGGGATCCCGCCCAGGGATATCTCTTCCGCGACCGCATCCCTCGTGGTCCCGGGTACATCCGTGACGATCGCCCGTTCCTCGCCGAGCAGCGCGTTGAGTAGACTTGACTTGCCGACGTTCGGCCGCCCGGCGATCGCGATCTGGGCGCCTTCGGTCAGGAGACGGCCGCTCTTTCCCGCCGCCAGCATGGCGTCCAATTTTGTCAGGATTGCCTCCGCCCGGTGCCGCAAGATATCCCTACCCGGTTCGGAAACATCCTCGGGAAAATCGAGGCCGGCCTCGACCTCGGCCAGCATCGAGAGAACTTCCCGCTCGACCGCCAGAAGCTCCTGGCCGCCCGCTCCGGCAAGCCGCCGCGCGGCGGCCGCCGCGGCGGCGTCTGTTTTGGCACGGATCAGATCGAGAACGGCCTCCGCCTGGGCCAGCGTCAAACGCCCGTTGATCACGGCGCGCTCGGTAAACTCGCCGGGCTCCGCCAAGGCCGCGCCGGCATCCAATACCGCCCGCAGCAGACGGCGCAGGACCACCGTGCCGCCATGGGCCTGGATCTCCACCAGATCTTCGCGCGTGTAACTCCGGGGCGCGTGAAAGGCAAACGCTATTACTTCGTCGATTTCGCCGCCGTCGGCCGCGATCGCTTTGCCGTAGTGGACCGTGCGCGGCGGTTCTCCCGCCAACCTCTTGCCGCCGGCCAGGCGAAGGACCCGGTCCGCCACGTCCAAAGCCGCCGGCCCGCTGATCCTGATCACGCCGAGACCGCCTTCGCCGGGCGGGGTCGAGATGGCGGCGATGGTGGCTGCTCTAAACGTCGTTACTGCCTCCTAAGCGCTCTTACCGGCGCCGGACATATAGTTGCGAATGAAGGGATGCATAGATATCTGCCCCGAGATGGTGAAAAGACGTGCCCGCAAGGCACGTCCCTTTATTCATGGCCATGATCGTTCATTGCCGCAACTACGCATATCTTTCCCCGTTTTTCAGACCTGCTCTTGCGGGGAAACGATCACGCGCCGGAAGGGATCCTGACCCTCGCTGTAAGTGAACACCTCGCGCTGATCCTGGAGGGTAAGATGGATGATCCGGCGCTCCTGGGGGGTCATGGGCGATAACACGGCTTTCTTCCGTTCATGCTTGACCTTGTCCGCCACCCGCAGAGCCAGGCGGCGCAAGCTCTCCTCATGCCGCTGCCGGTAGCCCTGGACATCGACGACGATACGTTGCCGTTTCTCCAGGCCGCGGTTGGCCACGAGCCCGACCAAGAATTGCAGCGCGTCCAGCGTCTGGCCGTGGCGCCCGATCAAAAGTCCGAGGTCGGAACCGTTGACATTGAGCACGATCTGGTCCTCGCGGCGCAGAATCTCCACACGGGCCATGATACCCATACAAACCAGGATCTCGCGCAAGAAACGCGCGGCGCTCTTGCCCACGTCTTCCACGGCGGTAACCCTGACATGTACCTGCTTTGTCTGGAGCAGGCCGAGAAAGCCGGCTCGGTTTTGGTCCTCGATGACTTCGACCCTGGCGTCATCCAAGGACACGCCGAGTTCCTTCAGCGCGGCTCGCACAGCCTCTTCCCTGGTGCGGCCGGTCTTTTCCACGCTGCGCAAATATTTCACCTGCCCTTAGGTCGTGACTTGCGTTGCGCCGTAGATTCCTCTTCCCCGGCTTTGGCCTTGGGGAGGAAAAACTTGATGATCACGTATTGCTGCACGATGCCGATCACGTTCTGCGCGACCCAGTAGATACCGATCGCCGCCGCCATCGTGTAGGTGATATAACCGAAGAAGATCGGCATGAAATAGAGGAAGGTGGTCTGCATCGAGGCGGCACTCTCGGATGAACCGGTCTGCGGCGGGGACATCACTTTCTGCTGGAAGAAGGTGGTCAACGCCGATAGGACCGCAAGCACAAGATTTCCCACACTGCCGAGGATATTCGCGCCGCCCTTGGCGGTCAGGAGGATGCCAAGAAAGTATTCGTTGCTAAGGTCGATCGCGAACCTGGCTGGATTATTGAGCAGGCCGAACAGGGCGAAGAGAAACGGCAATTGCAGCAGGAGCGGGAGACAACCGCTAAGCGGGTTGTATTTATGCTCCCGATAGAGTTCCATCATGCGCCGGTTGAGCTCTTCCGGCTTATCCCGATACTTGTCCTGTATTTCCTTGAGTTTTGGCTGGATGACCTTCATTACTTCCATGGACCGCACTTGGTTGATGGAGGTCGGAAAGAGGATCAACCTCAAGAGAAAGGTGAGAAAGATGATACCCCATCCGTAATTGGGCACGACCTCGTAAAACAAGCGGAGAATCTTCGCCATGATATCGCTGAGAAAAGCTAGGATGGCCACCACAACCCTTCATGGTGTTTGCTGTCCTGGCATGGTTCCGCAAGGGTCATAGACAATCAACCCAGGGTCTCCCCGCGCCGCTCTAGGGCACGGGGTCGTACCCATGACCGCCCAATGGATGACAGCGCATGAGCCGGCGTAGGGCCAGCCAACCGCCGCGGGCGCATCCGTATTTCAGGATGGCCTCTTCAGCATAGCGTGAGCACGTCGGTTCGAAACGGCAATGAATGCCGAGAAAAGGCGAGATACCCCGCTGATAAAGATGGATGAACCTGATAAGAACGGCTTTCATGCGGGGGGCTCTCCCGGGGTAATGATTCTTGCCCTGCAAAGGAGGGCGCGCATGGAGGCGGCCCATTCACCCAGGGAAAAGTGGACCCCGCCGCTCCTGGCCACAAAAACCAGGTCAGCAGGGGTCGTGGCTTCCGCCGCCAATGACCGCCAACTCTCTCTCAGTAGCCGTTTGATCCGGTTTCGGGCGACCGCCTTGCCGAGTCTTCTTCCCACACAGAATCCGACGCGGGTGCTCCCGGCGGCCCCGGTCACCCAGTAGAGGGCAAGCGCCTTATCAGCCACAGATCTTCCCTTATCAAAGACCGCCGCAAACTCCGATGATTTTCGGAGTCTGGCTTCCTTGGACCAGTTCAAGCGGATAGTACGTGACGCCCCTTGGCGCGCCTCCGGGATAGGACCTTGCGCCCGCCGGGGGTAGCCATGCGTTTGCGAAAACCATGATCTTTCTTACGCCGCAGGTTATTCGGCTGGAATGTCATCTTCATGTGTTTGTTTTCCTCCCAGCATGTCCGTGCCAGTTACCCAATTTATTATAAAGGTTGGTCCGAAGCCTGTCAAGGCGCCAGGAAACGGCATCGGCAACAGGTCCCCGGCAGCAGTTACCGGCGATTTCTTCAAGGTTCCTCGCTCTGGTGGACTGAGAGACCGAACGGATTGGATTGACCGGGCACGGATGGATTTGGTATCATAATAAAGCGTCTGGGATTATCCACAAGTTGTGGATTACTCTGTTGATAAATCCCGTGAATTCTGTGGATCTCTGAAGACCCCCCGGAAAGTGAGGTGCTACAGGCCGCTTCGGCGGTCTCCTTCAATGGAAGAACAACTCTTGGAGATCTGGCAGAAGACACTGGAGACCATCGCCCCTTTGGTCAGCACCCCGAGTTTCAACACCTGGCTCAAGCCGACTCGTCCAGTATCGTATGAAGACGGGGTACTCTATGTGGAAGCGGATAACGACTTCGCGCGCGGCGTCCTCGAAAGCCGTTATACACAGCTTCTTCTTCCCATCCTGCGCGAGTTCTTCCTTGATGAGCTTGAGCTCAGGTTTATCCTGCCCAACATGGGCCATCGCCCCGCGGCGCCTGAGATAAAGGCCGCGCGGCGCCCAACGGGACAGGAAAACCAGGCGAGACCCCTGCTCAATCCAAAATACACCTTTGAAAACTTCGTCGTCGGAGAGAGCAACAACTTTGCCCACAACGCTTCCCTGGCCGTGGCCGAAGCGCCGGGCAAGTCGTTCAACCCTCTCTTCATCTATGGCGGCGTGGGATTGGGCAAGACGCATCTCATGCACGCCATCGGCCATTTCGTGCTTGCGCACCAACCGAACGCAAAAGTCATCTACGTTACGTCGGAACGATTCACCAACGATATAATTAACGGCATCATAAACAAGAATACGTCCAGCTTCAGAGAGAAGTACCGTAACGTCGACCTGTTGCTCGTCGATGATATCCAGTTCCTGGGCCGCAAGGAACGCACGCAAGAGGAATTCTTCCACACTTTCAACACCCTCTATGAGTTCAACCGGCAGATCGTCATCTCGAGCGACCGCCCGCCCAGGGAGATCCCTGGGCTTGAGGACCGTCTGCGTTCGCGGTTCGAGTCCGGGCTCATGACCGACATCCAGGCCCCGGATCTCGAGACCAGGATCGCCATCCTGCGCAAGAAAGCGGCCAGCGACAATTGGCGTCTCTCCGATGAGGTGATCACCTTCATCGCGGATCAGATCAACTCCAACATCCGCGAGCTTGAAGGGTCCCTGATCAGGGTCATCGCCTACGCTTCCTTCAATAACCGTGAAGTAACGTTGGAGTTGGCCCGGGAAGTGCTGCACGACGTAATCTCGCCCAAGGGCCAAAAGCAGATTACCATTGCCTTGATTCAGGAGGTCGTCTCGGAGTTCTTTCAGATCGATCTGGTCGAAATGAAGGCCCGGCGCCGCACGAAAGTGGTGACCCTTCCCCGTCAGATCGCCATGTATTTGGCGCGGGAGCTTACGGAAGCTTCCTTACCCAAGATTGGGGAACAATTCGGCGGACGCGACCACACCACGGTCATTCACGCCTGCGAGAAGATAAACTCACTTACGCAGGAAGATCCGACGGTTGACAAGATGATCAAGGACATCGTCGCCCGCTTGCAGGAGTGATTTTCTCACAGGCGAGTGGATATTGTTAAGACCGGGGAGACTGGGGAAGAAGCTTTTTTTTCCCCCAACCGCTCCCCGTCTTTGTTTTCCGATCCCCGTAGCCGCCGGCGGGATTATCCACATACCCACCGCGGCTACTATGACGACTACGATCTTAGTATCTTATTTCTCGGTGATCGATCTTATGATAGAATAGTGTTCGGTAAGATTTGCGTCTGGAGGTATTCAGATGAGGCTGACCTGTCAGCAAGACGAACTTTCCCGTGCTCTACAGGTCGTGGCACGCGGGGTGGCCCAACGTTCCACGTTGCCCATCCTCACCGGGATCCTCCTCACGGCCGAAAACGGCCGCCTTTGGGCCCGGGGAACGGATCTGGAGATCGCCGTGGAGTGTGTCCTGCCCGCCGCGGTAAATACGGCGGGGAAGGCCGTGGTCAGTGGAAAGACACTGACGGAATTCGTACGCCGTCTTCCTCCCGGCGATCTAGAAATTTCCCTGGATGAGAAAGGTATGAACCTCCGCGTGGATGCGGCCAGGGCCAACATTCAGTTGCCGGTCATGCCGAGCGAAGAATTTCCAAGCCTGCCCGCTCCTTCCGAAGGCGTCGAATTCAGGCTTAGCGGGGCCTCCTTACGCGAGCTGATCAAGCAGACGATCTTCGCCACCTTGAGTGAGGACTCCCGCCCCTTTCTCTCGAGTATCCTCTGGGAGATCAGCCGGGAACACGTACGCCTGGTCGCCACGGATATCAACCGGCTGGCGCTGCGCGAAACGGGGATCGAAGCTTCCGGTTCAGCGCGGGCATTGATACCGGTAAGGGCATTAAGGGAGGTAGCGGGAGTATTCAGCGGAGACAGCGATGAGGGGATCGTCGTTCTGATCGGGGCCAAGCAGGTTTTCTTTTCTTCTCTGGGAATCACCTTCTCATCGCGCCTGATCGAAGCGGAGTTTCCCCAGTATGAACAGGTTATCCCCAAGACCTTTGTCGGCGAGTTGGTGGTCAACCGCGAAACCTTGGCAGGAGCTTTGGAAAGGGCCGCGCTCGTCACCGACACGGTCAAGCTTACCGTCAGCGGCGGTGTTCTGTATCTGCGCGGCGACGATGCTTCCACCGGCCAGACTTTTGAAGAGATTGGCGTGATGGCGACCGGGGAGGAGATTCAGATCGTCTTTTCGCCCCAGTATCTACTCGATTTTCTCAAGGCGGTGACGGGCGAAAGGGTGCGTTTTTCTTTTACGGGGGCAACCGATCGGGCTCTCCTGCGGCCCGTCGATGGGGAAGACTATCAATACATTGTCATGCCTTACCAGGTCAATTTCTAAGAAAATGGCGGAGATAAGGCTGCGCACGGAAGAAATCAGTCTGGCCCAGTTGCTCAAGTGGACCAGGGTGGTGGAGAGCGGCGGACAGGCTCGGAATCTAATCGGCCAAGGGATGGTGGAAGTCAACGGTATAAAGGAATATAGGGCCGGCCGCCGTCTGGTGCCGGGCGATTGGGTGAGGGTAAAAGGAGGCGAACGGATGAACCTTTTCCTCGATCGCGGGGAGGCGTAGACTTGCGCCTCGAAAGACTGGTCCTCCGCGACTTTCGCAATTACGAGCAGGCGGAAGTCATTCTATCTCCATCCCTCAATGTCTTTAACGGACAAAACGCGCAAGGAAAGACAAACCTGATCGAAGCGGTTTATCTGCTGGCGATCGGGCGCTCTTTTCGCACGGGCGACGACCAGGAACTTGCGCGGCATGGCGCGGATGCTTTCCGGGTCGCGGGCGATTTTTGCTCGGCGGACGGGGTCAAGATCCATGTGGAGTACAACGCCGGCGGCAAAGGGCGGGATATACGTCAAAACGGAGTGCCGCTCCGGCGGGCGCATGATCTTTTCGGGCAGGTCCGGGTGGTACTCTTTTCACCGGATGATCTACAACTCATCAAAGGCGGTCCCGAACAGCGCCGGGCATATCTCGATCTTTACCTCGCCCAGACCAACCCGCAACATCGCTATGCTCTCTATAACCTGCACCGGTTGCTCTCCCAGCGCAACGAGGCGCTGCGGCGGATCAGGGATCGGCTTGCCGGCCACGAGGAATTGGCCGTCTGGAACGAGACTCTGATCAAGCGCGCGGTTGAGGTGGCGGGGAAGAGAATTGCCGCGCTGTCCGTTTTGGGGCCTCTTGTTTCCGGGTATCATCAGCGGTTGTCCGGAAAAAGGGAGGAGATCACCCTTGGTTACAACCTCGGTGGGCATATGGCGGCCGCGCCCGAAACCGACCTCCCGGCGTATTATCGCGAGGAATTGATACGGCGGGAAAAGGAGGAAATCAATCGGGGACTGACTTTGGTCGGGCCGCAGCGGGATGATATTCAGATTGGTTTCTCGACAGGTTATGAACTGCGTTCTTTCGGTTCACAGGGGCAGCAACGCACGGCGGCCCTGTCGATGAAGCTTGCGGCGGTGGATTTTCTCCGTGCCAGGACCGGCGAAAACCCGATCGTCCTCCTCGATGACGTGCTCTCGGAGTTTGACGACACACGCAAGCGGGCGTTGCTGGATTTGCTAATCGAGAACGTGCAGACGCTGATTACGACCGCCAATCGAGGGGAATTCGTCGCAGTATCCGGCTGTCGCGCCTTCCTGGTTGAGAGGGGGCGCGTGCGGGAGGAAATGGCATGAACCCCATTCGGCTCGGGGTGGTTCTCGACCAGGTGTCCAGAAAGGCCGGCATTGCCTCGCGCCTGCGGCAGGGTTTGGCGGTCGAGATCTGGCCCAAAGTCGTCGGCCCGGAGGTGGCGCGGCAAACCGTGGCGGGACCGGTACGCGACCGGGTGCTGATGGTGCGGACGGCCAATCCGGTGCTGGCGCATCAGCTCTCCCTTATGGAAAAGGAAATCTTGCTCCGCTTTCGGAAGCTGCTCGGGGGAACAGTCTTGCGCGCCGTGCATCTCAAGATCGGGGATGTGCCCGAGCCTCCCGCGGAGCGGGAAGCGGCACCCGCCGCGCCTAGAGAGTTGCCGCCGGAGGTCGAGGATCGGTTCCAGGCGCTCGCGGCCGATATTCCGGATCAGGCTTTGGCCGCATCGTTTCTGCGCGCCGCGCGGGCTTGGGCCGCGACCAACATAAAAGGCACGGCCCATGCCGACCCGGAGGAGGCTTTTACGGCCCTCATCCTTGGCGATACGTGGCCTACGCCGCTTGAGATCGAGCGGGCGCTGCATCAGATCGACCCGGAACGCCGCCGGGAAGCGCGCGCGGCGGCCGCGGAACGCTTGCGCCTGAAGATCGTGGCCCAGCTTGGACAGGGGCCTGGCGCGCCAGAAACCGCCCTGCGTCTTAGGGGCGATCTACGCCGCCTGGCACTGGTCATGGGGCATCCCTTGGGGAGAGTCTCCAGGGAATTCGTGACCGCGCTTCTGGGGCCCGAGGCGGGCGCGGCGCTATGCGAGGAATAGGCGCACAGCCATATTTACTAGGGTGGAGGGGATTGTATGTTTCTGCACCTTGGCGGGAACACCATTGTCCACACCAAGGACGTGATCGCGATCCTGAACGCGGAGAACCGCGCGGAGGAACAGTGGGCGGTACACTCCGTCCGGTACGCGCTGGGTGAACGGCAGGTGAAGCGGATCGGCGAAGATGCCAAAGCCGTGGTGGTTACCACGGACGCCGTTTACATTTCCCCCATTTCCTCGAACACGCTTCGGAAAAGGGCGGAATTCCTGGCCGATCTGGGAGAATAAGTTCGCACGCATGAGATGGAGGACTCGCCATGGCAGAAGATCTGCGCGCCACCACAAACTATGACGCTAATCAGATTCAAGTTCTTGACGGGATGGAGCATGTTCGCAAACGGCCCAGTATGTACATTGGGAGCACGTCCGCGCGCGGGCTCCATCACTTGGTGGTCGAGGTGGTGGGGAACAGCATCGATGAGGTTCTGGCCGGTTTCTGCAATCGCATCGACGTCACGGTCCACAAGGACGGATCGCTTACCAACAGCGATAACGGGCGTGGGATTCCCGTGGACATGCACGAGACGGGCCGACCGGCGGTGGAGGTCGTCATGACCGTGTTGGGCGCGGGCGGCAAATTCGGCGGGGAAGGATACAAGTATTCAGGCGGCCTTCACGGCGTAGGCGTTTCGGTCGTGAACGCCCTCTCCGAATGGCTCGAGGTCAGGGTGAGACGACACGGCAAGACGTATCAGCAGCGTTATGCGCGCGGCGTCCCGGAAGGGGACCTGCGGGTGATCGGCTCCGCGGACGATACGGGGACGACCACCACCTTCAAACCGGATCCGGAGATCTTCGAGTCGGCGGAGTTCAGCTATGATACACTCTACAATTACCTGCGCGAACAGGCTTTCCTTAACAAGGGCGTCAGGATAACGCTGACCGACGAGCGGATTGACAAGACCGAGATCTTCTTTTATGAGGGCGGTATCGTCTCCTTCGTGGAATACCTGAACAAGAACAAGGACCCGCTGCACAAGAACATCATCTCCATTGCGCGGGAACTTACTGAGAAGGACGTCTCGGTCGAAGCCGCGCTCCAATACAACGACACCTACGTGGAGAATGTCTTTAGTTTTGCCAACGGCGTCAACACCCTCGAGGGAGGCACGCATCTGACCGGCTTTCGCGCCGCCTTGACCCGCACGATTAACGACTATGCGCGCAAGAACGGCCTCCTCAAGGAGAAGGATCAGAATTTCAGCAGCGACGACGTGCGTGAAGGCTTGACCGCCGTACTCAGCGTCAAACTCCGGGAACCTCAATTCGAGGGCCAGACCAAGACCAAGCTCGGCAACAGCGAAATGACCGGGATTGTTCAATCGATCCTGTCCGAAGGCCTGGCGGAGTTTTTCGAGGAAAACCCCGCGACCGCCAGAAAGGTGATCGAAAAATGTCTGCTGGCCGCCAGGACCCGCGAGGAGGTCCGTAAGGTCAAGGAATTAACCCGGCGGAAAAACGCCTTGGAAGTGACCTCGCTCCCTGGCAAGCTGGCGGATTGCATCATCTCCGACCCCGCTCTATCCGAGATCTACATCGTGGAAGGTGATTCGGCGGGCGGCTCGGCCAAACAGGGGCGCGATCGGCATTTCCAGGCGATCCTGCCGCTCTGGGGCAAGATGATGAATGTCGAACGCGCGCGCCGGGACGAAGTCCTCAAGAACCAAAAGCTCGAACCGGTCATCGTCGCCCTGGGCGCCGGCGTGGGGGAGGACTTTGATCCCGCGAAGCTGCGCTACCATAAGATCATCATCATGGCGGACGCGGATATAGATGGATCGCACATCCGCACCCTCCTCCTGACCTTCTTTTACCGGTATATGAAGCCGTTGGTGGAAAACGGGCACGTTTACATCGCACAACCGCCGCTCTACCGTGTCACGGTCGGCAAGAAGAAGGCGGAACACCACTACGCTTACAGCGACAAGCAGCTCGAGCAACTGGTGGCCAGCCTGGGTAAGGACAATATCAAAGAAGTGCAGAGATATAAAGGTCTCGGCGAGATGGATGCCGAGCAACTCTGGGAGACAACCATGGCCCCCGCCACGCGGACCATGCTGCGCGTCACCATGGAGGACGCGGTCGAGGCGGATCAGATCTTCAGTCTGTTGATGGGCGACAAGGTGGAGCCCAGGCGGGAGTTCATCCAGGCGCACGCCAAGGAAGTGGTGAACCTGGATTGGTATGGGGCATAGCTGCCCGGCTTGGGTAAGGGGCATTGAGCAGCGGAGACTCGCTTCAGGCGAGTCTCCGCTGTTGCTTGTGCTAGAATACAATATTCTCCAACCTTCCCAGCCGTCTCAAAGTGTGCCCTGGCCATGGAACATGATATCATTTTCCTGAAGCGGTTCTGTGGGCAGGGCGGCTTTTGGCTTTTGGTTGAGTAGGATACCTAGACGGAGCCATCAGGCGGGTGAGATCGCTTGCGCGATCGGGTGGTGCGTTGGTGCCGCGCGGCGCTGGTCATAGGCCTTTGTCTCTTGGGGGCAGTGCTGGCCGTCAACACATTTGGGCGGGCGGAATTCGACGGCGGTGGACTGACCTTTTCCACCCAAATCTCTCTCTTTGCACGGGGAGAAACACGGCTGTCCCTGCCGCCGTTGGGCGTGGCCTCGGCCCGTACGCATCGAGCGCCGCTGCGGATTCAACTAGAGCTCCGGGGGCTCAATCCCGCGCTCCTGCACGATTTCGGCTCCGATCCCGCCTTCAGGGACAAGGTCCTGGCCGATACCGAGGCCCGCGCCCGGCTGGCCATGTTGAGAACGTCCGTCATGGCGATCCTCCTCGCCGGGCTGGGGAGCCTCGCGGTCGCGGTCCTGCTCCGCAAACACGCGGCGAAAGCGTTAATCGGCGCCTTCATCATGGGCGGAACCCTGTGCGGAATCCTTTTGGGCTGGACTTATACCGACTATGACGCAGATGCCCTCAGACAACCAAGGTATGAAGGCATGCTGGAATCGGCGCCCTGGATCATGTCGATTCTCACCAACTCCCTGGATGGATTGGCACGCCTTGGCCAAGGCTTCGAGGTGATGGCGGAGAACCTTCCCCGCCTGACCAGGCAGGCGCAGGCCGGAGCGCCCATGTCGGACGTGGGCGAGGATCTCCGGGTCATGCACGTTTCGGACATTCACAACAACAAGGCCGCCTTTGAGCTGATCGCCGCCCTGGTACAGAACTTCGCCGTGGACGTGGTGATCGATACGGGCGACCTGACCGACCTGGGCACCCCTTTTGAAGCGGCGGTGGCGGACAATATCGCCCGGCTCAAAGTACCCTATGTATTTGTGGCCGGCAACCACGAGTCCCCCGAGGTCGTGGCCAGGCTCCGACGGATCAGGAACGTCCACGTACTCGGCGACCGGATGGTGAAGATCAAAGGGTTGCGAATCCTGGGAACACCCGATCCCGCATCGGTTGTCATGAGCGCCGAGGTAACCACCGGAGACGCTCTCCAAAGAGCGGGCGAGGATTTGGCGTCAAGATGGAGGGAGTCCGTGGTCAAGCCCGAGATCGTGGCCGCGCACAACCATAAGGTGCTGGAGCCATTGTTCGGCTTGGTCCAGGTAGTCTTGCACGGCCACGACCATCGGGCGTCCCTGACGCGCATCAAGGGAACCTTCGTCGAAGACGCCGGTACGACCGGGGCGGCGGGGTTTCGGGGCTTGGCCAGTAAGCAGGATGTGCCCATGACGGTCGATCTTCAGTATTGGCGCAAGGACGAGGCCGGCCGTCTCGTGCTGGCGGCGGTGGATGCGATTGCGTTCGACAGCCTGAATGGAAGCCTGCACGTTGCCAGGACGGCCCTGTTCGCGGGCGAGGCGAGTTCCGGCCCGGCGCGTGAAACCGCCGCGCGGGAGGGGTCGTAGGACGAGAGCCAACAAGAGCGAAACCCCATCGGAATGGGGTTTCGCCAAGGATGCTTAGTAAGTACGGCCCCTTAATACGGTTGTTTACCCTGCACGCCAGCGGCAAAACCGGCGCTGATATTGGCCGCCGATTGCTCGATCAGCGACCGCTCGGCCGCCTCAATCATCCGCTTGACCATGTGGCCACCGACGGCGCCGGTGTCCCTGGACGTCATCCAGCCCCAGTATCCGCCCTGGATCTTGGAGGTGTCGATATTGAGTTCGTTCGCCACCTCATCGCGGAACCTCTGCAGAGCCTGACGGGCCTGCACGACCACGGGGGTATTTGAGTTGTTGCTTCCAGCCGCCATTGTATTCCCTCCTTTCTCTCGAAACTAGTCTTAGGTTCCCCCGACCGGTGGCGAGAAAAAGCCCCGGACCAGTGGAGAGTCTGGCCGGGGAGATGCAAGGGAAGAAAATAACGGTTAGGCTAACCCCGTTGCCTGCGGCGTTTTTGCGGCGCCACATATTTCGCGGGCTTCCGCGGCTCGTTCTTTATTTGAATCCAAGACCGTAAAAGATTCTCATCAAACGCAACTCCAGGCGTTTCGAGCAGAACCGGAAAACCGTCGGGGCGATCCTCTGCTCGAAGAGGCCGGCGGTATAGATGGGCAGAGGCTTCTTGCGCCGCAGGATCCGCGCGACCTTCTTCGCGACCGCATCCGGCGGCGGCGCGGTGCCGATCACTTTACCCGCGTAATTCCAGGCTAGTTCACTCCAGGGAAGATAGGGCGTTTTCTCCGGTTCGCACTTGAGCGTCTGGTCAAAGAAGCGGGTATTGATATCGCTGGGTTCGACCACGGTCACCCTCACGCCGAATGGGTGCAACTCCTGCCGCAGACTCATGCTCAGCATCTCCACGGCCGCCTTGGCCGCCGAATAATGGCCCTGGAAGGGGAGAGCCGTGCGGCCGGCGATGGAGGAAATATTGACCACCGTTCCGTCGCGGCGTTCGCGCATGGCGGGGACGACGGCCTGGATCATGCGCAAGGTGCCGAAGACGATCGTGTCAAATAGCCGCTGCGCGGTCTCGATGGGAAGCATCTCCACCGATCCGAAGGCGCCCCAGCCGGCGTTGTTGATCAAAACGTCGATCTTGCCCGCCTCCGCGATGACCTGAGACACGCACTTTTGCACCGAATCAGGGTCCGTCACATCCAGTTCAAGGAACTGAACCGGATAGAGGGTCCGCGCGGCGGTTCCGGCCGATGCGGCCTCCGCCACGGCTTCGCGGAGACCGGGTTGGGTCTGGACGAGGTTAGCCAGGCGGCGCGTGGTGCCAAAAACGCGGTAGCCCTCGCGCGCCAGGCGGTCGGCAACGGCCGCGCCAATGCCGGCCGAGGCTCCGGTAATGAGAACGGTGCGGGCTTCTTTCAGCATCTACACCCCCACAATTATAATGCCCTGCTGCGAAAGTCCATGATCATAAAGGCAAGTTTCGGATTCAACACCCGCGCCCGTTTTCCTTCCGGCAGGCACGTTGACAGTCAAAAACGCAGAAATGCCCGGAGCCATTACGGTTCCGGGCTTTAATCCGGGATGACGTCTATTTTGTGCCCATCATGGCCGCCAGATCCTGTTCCGGGTCGCCGGTCAGCTTCAGGCCGAAATTCTCCTGGAGCACCCGCACCACCCCGGCGGAGATGAACTCGGGCGGCTTGGGCCCGATGTAGATATTCTTTACCCCCAGGCTGAACAGGCCGAGAAGGATGGCGACGGCCTTTTGCTCGAACCAGGAGAGAACGATCGAGAGCGGCAGGTCGTTCACGTCGACTTTGAACGCTTCCGCCAGGGCCAGCGCGATCTTGACCGCGGAACCGGAATTGTTACACTGCCCCAGGTCTATATAACGGGGAAGCCCGTCTATCTCCCCGAAATCCAGATCGTTGAAGCGGTACTTGCCGCAGGAAGTGGTCAAGATGGCACAATCCCTCGGTACCAGTTGGGCCAGGCGCCGGTAGTAGTCTCCGCCCGGGCCGGGCGCGTCGCAGCCGGCGATGACGAAGAACCGCTTGATCTTTCCGGCCTTGACCGCTTCGATTATCTGCGGGGCCAAGCCCAGCACGGTCTCATGGTGGAATCCGGTCAGCAGAGTCTTGTCCGAGTCCACATGGGCCGTGGGAAGAGACAGAGCCTTCTCGATCAAGGGCGCGAAGTCATGGCCCTTGATCTTGCGCACGCCTTCGAGGCCCGTAACCTCAAAAGAGAAGATTCGATCCGCGTAATCTCCCTTGACGGGCATCACACAGTTGGTCGTGACCAGAATCGCCCCGGGGAACTCGGCGAAGACTTTTTGCTGGTCATACCAGGCCTTGCCCACGTTGCCCTTGAGATGCTTGAACTTTTTCAGCCCGGGATAACCATGCGCGGGCAGCATCTCGGAGTGGGTGTAGACATTTACGCCTTTACCCTCCGATTGCTTGAGCAACTCTTCCAGGGCATGCAGGTTGTGGCCGCTCACCAGGATGCAATGACCCTCCACCTTGTCCTGCGTGACGCGGACGGGCGACGGCACACCCAGCCGGGCGGTATGCGCCCGGTCGAGGAGGTCCATGACCCTGACCGTCGCCTCGCCGACTTTCATCGCCTGTGCCACATGATCGTCGAGGCTGAAGTTGACATTGGTCATGGTCATGTATAGCCCCCGCTCGATCACGGCGTCGACCTCGGGATCGGTCTGGCCGAGTTCCCGCGCGTGCGCCGCATAGGCGGCCACACCCTTGAGCCCTAGCAGGATGACGTCCTGGAGGCTCGCGAGGTCCTCATTCTTTCCGCAAACGCCTGCTTTGGTGCAGCCGCCTTTTGGGGTCCATTCGCATTGATGGCAGAACATCTTTCACACCTCACCTCTCGTATTGGGACTCGCTTACGGGCGGGGGACTTTGAAGACGAGGAGCGTCAGACCGTGGGGACCCGCCGTCAGACCATGCGGGATTTCCTTTGGGCTGACGACCAGGTCTCCGGCGGTGACGGCTTCGTTTTCCCCGCCAATCGTAACCTCTCCGCCGCCGGCCTCGATGTAGAACAGCACATCGACCGGGGTCAGATGCGGCGCCACCTCCTCGCGCGGCTTGAGCGCCAGGCGCATGACCACCGCTGCCGGCAGGTCCACCAGTTTCTGCGCGGCCACCCCGCGCGGCGAGACCTGTGCCGGAGGCGCTTGATGGATAACGTTCATCGCTTTTCCTCCCGCCGTGCTTTGACTTCACGATCACAGCTTACCGCCGGCGGCCGGTCGGCGCGTATGATGCGGATCAATTCGTGTCAAAAGAGTTGCAAACGTACCGGAACCGCCTTCCGCGGGAACTATTGACATGCTCATAGGCCCGATGCTATGATGAAAGCATCACTCATGCGCATGAGCGCATCAGAGGCGCAAGATGATCGATCCTTCCAACCCCAATCCCCGCTTCTATCAACTCTACGCGCAACTCCGCGACCGCATTCAGGCCGGGGAATTCGATCCGTTTCAGCCCATTCCCTCGCAGCAACAGCTCATGGATACGTATCGCGTCAGCCTCATCACCGTTCGCCGGGCGCTCGAACGCCTTACGGCGGAGGGATACATTACCCGGGAGCATGGGCGAGGCTGTTTTGTCGCGCCCAGTTCCAATTGGCTGAGCAATCGGCGGCGCCTCACGCAAATAGGGATCATCGTCTCGTCCATCCCCAATTCCTTTTTTCCCGAGATTATCGCAGGGGTCGAATCATTCTTCGAGGACTTGGCCGTGCAACTGGTCATCGCCCATTCGCGCTGGCAGCCTGAGGTTGAACGAGGTCAGATCAGCCACTTCCTCGATCGGGGTTGCGCGGGACTCCTGATCTCCCCGTCGCAGCAACCCGAGGTTTACCAAGCCTTGCTCTCGGGGGACGTGCCTTTTGTCTTCATCAATCACTATTACCGGGAAAAGGGTTTCAAATACGTCGTGACCGATGATCGCGAAGGCGCCCGCCAGGCCGGCCGGCACCTTACGGCGCTCGGACACAGGCGGGCCGGTGCCATCATCGGGGGACGCGGGAAACAGACCGCCCTCGATCGGGAGGAAGGCTTCCGCGCCGCGATCGACGAGGCCGGTACACCGCTGGGCGATGACTGGATCATGCGGCCGTCGACCTTTACCTACGAGGAAGGCTACCAGGGGATGCGCGAACTCTGCGCGCGCCACCCGGACCTGACGGCCGTCTTTTGCTCATCCGAGATGCTCGCCGTGGGCGCGGCCGGGTATCTGCTCGAAACGGGGCGCGCCATCCCCGGCGACGTGTCATTGGTTGCCTTCGGCGACTCGGACACGTCGCGCTTCTTTCAAGTGCCACTGACCACGATCCATCAACCCACCAACGAGATGGGACGCCGGGCTGCCCAACTCCTCTGGTCGATCCTGCAAGGGGAGCCGAACTACGCGTTACAGCAGCATCTCCCGTGTCATCTGGTGGTGAGGGATTCGACCGGGCCCGTCCGCGGGAGGTGACGCACCAGTTCAATTCTGCTTTGGAGGTGGTCGTACGAGACGGAACTCACCCATTGGTCCGGGTGCGGCGACACTTCGGCGCCAGGGGCGGGACCGGCATGATTCACGGGCGTGTTTTCCGGCAACCAAAGCCGATTTAGGAGGTGTGTTGGCATTGTTTAGTCTATCCGGTAAGACGGCCGTTGTTACGGGGGGCGGAGGTGTCCTCGGCGCCGCCATGGCAAAGGGACTGGCCGCGGCCGGGGCCAAGGTGGCCGTGGCGGACCTTGACGAGGGCGCGGCCGTGCGGGTCGCGGCGGAAATCGCTCAAAACGGCGGTACCGCCAAGGGATACAAGGCAAACGCCATGGCGCTCGAGGAGTTGGCGGCCTTGCGTGACGCCGTGACGTCCGCGTGGGGCGTGCCTGATATCCTGCTCTCCGGCGTGGGCGGGAACGTCAAAGACGCGACCACCTCGGACACGGTCTCCTTCTTTGACCTGCCTTTGCCGGCGCTCGAAAAGGTCGTGGGGCTTAACCTTTTCGCCGGCGCGATCCTGCCCGCGCAGGTCTTTGCCAAGGCAATGGCGGCCAAACCCGAAGGCGCATCGATTATCAATATTTCCTCGATGAACTCCTTCCGGCCGCTCACCAAGGTGGTCGGGTACTCCGCGGCCAAGGCGGCCGTGAGCAACTTCACCATGTGGCTCGCCGTGTATCTGGCGCAGAACTTCAGCCCCAAAGTACGCGTGAACGCCATCGCGCCCGGATTTTTCCTGACGGAACAGAATCGTTACCTGCTGACCGAGCAAGGGACCGGCGCGCTGACGGCGCGGGGCAAGACGATCATCGCCCATACACCCATGGGCAGGTTCGGCAGCCCGGAGGATCTAATCGGCGCCACGGTCTGGCTGGCTTCGGAGGCGTCCGCCTTTGTCACCGGGGTCGTTATTCCAGTTGACGGCGGCTTTTCCGCCTTTTCGGGCGTCTAGAAGCGATCGATCAAAAATAAACACAAAGGGGGACGAAAAATGTCGAAAGCGGATATCGGACTGATCGGCCTGGCCGTCATGGGCGAGAACCTGGTGCTCAACATGGAAAGCAAAGGCTTTACCGTGGCCGTCTATAACCGGACGGTGGACAAGGTCAAGAACTTCGTCCAGGGGCGGGGTAAAGGCAAGAACATCATCGGCGCCCTTTCCCTCGAGGAATTGGCGGCCAACCTGAAAAAACCCCGCAAAGTAATGATCATGGTCAAAGCGGGCAAACCGGTGGATGACTTCATCGAGCTGCTCATCCCGCACCTGGAGCCGGGCGACATCATTATCGACGGCGGTAATTCCCATTTCCCCGACACCATCCGGCGGACGAAATACGTCGAGGAGCGGGGTTTACTCTATATCGGCACCGGTGTCTCCGGCGGCGAAGAGGGAGCCCTCCTCGGCCCGAGTATCATGCCGGGCGGCTCACCCGCCGCTTGGCCGCATGTCAAGCCGATTTTCCAAGCCATCGCCGCGAAAGTGGAAGACGGCAGCCCGTGCTGTGATTGGGTCGGAGAGAACGGCGCCGGCCACTTCGTGAAGATGGTTCATAACGGGATCGAATATGGCGACATGCAGCTGATCTGCGAAGCCTATCAGTTGATGCGGGACCTGTTGGGCATGTCCGCCGACGAGATGCACGAGGTCTTCAAAGCCTGGAACCAGGGCGAGCTGAACAGCTACCTGATCGAGATCACCCGGGACATCCTCGCGTACAAGGACGAGGATGGCAAGGCCCTGGTCGACAAGATCCTGGACACCGCCGGTCAAAAGGGAACGGGCAAATGGACGGGCATCGCCGCGCTCGACGAGGGTGTACCCCTGACCTTGATCGGTGAGGCCGTCTTCGCCCGTTGCCTCTCGGCGATGAAGGATGACCGCGTTACCGCCGCGAGGGCGATTACCGGGCCAAAGCCGGCTTTCACCGGCGACAGGAAAGCGTTTATCGATGATATCAAACAGGCGCTCTATGCTTCGAAGATCGTTTCCTACGCGCAAGGATACACCTTGATGCGGGCCGCCGCCCAGACTTATGGTTGGAATCTCAACTACGGCGGGATCGCCCTGATGTGGCGCGGAGGTTGCATCATCCGCTCGGTCTTCCTCGGCAAAATCAAGGAAGCCTATGACAAAAACCCGGATCTGTCCAACCTCCTCTTGGATCCGTTCTTCAAGGAAAAGGTCGTGTCGTCGCAGGAGAGTTGGCGTCGGGTTTGCGCCACGGCGCTGGCGAACGGCATTCCCATTCCGGCCTTGACCACCGCGTTATGCTATTTCGACGGGTACCGCACGGAAAGGCTTCCCGCCAACCTGCTCCAAGCCCAGCGCGACTATTTCGGCGCGCATACTTACGAACGGGTCGACCGTCCGCGCGGCGAATTCCACCATACCAACTGGACCGGCAGGGGCGGTACCACTTCGGCGACGACTTACACGGTATAACCCGGGTTTCGAAACCGGCGATGGCTGTGGGGCCCCGGCAATCGGGGCCCGCACAGAGGATCAAGGAGAACCGTTTTCTCGGATGCGCTTGGCGGTCTGAGGCGAGATTCGGGTCAAGGTGGTGAACGCATGCTGGAGGTAAGACTGGAAGGGGAAAACATCGACCCAAAAAAGGTTCGGGATGAATTGCGCCGTTGGCTGGACGGCCTTGAGGCGAGACCCCGCAAGGTGCTGCTCCTGCCTCCCGATTATACACGGTTTCATTCCATGGCTGGCATGATTACTTCAATCCTCTACCGGATGCTGGCGCCCGCCTGCCGGGTGGAGATTATGCCGGCCTTGGGCACGCATTTTCCCATGACGGATGATGAGAAGGAGAAGATGTTCGGACGGGAGATCCCGCCGGATTGCTTTGTCGACCATGACTGGCGCCGCGAGATCGTCAAGATCGGCGAAGTCCCCGCGGATTATGTCGCCCAAGTCTCCGGCGGGTTGGTGCGGTACCCGATCGACCTGGAAGTTAACCGGCGTCTGATGGACAAGGATTACGACCTAATAATCTCCATCGGACAGGTGGTTCCCCACGAAGTGGTCGGCATGGCGAACTATAGCAAGAATATCTTCGTGGGCTGCGGCGGAAAGGATATCATTAACAAATCCCACTTCCTCGGGGCCGCCTATGGGATGGAACGGATCATGGGGCGCGACGGCTCGCCGGTGCGCAAGGTCTTCGACTACGCCGAGGAGAAGTTCCTGGCCGACATGCCGTTACGTTACATTCTGACCGTCACCACGACCGAGGCCGGAACGACGCGCTTGAACGGCCTCTATGCCGGCCGCTCCCGGCGCTTGTTTGAAGACGCGGTGCGGCTAAGCCAGAGACTCAATCTGAACCTCCTGGATGAACCATTGCGAAAGGTCGTCGTCTATCTTGACCCGGGAGAATTCAAGAGCACCTGGCTGGGTAATAAGGCGATCTACCGGACACGGATGGCCCTCGCCGATCGGGGCGAGTTGATCGTTCTCGCGCCGGGATTGAAACAATTTGGCGAGGACGGGGCGATTGACGCCCTGATCAGGAAGTACGGCTATCTCGGCAGCAAGCGTCTCCTGCAACTGGTCGAGGAAGAAACGGATCTGCGGAACAATCTCTCGGCTGCCGCCCATATGATCCACGGTTCGTCGGAGGGCCGGTTCACCATCTGTTATGCGCCGGGCGGCTTGAGCCGGGAAGAGATCGAACGGGCTAATTTCCAGTATCTACCTCTTACCGAAACCGCAAAGAGGTACGATCCCTCGAGGCTGCGCGACGGGTTCAATACCATGCCGGACGGGGAAGAGATCTTTTTTATCAGCAACCCGGCCCTCGGTTTATGGGCGTTACGGGAAAAATTCCGCTAGGTAACGGCATGGCAGTTTTTTTTGATACAGCAGGGGAAAGGGAGGGTAACAATGAACGATTTGGCGGCTTTTTTGGCCAAGGCCGCGGCCAAGACCGGCATGGATGCGTTGCGGAACGCCGCGTCCGGTAATCCGTATCTTTATCCCGCCTCGATCCAGGAACACGACGGTACCGTACTTTTCCTGGCCAAGACGCCTTCGGGGAAAAAGCTGTTCGCGGTGGGCGACGGGGCCGCCATCTATCATGCCCTGGAGGGAACCGTGGCGCAGATCGCCGGCACGCCATACAAGGAATGCGGCCTTACGGTGGAAAACAGCCGGGCGATACGCGGCAGTCTTCCGTATACCGCGCCGATCCCGCTGACCCGGTACGATGCCACCATCGGCCTGGGAGACAGGCTGGGCTTGGCTTCGCCGGGACACGTCAGGCTCATTAAGGGGATGGAAGTAAAGCCCGTCTTGGCCCAGCAGTCGATCCGGGAACTTAACCTGACCGGCAGGGACTACGGACAGGTCTTGGCCGACGCGACCTGGGCCGTCTTCCAGGAAGGTTACCGGGGCGGCTACGGCGCGGATGGGGATCACCTGAAAACCTATGATGAGATAAGGATGGCCTTGGCGCAAGGCTTCACCATGATCACCCTGGACTGTTCGGAGTATATCCGCCGACTCGCGGCGGACGATCGCGGCGCGATTGGGAATGCTTACGCTTCTTTGGCAGCCGGCGAACGGATGCGCTTGGAGAAGGAATTCGTCGGACAGGCGTTTGTGCTCTCTTCCGGCCTGCAGCTTCGCTTCTCCGCCGATGATCTGAAGCTGAACGCCGCGGTCTACCAAGAAGCCGTCAATTTTGCCATCGCCGTCTACCGGGATCTGATCCAACCGGTCGCGGATCGGGTCGATTTCGAGGTCTCCATCGACGAGACGGCCACCCCGACCCAGCCGCTCGCGCATTTTTACGTGGCCAAGCAATTGCTTGACGCTGATGTACGGGTGAATAGCATGGCGCCGCGCTTCTGCGGTGAGTTTCAGAAGGGTATTGACTATATCGGCGATATCACCCAGTTTGAACGGGAATACGTCGATCATCAAAAAATAGCCGAGCATTTCGGGTACAAGCTCAGCATTCATTCCGGAAGCGACAAGTTCAGCGTATTCCCGATCATCGGGCGGATCAGCAAAGGCAGGATTCATGTCAAGACCGCCGGTACGAACTGGCTGGAAGCGGTCAAGGTCATCATCCACGCCGACCCGGGATTATATCGCGAACTGCACGCCTTTGCCCTGGAAAAGCTGGCGGAAGCAAAGAAATACTACCATATTTCCGCCGAACCGGCTCGTATACCAGATCTACGGACGCTCTCGGATCGGGATCTCCAGGGCTTGATGGCGCAGAACGACGCCAGGCAGGTGATTCACATTACATATGGGCTCATCCTGCAGGCCAGGGACGATAAGGGGAATTTTCGCTTCAGGGATCGCATCTACCGGTGCCTTAGCCAGCATGAAGAGCTCTTTTATGAATACCTTCAAGCGCACATCGGCAAGCATCTGTCCTTGCTGGGTTTGAAGTGAGCAGCGTGGGTAACGCCTTCCCCCGCCGTGGCGATCTCATACAACCGAAAGGAGTGCAGAAACATGCCCTTGGTAATCCCTCCGAGCGGAAAAAAATACGACATCCTTACCCTCGGGGAGTGCATGATCAGGCTGAGCCCCCCCGGACACCAGCGCATCGAGTTGACCCCGATCTTTGAAGCGTGGGCCGGCGGCGGCGAATACAACGTCAGTTACGCATTATCCAGATTCGGCCTGCGTGCCGGCTGGGTTTCCCGCTTGGTCGATAACCCGCTGGGTTGGTTCATCCGCAATCATGCCTTGGCCAGCGGCATGGATATCTCCGAAGTGGTCTGGGTGCCCTATGACGGGGTGGGACGCGCCGACCGCATCGGCCTCAACTTCACCGAGGTCGGCATGGGCGTGCGGGCCAGCGTGACCATGTACGATCGGGGCCACTCCGCGGCGGCCCATATGGAGCCGGGCATGGTCGACTGGAACCGGATCTTCGGCCAGGGCGTTCGCTGGTTCCATACGGGCGGGATCTTTACCGCGCTCAGCCAGGGTTGCGCCGGGGTGGTCAAGGAGGCCATGCAGGCGGCGCACGCGCACGGCGCCGTGGTTTCCTACGATCTGAACTTCCGTAGCAAGCTCTGGAGCAGCGCTCAGGCCATCACGGCCACCAAGGAATTGATGCCGTATATCACGGTCCTGATCGGCAACGAGGAAGACTTTCAAAAGGTCCTGGGCTTTGCGGTCGAGGGAACCGACGAAAACCTGAAAGCACTGCCAATCGAGGGATACAAGGCTATGGTGCGAAAGGTCGTCGCGGCTTACCCGCACGTGCAGGCCGTCGGCACGACCCTCCGTGAAGTGGTGAGTGGGTCGATCAATAACTGGTCGGCGATTCTCTACTACGACGGGCAATTCTACGAATCGACAAAGTACGAGCGGATGGAGGTCGAAGACCGGGTCGGCGGCGGCGACGGCTTCTGCAGCGGCCTTGTCTACGCCTTCCTCAACGGGATGGGGCCGCAGGAAGCCGTGAACATGGGCGCGGCCCACGGCGCGCTGCTTCAGACCACCCGCGGTGACACGAACATGGTGACCCTGGATGAAGTCAAACACGTCATGAAGGGCGGCTCGGCCCGGATCAAGCGGTAGGGGGCGCGCGCCAGTGAGCGAATACGGACCGTCGCGGTTGCGGGAGTTCGTTCCCAAGCATGAATTCTTCATTGGCGTCGATTCGGACGGCTGCGTCTTCGATACCATGGAGATCAAGCAGAAAGAATGCTTTGCTCCGGTCACGATCGACCACTGGCACCTGCAGGCGGTATCAAAATACGCCCGCGAAGCCATCGAGTTTGTGAACCTGTATTCCAAGTGGCGCGGGTGTAATCGTTTCATCGCGCTCGTCTTGGAACTGAACCTCCTGGCCGAACGCCAGGAAATAGTCAGACGCGGGTTCAAGGTGCCGGATATCGCCCCGATCGGGGCATGGATCGACGGCGGTGGCACTCTGAGCCACAAGGGTCTCGAGGAGGTCATCGCCCGCACGGGGATGCCGGTCTTTAAACAGGCGCTTGCCTGGAGCAAAGCGGTGAATCAGCGTGTGGCGGAGATGGTCCACGGGGTGCCGCCGTTCCCCGGCGCGCGCCATTGCCTGGCAAAGATGGCCCAGGTCGCCGATCTAATCGTGGTCTCGCAGACGCCGGCCGACGCCCTCGGGCGTGAGTGGGAGGAACACGGGCTGGTACACCTACCGGCAATTATCGCCGGACAGGAGATGGGGTCAAAAACGGAACACCTCAGGCTGGCTGCCGGCGGAAAATACCAGGCGGATCACGTCTTGATGATCGGGGACGCCCTGGGCGACCTCAAAGCCGCGCGGGACGCCGGCGCCCTTTTTTACCCCATCAACCCCAGCCGGGAGGAGGAATCCTGGGAACGGCTGTATGACGAGGCCCTCCCCCGGTTCCTGGCCGGCGATTTCGCGGGCGCGTACGCGGATAGGTTGAGCGAAGAATTTGTGCAACTGTTGCCCGAGACACCCCCATGGAAGAAGTAAAGTGTAGAGTATGGCATAATCGGTGC
>JBLNCE010000098.1:0-2749 GCA_050260415.1 Bacteroidota bacterium | reverse complement strand
GTCTGGGGATGGTATTAGGTTTTTTCTTACTCCTTTTCCACGTGCGACGAGCGACCATTGACGAGCTGCCAGTCCGTTCGACTTGCATGTATCAAGCACGCCGCCAGCGTTCGTCCTGAGCCAGGATCAAACTCTCCATAAAGTATTTTCGTAAAGGCGTTGCCTGCAACGTCTCCGCCGCAGTGCACCGTCTCCACTGACTAGATGAAGAGCTCTCAATGGCTCTTTGAAAGTGGTCACCCGGGTCTCCCCGGATGCCACCGGTCGCTCATATTGAACCTCTCGGGACCCATATACTCTGAGCATCCGGCCCTCTACACGAGAACCGGGCATATGGTCTCCCTGCTGTTCAGTTTTCAAGGTTCAGGTCTGCGCCGGACCAGCTAATTGACCCGTCGCAAGTTTATATTTTATCATCCGTCCGGCCCCGCTGTCAACTGGTATCTTTTTCTTGATCAAGATCCGCTGACAGTTTACCGTGTTGCCCGCTGCGCCCGTTTGAGTCGCAGGAGTGCTATCTTAACACGGCGGCTTCCCTGCGTCAAGCTTTGTATTTTACCACATCTTACCGGGAAGCCTGGCCAAACTCATACCGCCCGAAGGCGGCAAGACTATTTATAGCATAGGAGCAGGATCGATGTCAAGGGGTTCATCGCGGCCAATGTCGTCGGACTGTGATAATGTCACCTTATAAAGCGGCCTGGGAAAATGTCACCCCATCGGCTCCAGGATCGCCCTCCGGGCTTGGCGCGTGGCAGCCCCCCCCCCCCGCGGCCCCCGGGTCGCGGGGGGGGGCGGACGAAAAAAACGGGTGGCATCCCCAGGCCGAGATTGCGCACTCCATGCGGCTTTGGGAAGATGTCCCTATGGGAGAGAACATTTTCTTGAGCCAAAAAGAAGCACGCCGTCTCTACGTCATCGAGCAAACCATCGCCGGAAATCTCACCATCCGGCAAGCCGCTGAAGTGCTTAACCTCAGCTGCCGCCAGGTCAAACGCCTCAAAAAAGGAGTGGCGAGCAAGGGCGCGGCGTCCCTGGCGCACAAGAACAGAAGCCGAAAGCCGAAACACGCTTTCACAACGGAGGTGCGGGACCTGGTTGTCTCTTCGGCCGTCGGCGAATACAAAAACGCCAGTTGCGAACAAATAGCCGAACTCCTTGCCGAGCGCAACGGCATTGCGGTTTCTGCGCGCTCCGTCCGCAGGATCCTCCACGCAGCCGGCATCCCGCTAAAGTATGCCAGAAAGCCCACCAAAAAGCGCCGGTCCCGCGAGCGGATGCCCGCCGCCGGTATGCTCGTGCAAGCTGATGCCAGCTCCTTCGCGTGGTTCGAAGACCGCGGCCCCATCTCTGCGCTGCACGGCATCATCGACGACGCCACCGGCCATATCTTGGCCCTGTTCTTCCGCCCCACCGAAAGCCTATTGGGCTATTTCACCGTCCTACTTCAGATGCTCATCAGATTCGGCGCCCCTCAGGCCTTCTACAGCGACAGGCATACGATCTTCTTCTCGCCGAAGAAGGACAAGCTCACCATCGAGGACGAACTGGCCGGCAAGAAGGTGGCCCTGACTCAGTTCGGACGCGCCCTGAGTGAGCTTGGCATCGTACATATCGATGCCCGCTCCCCACAGGCCAAAGGCCGCGTGGAACGCCTCTGGGAAACCCTCCAGGGCCGCTTGGTCATCGAACTCCGTCTGGCCGGCATCTCCAGCATCGAAGCGGCCAATGCTTTCCTGCCCGGCTTTATCGCTAAATTCAACGCCCGCTTCGGTAATGATCCAGCCGTCCCCGAATCGGCCTTTGCCCCTTGCCCCGCCAGGGATGCCCTGGACCGGATCGTCTGCCGCAAGGAGACCCGCATTGCTTCCGGCGGCTCAACGATCTCCTTCATGGGCCGTATGTACCAGTTGCTCACCAAAGGCGGCTCGGTGCTCCCCCTGAGCAGGGGCGCCAAGATCGAAGTCCTGACACACCTCGACGGCGCGCTGAACGCTCTCCACAACGGAAGGCCCTTTGAGCTAAAAGAGCTTCCAGCGGTCACCGGACACGCATCGCAAACTTTAGATCAAGCCGGGAAGCTGCAGCCCAAAAAGCCCTACTCACCGCCGGCCACGCACCCTTGGCGGCAACCGCCGCGCAAGCGAAAGCCCAACTCCGGCGAATCGCCTTATGACGGCTTCTGGGAGGATGTCTATGCAGTCTGATCTTCGCCGGCTATGCCGGCCTCCTCCTGGATGGTGGGGTGACATTTTCTCTGTCCGATCTTCACGTTTTCAGGGTGACATTTTCATTGTCCATTGACACCAGTGGCCGGCCCTGCGACCATTCCTTCCAGCACCCTCATTCCAGGCATGAAAGGATTCATCCCCGTTGGAGGCGAAGTATGCCGCGGGCTAAACCGCACCTTTGGCCAGTGTTTTCCCGCCTGACACAGTACATCGGGCGGGGGATGACAGGCGGCAGATGGAGGCTGGGTTGTGAAGCTCGCGCACCGGTACATCCTCCGTGAGTTCTTGGGCCAGTTCATCCTGTGCGCCGTGGGGATCTCCATCTTTATGATCGGTTTCGTGCTTTACCAGGAAGCGGCTAACCTGGTCAACTACCGGGTCCCCCTGGGCATGGTGGTCTGGCTGCTCTTGAACAGGTGGCCCTTGGTGCTGCTGGATGTGATGCCGGGCGCCGGGTTGTTCGCCGTCATTCTCAGCCTCGGCAGAATGGTGCGCGAACACGAATTGCAGGTCTTCCG
>JBLNCE010000097.1:0-34187 GCA_050260415.1 Bacteroidota bacterium | reverse complement strand
TGGCGGTTACGGCCGCGGGAGAGACGATCCAGGTCCGGGCGGAGACCGTCGTCATTGCCGCCGGCACCGAGCCGCTGGTCCCCGCGTCTTTTGGTTACGACGGCCGTCTGGTGCTCACCAGCGACGAAGCGTTGAACCTGGCGGAATTGCCCGCGCGCCTGGCCATCATCGGCGGCGGGGTGATCGGGTGCGAGTTCGCCTCGATCTACCGCGCCCTTGGCGTCGAGGTAACCGTGATCGAGTTCTTGCCGAGTCTCTTGCCTCTCTTGGATGCGGAACTGGGGAAGCATCTTGGTTTGGCCTTTAAGAAGCGGGGCATCAAGGTAATGACTGGGCAGAAAGTTGAAGCGGTCGCCAAGACGGAGAACGAGGTCGCCATCCGTCTGTCCTCCGGTGAAACGGTGGCCGCGGACCGGGTCCTCGTCGCCATCGGCCGTAAGACCGTCGCGGGTGAGCTCGGTCTGGAAGCGGCGGGACTAACCCCCGATGGACGCGGGCGGGTTCCCGTCGGCCGCGACCTCCAGACCGCGGTGCCCGGCATCTACGCCATCGGCGACATCAACGACCGGCCGTACGACCTCGCGCACGCCGCGTCGTATCAAGGCTTGGCCGTCGTGGAAACCCTGTACGGACCCGGGCGCGCCTACGAGGACGAGGCCGTGCCCAACTGCGTCTTTACAGAGCCGGAAGTCGCCTCGGTCGGTTTGACGGCGGAAGAAGCCGCCGGGAGATCCTTGGCCGTCAAGACCGGCAAGTTCCCCTATCTGGCCTGCGGCAAAGCGGTGGCCATGGGGGAACCGGAAGGTTGGGTCAAGGTGGTGGCCGAGGCCGGCAGCGGCCGTATTCTCGGCGTGCACATCCTCGGGGCGCACGCCTCGGATCTGATCGCCGAGGGCGCCGTCGCCGTACGTAACGGTCTCACCGTGGACGAGCTGGCCGGAACGATTCACGCCCATCCGACCCTGGCCGAGACGCTCTTGGAGGCCGCCGAGGGCGTGCATGGGCTCTCCATCCATGTCTAGACCCCTCTCTTGGTATCAACAGGGCTTGGATCTGCAATACCGTATGGTCGCGGAAGTCGCGGCCGGCGGCGAGGACCGGTTGCTCCTGCTCGAACACCATCCCGTCCTGACCATCGGGCGCGCGGGTTCGGATCCGCGCGTGCCCCGCGGCGCTCTGGCGTAAGCGGGAGTCGAGCTATACGAGACCGAAAGGGGCGGCGATATCACCTATCACGGGCCCGGCCAGCTGGTCGGGTATCCGATTCTCAACCTGGACAGGCACGGCCGGGATCTCCATTACCTCCTGCGCGGTTACGAGGAGATGGGCCTGGCGGTGCTCGCGCGTCTCGGCCTCGAGGGCCAGCGCGATCCGCGTTACACCGGCGTCTGGGTGGGTGAGGAAAAGGTGATGGCGATCGGTGTGGCGGTGAAAAAGTGGGTGAGTTTTCACGGCTTTGCCCTCAACATCCAGCCGAACCTGGACCATTTCGCCCTGATCCACCCGTGCGGGATCAAGGACAAGGGCGTGACCTCCTTGGCCAAGCTTCTCGGGCGGCCGGTGACGCGCGCGGAGGTGGAACCGCTGGTAGTGCGGGAGTTTGGCAGGGTTTTCGGGGTGGAGATGATGATGGAGGCTTAGCAACAGATCCCCTGCAATCGTACGTCATGAGACCTATACCCGCCGGTCGAGTCCGGCTGGTTAGAACGGCCCAGTTTTCTCGTGGTTCGAGGATGACCCTCTCCCCTTCGATTCCCCTCCCCCGTGATCACGGGTGAGAGGAAAGGGGTCAGGGCCTAAAGGCAACTACGAAACACGCGAAATGGCGCGAAATGACGTTGTTTTGTATAATCACTTTTTCGCGAATTTCTGCGTATTTCGTAGTTGGAAAGGGTTTATCATATCTCCTCCAAAGGAGCATCACTTTGAGCCAAGACTCCCCGCAGCGCCTGCCCGGCTGGATCCGCGCCCGCTCCCCCCTGGCGGCCGGCACCGAGAGCGTGCGCGCAGTCCTGAACCGCCACGGGTTGAACACCGTCTGCCAGAGCGCGGCCTGCCCCAACCTGGGCCAATGCTTCACCGAGGGCACGGCCACCTTTATGATCCTGGGCCGGCAGTGCACCCGCGACTGCCGCTTCTGCGCCGTCCAGGCGGGCGAGCCCGAACCGCTCGACCCGACCGAACCCGAGCGCCTGGCCGCGGCCGCGCGGGATCTAGGCCTGCGCCACACGGTCGTGACCTCGGTCACGCGGGATGACCTGCCCGACGGCGGCGCCGGGCATTTCGCCGCGACCATTAGAGCGCTGCGGGCGGCCTGTCCCGGGACGACCATCGAGGTGCTCACCCCCGATTTCCGGGGCGCCAAAGACGCAGTCGCGGCCGTGATCGCCGCCGGGCCGGACGTCTACAATCATAACGTCGAGACCGTGCCGCGTCTCTACCCGGCGGTCAGGCCCCAGGCCGTCTACGCGCGTTCCCTGGCCCTTCTCCGCGCGGTCAAGGATCTTGACCCGGGGATGAAAACTAAGTCCGGCCTCATGGTGGGCCTGGGGGAGGAAGAGGACGAGATCGCGGCGGTCCTCATGGACCTGCGCGCCGTCTCGTGCGATATGATTACGATCGGGCAGTATCTCCGCCCGTCAAGGGAACACCTGCCGGTCGTGGAATTCGTGCCCCCCGCGCGCTTTGCCGCTTTGGCCGAGCGCGCCAGGGCTATGGGTTTCAGCCATGTCGCCGCGGGCCCGCTGGTCAGGAGTTCCTTTCATGCCGCGGAAGGGATCTACGGGACGGCGTGAAATATCCGCGCTGAATCCAGGCGGTACGGTGTTCAGCGCGGAAGATCGAAGTCGGAATCCAGGTTTCCATGACGACCCTTGCCGTCCTACCGAATGATCGCCTCCGCCTTTTCCAGGCTCTGCGGCCCGAAGATCATGCTCAAGTAGAACTTCCGCTCCGGATACGCCTCCCGCATCCGCGTCAGGTTGGTCCAGGGCTCGAACTGGCCGAAGTCGATCTCGTAGCCCACGCATTCGGGGAGCAGATGGGCCAGCTTCTGCGACATCCAGGCCTCGAGGATCACCTGTACGCCGGCCGCGTCCGCCATGCGCAGCATCTCGCGGAGCGAGGCATTGGCCGCGGCGATGCGCGGGTCGCTCGACTCGTCCATGGCCACCGGCTGGGTGACGATGAACTTGGCCCCCACCGCCAGTTTGCGTTCGAGCTTTTCCAGTTCCTCCTTGACCGGCTCGTAGTGGTTGTAGGCCACGCCGATCTCGAATTGCCCGGGGTAGGCTTTATTGATGTACTCGATGAGCTGGACGGAGGTCACGGTCTTGACTTGCTCGGGATCGTAGCCGAGGTTTTCCGGCTTGAGCCGCGGCAGGCGGTCGCTGCCGTCGCCGGAGACGCAGAGCAGGTACTTGCCGCCGAGCGCGAGCGTGTGCTGGAGGAGGATGTCGAGGTCCTGCTCGTTCTGCTCCTTGGCCGGATTGTATTTTTCGTCGGTCTTGCGGTGAAAGGTGTTCAGGTGGATCATCAGGTTCTCGGACTTGACCGGCAATTCGAACGTGCCGATCACTTCCGCGCCCGTATAGGACAAGTTGCCCATCGGGTTATCGGTGATGCAGATGACATAGTCGTTGTTGAGAAATAGCTCGTATCTTTCCTGAAATTTACCAAAATCAGCGTCGATATTCTCCGAATTCTGTTTTGGCGTGAGCAACTCCATAAAGTGACGATCGATCAAGGTTGTCGCCATGACAAAATCCCCTTTGCACCCATATTCGTTTGACGCATGAGAGTTCTCCCCCGGCCAATCCCTTACCTCGGGCACATCCTGCGATGTTGGGGCAGGATCTTGCGGTTACCCGACCCGGATTTCAAAAAAAACCCGCCTTCCGTTTCGCACGGCAGGCGGGTTTTCATCTCCGCTGAATCGGATGGTTCCTAGCTCACCGTCACCACAAGCTCGGCCCGCCCGTAATCGGTCCGCCCGGCCCTGGTGTCGCGGACGGTCAGGATGGCGCGGTACGAGCCGGGCCTCTGGTAAATATGGGAGATGGTCTGGCCGTAACCCCGCTGGCCGTCGCCGAACTCCCATTCGTAGCTCAACACGGCATTGGGGTCGGCGGCCGTGGCCTGGCCGCGGAAGACTACGGAAAGGGGCGCCCGCCCCGAACGGGGCTCGGCGTTGATGCTCGCCGAAATACCGCTGGGTACGGACCCGGAACCCTGCCGCACGGAGACGTGCACCCGGCCACGCACCTCGGTCTTGTGGATCGCGTCCGTAACCGTGAGTTGCACCTCATACTCCCCGTATGATTGGAACGTATGCACGGGGTTCGCTTCCTTCGCAGTAGTGCCGTCGCCAAAATCCCACCTATATTGGGGATCGGCCGGATACCCCCGTACCGTCAGCCCGGATTCAAAGGCCACGGTGAGCGGCGCGTTGCCCTGGGTTGGATTGGCCGTTGGACTGACGTTGAGCACCGGCGGCAGCGCGCGGACAACGTAGGTCACGGGCTGGATATATAGTTCAGGGTGGAGACGGTCGGCGATCGTGAGCGTGACCTGATACTGCCCGACGGCGCCGTAGTAATGGGTCGCCTTGGTCTGCTCGGCGAAGTTGCCGTCGCCGAAGTCCCAGCGGTAGGCGAGATCCACCGGCTGGCCGTCCACGCGCGGCTGGGCCAGGCATTCGATCTTGAGCGGAACCGGCCCTTCGAGCGGGGTGATCAGGGCCTTGGCCTGTACGCTGAGCGGACGCACGGTTACGGTCCAGGTCTTGCGCACGTTGTAGCTCGAAGAGAGGGAGCGCGCGGTCATGGTTAAGGTATAGCGGCCGGCCTGGCGGTAGGTGTGTTCGGCGTCGTCGGCGATAACAGGCGGGGTGCCGTCGCCAAAATCCCAGACACACTCGGCTTGTTCGCCGTAATGCGTCGTGAGTCCCGAGCGGCACTGGACGACGAATTCCGCGGCTCCCTCGAGCGGTCCGACCTCCGGCTTGACCTCGATGAAGTCCGGGACAACCATATTACGCTGATAGTTCTGCACGGGCGTGCGGCCCCGGTAGCCGAAGACCTGCAATTTATAGGTGCCGGGCTTCCTGTAGACGTGTTCGACCTGCGCGCCTTCGGCCTTGGTGCCGTCGCCGAAATCCCAGGTCATGCGGTCCACTTCGGCCCAGCCCGCGGCGGAGAAGGTATAGGCGTAATACCTAAACTGCTCGCGCGCGGCGAAACGGAATTCCGGCCAGTGCAGCTTGGCGCGGATGTCCGCACCGTTCTTGACGAAGAGGAATGTGTATTGTCCGCAATAGGCGTCGAGCCTCACTTGATAACCGGGTAGAAGCCGGATGACCCCGTTTTTCTTGTCCCCCGGGCGTAGAATGATCTCTTCGAAGACGCCGCCCCCCGGCGCTACGATGGTGAGACGGAGATAAGCCGGCCTGTCGCTGGATCTGCGGTCGTCAACGGATGCCTGATACGGGATCTCGGCCTCAAAAGACAGCGGCCGCTCCGGAAAGACCAAGCTGGCCCGTTCGTCGTACTTGCTGATCGAGAGGTTGTAATCCTTGGCCAGGAAATCCACGGTCTCCAGTTGAGCTGGAGCGGCCAACGAGAGGGGGCAGACCAGGACGAAGCATAGAAGAAGTAAGCCGAATGCCGCCTTGCGCATGTGATCCTCTCCTTGCGTTTATAATGGTCCATTACCCCTGTCATTCCGAGCGAGGCGAAGAATCTCCCAAGGTTCAAAACTAAGAGATCTTTGGATTCCCGCCGGTATCGAAGCGTGAATCGGATGTAGACTCTTCGCTTCGCTCAGCGTGGCACAAAATCCTGTTAATCCTGTCTATTGTCCAGATTACGAGCTCTTATACCCCCACCGTTTCGGTCTCCGCGGCGAGCATGTCCAAGTAGGCGGCGAAGACGCCGAGCGCCCGCTCCACCGGCTCTGGCTTGGTCAGGTCCACGCCGGCGCGTTTGAGCTGCTCGTTCGGGTAATCCGAGGAACCGCCCGCGAGGAATTCGAGGTACCTGGCCACGGCCGGGGCGCCTTCCGTCTCGATCTGCTTGGCGAGGGCGGTGGCGGCGCTGAAACCGGTCGCGTATTTGTAAACGTAGAAAGCGTTGTAGAAATGCGGGATGCGCGCCCATTCCATGGCGATCTGCTCGTCGACCACGATGCCCGCGCCAAAATAGGCGCGGTTGAGATCAAGGTAGATACCGGATAGATCGTCGGCCGTAAGCGCCTCGCCGGCCTCCGCCCGGGCATGGATCAATTTCTCGAATTCCGCGAACATCGTCTGCCGGAAGACGGTGCCGCGAAACTCCTCGAGATAATGGTGGAGAAGATAGAGGCGCATCTTGGGATCCGCGTTCTCGCGGAGAAGATACTCAAAGAGCAGGGTCTCGTTCAGGGTCGAGGCGATCTCGGCCAGGAAGATCGAATAGTGGGCATAGACAAAGGGTTGCCGGCCGTAGGAAAAATGCGAATGCATGGCGTGTCCCATCTCGTGCGCCAGGGTGAAGACGTCCTTGAGGCGGCCCTGATAGTTGAGGAGGACGTATGGATGCACGCCGTAAGGCCCCCAGGAATAAGCCCCGCCGGTCTTGCCGGCGTTTTCGTGCACGTCGATCCAGCGGTTTTGGAAACCGGAACGCAGTACCTTACCGTATTCCTCCCCGAGCGGCCGCAGCGAGGCGGCTACCAAGTCCTCCGCCTGGGTCATGGTGTACTCGATCCCCGGATCCGGCACGGGCGCGGCGTAGACGTCGTAGAGATGCAGATCCGCCAGGCCCATCAGCCGCCTCTTGAGGTCGAGGTAGCGGTGCAGCAAGGGGAGGCCCCTGTGCACGGCCTCGATCAGGCTGTGGTAGACGTCGACCGGCACATTGTCCTCAAAGAGGGCGGCGGACAGGGCGGATGCGTGGTGCCTGACGCGCGCTTGAAAGACGTCGCGCTTGACGCTGGCGCTCAGGGTCGCCGCCATGGTATTGCGGCGCAGGCGGTAAGTCTCGAGGAAAGTGGCAAAAGCTTCCTGGCGGACCCGCCGCTCCGGACTCTCGAGGAAGCGGATGTAGCGGCCCTTGGTAAGTTCCACCGGCGTGCCGTCGGCGTCGGTAATCGTGGGGAACTTCAGATCCGCCGTATCAAGCATGGTAAAGATGTTGTCAGGCGCCTGGAAGACCTCGCCGGCCTGGGCCAGCAGCTGTTCCTCGGAGGTGGAGAGGGTATGCGGCCGCCGGCGGTCGATCTCCTCGAGATGATGGCGGTAGAGACCAAGAGCGGGTTCCGACGCCAGGTAGGCCGGGATCGTGCCGGCGGGCAGGGACAGGATCTCCGGGACGATATACGCCGCGGCGGAGGCGACTTGCACACCGAGCCCCTCGGCCCGATCGAAGAGGGCTTGGTAAGTCGGGTTGGCGTTATCTTCGTCCCTCTTCATATGCGCATAGACGTACAAGCGTTCAAACAGCTCGCCCAAGCGGTCCCGGGTTTCGAGGCAAGCCAGCAACCGGGCCGGGGATTGTCCGAGTGTGCCCTGGAAGGCTTCCAGCGTGGGCGTCATGCTCTTGGCGCGGGCAAAACCTTCCTCCCAATCGGCGTCGCTCGGGAAGATATCTTCCAGTTTCCAGCGGTCGGATTCAGGGATCTCGGCCCGTTTGGGCAGCTCTTTCGCAAAAGTCATCGGTCGACCACCTTCCAAAGGTCGCTTTGCTCTATTCTCCCCGCCAACCGTGCCAAGAAAACGCCCGGGTTCTCGGACCTCTCTTATAAATGGGCGAAATACCTCTCGAGCCACCGCGCGGTTTATTGCGTCTCCCTTAGTTGGTTGGACGGGGAAAGCGGCCGGCATGTTCCAGGGTCCTCCAAGAGAGATCTTTTCGCCCTGCACAGGATAGATCCTGCGTGGCCGCGATGTTTATCGCAGGCAAGCTTTCCGCGCCGGGCAAATATGATTAGTCTATCCGCGTGGTGGGTAAGGGAGGATGAAGATGATGCTGACCGGCTTCTTGAACAAGATTGCCCTGGGGCTGCTGCGTTTTGAGATGGTGGACGAAGGCACCTGCAAGGTGGTGACGCGGTTCGGGCGCTTTCGCAAGGCGCTCAAGCCCGGTTTGCGGTGTTACCTTTCCGGCTGGGGCTTGTTGGGGCGCATCCATGTTTTCACCGTAACCGATCCGGACAGCCTGGAGACCGTGCGCACGTCGGTCCTGGACACAAAGGAGGTAGTCTTTGATTACCCAAAAGAGAAAGTGATCTCCAGAGATAATGTCCAGTTTGAGGTGGATGCGATCGTCTATTTCCGCGTCACCGATCCCAAACGCGCCCTCTTTGGCGTGGAAGACTATGTCGGCGCCCTGCGCAACACGGTCCAGTCCATCCTCCGGGCTGAACTAGCCAAACATACACTGGAGGAATGCTATGCGAACCGGCGGGCGATCTCGGATGCCTTGGCCGCCGAAGCCAATGCGGTGGCCTCGGCCTGGGGCATCCACGTCATCCGCCTCGAGATCCAGGAATTTGAGATCGGCCGGTTCGCCGACCAGTTGCTAAAGCAAAAAGAGCAGGAGATCGCCAAACGGCGGGAAATCCTGCAGGCGGAAGGGCTCAAGGAGGCAAAAATCAGGGAAGCCGAGGCGATCGGCCAATCCGAGATCACCATCGCGCAAGGGAAACGCACGGCGGCCGAATCCGAGGCGGAGGCCATCAAGATCAAGAGCGAGGGGGAGGCTTACGCGATCAAAGTGCGGGCTGAGGCCGAGGCCTACAAGTTTCGCATCATCGCGGAGGTCCTGGCGCAGCAACCGGATGCCCTCCGCCACTACCTGGCCCTGCAGACGGCCCAGGAAATCAGCCGGAATCTGGCGTCTGGTCAAGCCACCAAAGTTTACCTGCCGCTCGATTTTGCCGCCTTGGTACGAGCACTGTCCGCTCTGGGCCGCGGCGATGGCGGCTGAACCTGGCAAGCCATGGCATGGGGCACTTCGTTTCCCATGAAGACAGCTTCACCTGGGGTGCACACTATCTCACAGCAATATATCCTGCAAGGAGGAAACTGAAGTGCACCTGTTCGACGACCGGGTTCAGGTCGATCCGGAGCCCCTCAAAGCGGGCGGCCTCACCAAGATCCGTTATAACGGCCTTCTGGCAAAGAGCGGCGCGGACCGAGTCTACCTGCATTATGGGGTCGATGGCTGGAAAAAGACCACCACGATCCCCATGGAACGCATCGGCGACCGTTTCGAGGCCGATATTAAAACAACCGCCAGCGTCCGTCAGATCGATTTCTGTTTTAAGGACAGCGCGGACCACTGGGATAACAATAACGGTCTCAACTGGCGCGTCGGGGCGTCTTGAGAGCGCGCGGTAAACGGATGTGAAGGGCGGGGGCCTACGGCCCCCGCTGTATTTTGACCGCGGGACCAAGACAGCCGCGTTCTCCGGACGAGCTTTTCCATGGTACTTCTAGAACCGTTCCTCATTCCACCGGATAGTTTGCGTGGTTCGAGAGGCTTTCGTCAGGTGACGGACGGCGAGGACCAGCGCGGCCAGGAGGAGGCCGGCGGGCGAGGCCCACGCGCCGATGTACGCCGCGAGCAACGCTTCCGCCAGGCCAAGGACGATCGCGGCCGCCGCCGATCGGAACAAACCGCCTTGACCAGCTAAATTGGCGGCCAGAAAGCCTTTGACAAGGACCAGATCGAGCTGGGGATGGAGAAGGTAAGACAGCCCGGTCAGGAAACCGCCCGCCGCGCCCAACAGACCGGCCACGGCCAGGGCGGTCTGCGCGGCCAGCCGCGGGCCGTGCCGGATGCGTTTTATCCATGAGACGGCGAGCGCCGCGAGCGGAAGAAGGGCGAGGGCAACCACGCACGATGACAGGTCCAGTACGCCCAGGAGATGCCCGCCGAGCTTCAAGGTCACGATCGGGAAGAAACTCGGCCAAGAGTAGGATCCGGTTCGGTAGGCGAAAGCAACCAGGCAGGCAAGGATCGATCCGGCGGTCAAAGGCGTGAAGTAGTAAGCGCGCGTCGGCCGGTCCTCGGCACCAGTCTTAGGCGGGTGTAGGGATCCCGCCGCCAAGCCCAAGGCGGCGCCAACCGAGGCCGCGATCCCCAAAGCTTCTAGAAACGGCATCCGTAGCATCCGCGCGGCCAGGAAGCCGGCCAGAGCGGTGAACGAGATCAGGAGGCCATGCTTGACCCTTGAAAACCCCAAGCCGCGGAAAGCGGCCGTGAAACCCGTTGCGCAGAGGGCGTATATGGCCCCGGCGGTCAAGCCGTCCATGAAGACCGGAAATAGCGGCAAAAGCACTCCTCCTGTCGCTGGGTTTGCGATCTTCTTCGCCTCCGGGCGCGGAAGACCTTCTTCTATCGAGTTCGACGCGCTCCGATTGGTTAGACTAACGTCGCGATTAGGAATCGATGCGGAGGCCGGGTTGGTGCGGCGGATGGATGGCGTCCTGGCCGGCACGATGGCCGGGATGGCGGCGACCTTGGTCAAGGACGTACCTAATTACTCGCTCTACCGTCTTGGTTGGGTCAAGTTGACCTATTGGCACCTCGCGGCTTCGGTATTCGTCGCGCGGGAAGATATCGGGAGTCCGCTGGCGCTGGTCGTCGGCGCCGCGGCCGACATCATCGTGGGCGGCGTGCTCGGGATGGTACTCCTCCTGATCTTCAGGCATTTCGGTCGCGATCTCTGGTGGTACAAGGGTTTCGTCGCCGGCAACGCCATCTGGCTTTTTGGCTCCGGCCTCGGGGTGGGAGCCTTCTGCCGGCTGGTGCCGCTCGACCCAATTTTCCGCCTGTCGTCTCTGGCCGAACACCAACTCTACGGACTGACCGCTGCGTTTTTAATCTGGCATTGGACGAGGCTGGAACAGAAGCGCGGGTAGTGCCCGACCGTTTTAGAGATTTGGGGCGCTCCACCGTGACGACGGGCCGGCCGGCCAGGGCCATCCGCCGCTTTATCTCTCGGGCAAGCAGGTCGGCGTTTCCCGAAAGGATCGATCCAGATCGGCGGCGTGCATGGGCTAACCTCGCAAGACCTCGACGACGTCTTTGAGCGTCTCGTCCGTGCCGACATTGCCGGGAAAGATTATATAGGGCAAACCCGGGAAACGGCTCTCGGGACCCAGTTCCCAGACCGGAACGCCCGGCCGGATCTGACCCATGACCATTGCCCGCCGTACCCCCAGTCCCTTGACGCCGATGTCGCTCGAGGTGATTCCCCCCTTGACGACGAGAAAGCCGGGCCGGGTCCGCAAACCTTGCACCACCCGCACGAGACCGTCCGAGACGCGGGTGGAGAAGATGAGGTTTCGTTCGCTGACGGCGCTTTTTTCCTGCCTGAGATAGTCCCTCGAGGTGTAGACACAGACGTCCATGCCAAACGCCAGCGCGCTTTCGACCTCGCTGACGACGCGGTCGGCCTCGGCGGCGAGGCCGCGCGTGGTGCGGGCGGCGGCCGCTTCCCACTCAACCCAGGCCATGCCGGGGAGATCGCGGAGACGAGTGAGTTGCGCGGTTGTCTTTTGCACGTATGATCCGGCCACGATCAAGCCGGGACCGCCGGAGACGCCCGTGCCGTACAGGGTTGTCCGGTCCAGGAGCGGTTTGGGTTTGATCCCCCCCATGACTTGCACGAAGGAGGCTGCGGTCCGAAAGAGAAAACGTTTGCCGCGGGCCAAGGCTTCGGCCAGCGCGATCGTGAAGACTTTGAGGTCCGAGTAGGCAACCGCGTTGAGCACCACTTTGTTGAAACCGGTCACACTCATGAGGCGATCGGCGATCGCCGGGATCTCCCGCCGGCGCAGCATCTCCAGGGGGATAGCGAGCACGCGCGCGGCGGGAAAGGCCCCGCCCGTCTTCTCCGCGATCCATTCCTTCAAGTCGGAGGACTCGTAGCCAAAAGTTGGATCGCGGGCAAACTCCGTCCGCCCGGCGGGAACGAGCATCTCCCCCTCCCGGACGTAATGCACGTCCCCGATCGTAAACCGTCCGCCCTCCGGGAAACAAGGCGCGATGATTTCCCCGTCAACCGCCGCGTCCTTGGCAAGCACCTCGTAAAGAGCGTGTGTCTCCGCGGGGTAGTGCCCCCTGAGCGTGGAGTCGCTTCGGGAGATGAGGAGCATTCCTTGGTTCTCTTCCCGGGCGATAAGCTGCAGGCTGGCGGCCAAACGGCCGTGGAGGCAGATCGTCTCGCTCTTCGTCAGGGCGCGTGAATTGGTCAGGATGTAGACCACCTTGGCCGTCTCCCGCATGACCCGGCGCAGGGCGTCAGTATCCCACGACGTGTAGACCGGGACGGCGTGGACCGTCTGCACGCCGGTTGGGTCATCGTCTAGGACGATGATCTTTCCCTCTATCTGTGCCGCCGCCGCCAGCCATGCCCGGTCGATCTCCTCGTCCTTCACGGGCGGAGGAAGCCGGTCGGTAAGGGATTGCCAGTGCAGTGCCTTTTCGTGCATGTAATGCTCCTTGCCTCCACCGTGAGCCCGTATTCTTGACGCAGTTCGTCATCCGCGCCGGTCTCGGTGAACTGATCCGGCACCCCGCCGCCGGCCGATAGGCGTAAGTTTCGTCCAGTTCTCCCACATCGTCCCGATCTCGTGTCCGTGGAAAGCAAAGCGGGTCGCGATGAGAAGAGACGGATGCGGGGGACATCGGTTAGGTCGACGGCAGGAGAATCCAAATATGACAAGAAATATCTACGGCCAGAACTTTGCCAGGACTTATGTGATGATCGTTCCGCGGGGGAGGGGGAATTCCTTCTTGGCGCGGGAGGGACTTCGCTTCTGCAGATTGGAATCCAGAGGAAATGCCTGCCCCGGTATACCATGAGACAGATCGCCTTAGGTGACCGATATCTTCCAAGGTTCATTTTTGCCCGGGAATGGATTCCTGGGTGAAGTTTATAAGACGGGGAGGAGTATCGGTGCTCCACATCCATACAACAGTCTAGGGACTCTCTTCACCCTGAGCGACGCCCGCACGCGTTCCATCTCGGCGGAAAACCCCACCGGCGCGCCGGGCGCGGGGAGGCAATGATTCGCGCCTGGTGCGCCTCGGTGTGGGAGGCGTGGCAAGGCAACCGCGCGCAGGTCTTGGCGCTAGTCGAGCGGGAACTAGGGATGGGACCATAGGCCGGAGCCACCGCGGCCGCTTTTTACGGGGCGAAGATGTCCGCCAGACTCGCCGTCACACCCGGGAAGGCCCAGGAAACGGCGCTTTCGCCAACCCGGTAGGTCGCGTTGCGGCTGAGGTCGTTGTCTTCGAAGAAGTGGACGGTCACCTCTTTGTTGAGGGGATTGACGAGCCAGTATT
Source organism: Bacteroidota bacterium (assembly GCA_050260415.1). Classification (GTDB taxonomy): domain Bacteria; phylum Bacillota; class UBA4882; order JAAYXC01; family JAAYXC01; genus JBLNCE01. The sequence continues at coordinate 20,853 of JBLNCE010000097.1, read as the reverse complement.
CCCGTACACCGGTGGACATATAGAGATCCAGCTTCTCGATCAGATCCTTGCGGCGCGTGCTCTCCGAGAGGATCTCCACCACGAGCGTCGGGGTGCCCATGTAATAATCCCTTTCGTTCCGCTTTTCCCCGAGATCGCAGATCACCATCAGGTCCGGCTGGACCACGTTAATATCCTCGACGTGCCTCTTGAGCGTGATGTCGAACGGCGCCAGCATCGGGAGGTATGGCTTGCCCTGGAAACATTGGCGGAAGATGCCGTAGAGCTCGCCGAGCACGCGCTGGTGTGAGATCGTGGGTGAGGCCAGGACGTGGATCTCGCCGTCGATATACTCGTACCGCTCCTCGCTGCTCTCCGTGAGGCGCAGAAACTCCTCGTAGGTGGCCTTTCGCGGCGCGTAATCGTATACCGGCGCCCCCTCCCCGGCCCTCCCACCCGCGGCGGGCGGCGCGCCGGCGCCGTCATAGGCGGACAACCTGGCCACGTAACGGCCGTTGCTGGTGATGAGGATCTCCTCCCGGGCGGAGAGCCGGAGGTACTTGCCGAGGTTGTTCTTGAGATCGGTGGCGTTGACGATCATGGGGGGCACCTTCCCGGCGGGATTTTAGCTGAATTAGCTGATTTCATTATAGGAGTTGTTTGGGTCAGGGTCAAGTGGGCATCGGCCTGAACGCGTCCATCCGGTCTCAGTGCCCTATCAGGGTACTATTGTTTAGCGGCGGACTTCAGCCCGCCGTCGGCCCATATCCATGCCATGCGCTAAACGAACGAAAAACCACATTCATCCTCCGGCCTACCCCACATCCACCCCCGCCCCCATCCCCCTCTCCCTCTTCCTCTCCGTCCCCCAATACACCATCGGCAACCCCAACAGCAGCAGCGCCATGCACGCCACGAACGGCCAGACCGGCGCGATATGGTAGAGCACGCCGCCCACGTACCCCGCCGGCAGTTTCATGAGGCTCCAGACGACGGCGGCGATGGCGAGGACCTTGGCGCGTTCGGCGTCGCCGAGGGCGTTGTTCCAGCCGGTGTTGAGCGCGGGGGTGAGCACCGCCAGGCCGGCGGCGCCCAGGATGTTGCTGAGCGAGACCCAGAGCACGTTGCCGGCGGGCGCAAAGAGGAGGACGGCGATGGACGCGGCCGAGAGCAGGAGGCCCCAGGCGACGCCCACCCGCTCGCGGCCCAGGAGGTAGGGCAGGACGTAGATCAGGACCACGATGGTGGCGGCGCCGCCGACGGCGGGGAAGACGGCCAGGAGGCCCTCGGGCATCTCGAGCCGGTCCACCAGCAGGAGCTGGACAAAGGGCGCGACCAGGCTATCCCGGAACCAGAGCATGCCAGTGAGGACGAAATAGACCATCGCGGTACGGTTGGCCGCGAGTAGCTTGAGCGAGCGTCCGTAGTCCCGCCACGACTCGGAGAACGTATGCTTCCCGGTGGTCTTTTGGCGTGCCGCGCCGACGCGCGACTCGGTCGTCCAGCGGTTGCGGATGAAGAACATCGCCGTCATGCTGACAAAGGCGAAAACGTACAAGAGGCGCGTGCCGGGCACCACGCCGGCCTGGCGGATGAGCCAGCCGCCGAGGGGGGTAAAGAAGGCCCCCAGGGGCGTGGCCATCTGCAGGGCGGTGAAGATGGGCAGCCGCTCCTCGGGCTGGTAATCCTCCACCAGCCAGCAGGACCAGGCCGTGGCCGGGATCGCCGCCAGGCTGTTGGCGAGGGTGGCCAAGAGGAATTGGGGGAAGTTCCGCGCAGTGGCGAAGAGCAGCATCGCCAGGGACCAGGCGACGAGGTCAAAGAGCAGCGTCGTGCGCCGGCGGCCCAGCCGGTCCACGATGTGGCCGGCGACGGTGGAAAAGGCCATATAACCGGCCGCGCCCACGGAGGCCAGGAGGCCGATCTGGCGCGCGGAGAGCCCCAACTCCCGCATGTACAGGCTGGCGTAGACGGTGTACAGGCCGAAGGGGATCACGAAGAGCGGTTCATTGAGCAGCAGGACTCGGGCGTTGCCCCGGATGCCGCGCAGCATGGCGGCCGTATGGCGGGGGGCGCGACGGAAGGACATCTCATCAGACCTTTGCCGTGGATTGGGGGGGGGAGAAGCGATATTCGCGTGGCGCGAACCAGGATTCGCCGTGAAGGAGAGGGTTTCCTGCCGGGGGATTCCAAACAGAGCCTCCGTGAGAACGCCGGGTGAGTCAGGACCGGTTTTGCAAAAGCCGGGCTCTCACTCGCAACGCCGCTAGCAGGGAATTGTCAGGGCAATGAAGAACAAAAGGGGGTTGTGTCAAACCCATACGCATTACCCTGTTGCCCTGGCGTCCCGAAAAAACGACCGAGGTGGATTTCGCAATGACGCCGAACTTCCCGGCCATGGTCAAACACTTTGCCTTTGAAGGAGATTTTATCGAGGCCCAACCTTGCGGCGACGGGCACATCAACGACACATACGCCGTTCTTTTTCGAACGGCCGACGGTGCCGCGCATCGGTACGTGATGCAACGCATCAATCACCATGTCTTCAAGGAGCCGGAGAAGCTCATGGCGAACATGGTGGCGGTCACGGAGCATCTGCGCCGGAAGGTGATCGCCGCCGGGGGCGACGTGGACCGGGAGACGATCAATCTGGTCCGCGCCGAGGGCGGCCGATTCCTCCACCGGACGGACGAAGGCGATTATTGGCGGGCATATCGCTTTATCGAGAACGCCCGGTCCTATCAGATCGCGGAGACGCCGCGGCAGCTATATAACGCGGGCAAGGCATTCGGCCGTTTCTTGTGCCAGCTGGCGGATTATCCCGTCGAGACGCTTCATGAGACGATCACCGATTTTCACCACACCGCCAAACGTTACGCGGCCTTCGCCGAGGCGGTCCGGACCGACGTCAAGGGCCGCGGGCGTTCCGTTGCCCGCGAGATCGCTTTCGTCGAGGCGCGCGCGGAGGAAACCGGTATCCTGGTGGATCTCCTGGCCGAAGGCCGGCTGCCGCTGCGCGTGACGCATAACGACACGAAACTGAATAATATCCTGATCGACGACCTGACCGGGGAGGGCATCTGCGTGATCGATCTGGATACGGTCATGCCCGGCCTGGCGCTGTATGATTTCGGCGACGCCATCCGCGCGGGAGCTATGCCCGCCGCCGAGGATGAACGGGATCTGTCCAAAGTGGGATTGGATCTGGAGCTTTTCGAGCACTACACGCGGGGCTACTTGGAGGCGGCCGGTGGTTTCCTGACCGCGCGGGAGATCGATCTGCTCCCGTTCGCGGCCAAGCTCATCACCTTCGAACAGGGCATGCGTTTCTTAACCGATTATCTGCGCGGCGACCCATATTACAAGATCCAGCGGGAGCACCATAACCTCGACCGCGCCAGGACCCAATTCAAGATGGTCGCGGACATGGAGGCCAAGTTCGGCGAGATGGGCGGGATCGTGGCGCGGTATGCGGCGGGTGGGAGCGGTTAACAGCGGGGCGATGCGCCCGGCGCCTTCTGGTTAAGGCGGCCGAAACCAGGCCCGAAGCGGTGGTGACGACCTGAGACCCCAGCCTTAGCTGGGGTTTTGATTCTCGCACACAACAGAAGGTAGACAAAAGGGAAATGAAGAACAATTCATCTTAATCTCATCAGACCGAACACGTTCACGCCGTGCGCGCGGTTCGGGAGGGAGAGAACGGCCCGGTTCCAGATCGCCGAGGACGAAGCGGTCCGGCGGCAGTGCTTGCCGCTATTCACATCATGCGCTGCCTCAAGGCGCAAAGGATGGAGGATTGTCGACCGATGACGGACGATACCGGGAAGGCTTGGAGCCGTGACATTACCGTGCGGATGCGGATGGAGGCGGCATTGCCGCGGGCCAAGGACGAACTGGAAACCGGTGTCAAGGAAGGAATGGCGGCACTGGAGCACGCCAACCGGGTTCTGCGGGAGGAGATCGCGGAGCGTAAACGGACCGAGATCGAATTGGAGAGACGCCGCGCGCGCCTCGAAGAGTTGGTCCGGGAACGGACTCTCGCGCTGGAAGCCGCCAATGCCCGGCTTCAGGAGGAGGTCGCCGGGCGCAGAGAAGCTGAGAGCAAACTTGCCTACATGGCCTCGTTTCCGGACCACAATCCAAACCCGGTGATGGAAGTGGACCTGGACGGACGCATCCGGTACGCCAACCCGGCGTCGCTCGGTCTCTTCCCGGATCTGCGCGCGCAGGGGCTGACACATCCGTGGCTGGTGGATTGGGCGGCGGTGGTGCGCCCCTTCCGCGAGGGAAAAACCAATACCTGCGTCCGCGATCTGGCCGTTGGCGAACGAAGCTACCAACAGATGTTTTATTATTCCGCCCGGGACCGCTTCGTTCGTATCTACGGCCATGACATCACCGAGCGCAAACGGGTGGAGACGGAGATGGCCAAGGAAAACCGCGTGATTGCCTTGGCAAACAAGGTGCTGCGGGTGTTTGTGGAAGAAGCCGGCGAGGACATGTATGATAAGGCCCTGGATATCATGCGGGAAGGGATGGAAAGCAAGCATGGGGTCTTCGGCTACATCGATGAAGGAGGCGATCTGATCTGCCCGACCATGTCAAGGATGTTTGATGAGTGTGAGATGAGGGAGAAGTGCGTCATCTACCCGCATGAGGAATGGAAAGGGCTCTGGAGCCGCGCGCTCTTGGAAAAGAAGACTTTCTACGCGAACGAGCCGTCAAATGTTCCGCCCGGTCACGTGCCGATTCGGAACAATCTCGCGGCGCCGATCCTGTTCCAAGGCAATGTCATCGGTCTTTTCAACTTTGCCAACAAGGATTCCGGCTATACCGAGGAAGACCGGGAGTTCCTCGAGGCGGTCGCGGACAAAATCGCGCCCGTTCTCTACGCGTGGGTGCAGAAAGAACTGCGGGAGAAGGAGCGCAAGCAATCCGAGCGGGCCGTACGCGAGAGCCAGATGGATCTGAACCGCGCTCAGGCCGTGGCGCATACCGGAAGCTGGCGGCTGAATGTGCCCCGCAATGAGCTGCTCTGGTCCGATGAGACCTACCGCATCTTTGGTATCCCGGTGGGCACACCGTTGACGTATAATACTTTCCTCGCCGCCGTCCACCCGGAGGACCGGGAATACGTCGACCAGAAATGGACGGCGGCTCTCCATGGCGAGCCTTATGACATCGAACACCGCATTGTCGCGGCGGGCGGGATCAAGTGGGTCCGCGAACGGGCTGAATTGGAACTAGACCAGCAAGGCGCGGCGATTGGCGGGTTTGGAACGGTTCAGGATATCACCGAACGTAAGTTGTTCGAGCAGGCACTGCTTGAGAAGCGGGAGGAGTTGATCGCCCTCAATGAGGAGCTGACGGCGCAGGCCAAGGAACTCAATGCCGCCTACCAGGAACTCCGCGAGGCCGACCGGCGCAAGAACGAGTTTCTGGCGGTGCTCTCACATGAACTGCGCAACCCGCTCACCCCTATCCGCAACAGCCTCGACATCCTCGACCGCGTCGCGCCCGGCGGAGAGCAAGCGAGACGCGCCAAGGATGTCCTCGATCGGCAGGTCGGCCAACTGGCGCGCCTGGTGGACGACCTGCTCGACCTTACGCGCATCACGCGGAACAAGATCAAATTGCAGCGGCGGAGGCTCGAACTCAATCAACTCGTGCGGCGGACGATGGAGGATTATCGGTCCCTCTTCGAAAAAAACGGCGTGCGTTTATCGGCTGAGTTCGTCACCACCCCCATTTTCGTCCACGCCGATGAGGCCCGCTTGGCGCAGGTGGTCGGGAATCTGTTGCAGAACGCGGCCAAATTCACCCGCCGGGGTGACAGTACCACCGTCTCCGTGGGCTACGATTGCGCCGGGCATGGAGCATGCATCCGCGTGGCGGATACGGGCGCGGGCATACAACCGGAGATGTTCCCGCTATTGTTCCAACCTTTCATACAGGCGGACCGGACGTTGGATCGCAGCCGCGGCGGACTCGGGTTGGGATTGGCGCTCGTCAAAGGACTCGTCGAACTGCACGGCGGACGGGTGAGCGCCACCAGCGAGGGGATCGGTAAAGGATCGGAATTCGTGGTGCGCCTGCCATGCGAGGAGACCCCGGACGAGGCGGAGCCGCCGCCTGCGGCGCGACCGGGGTTTGCATGCCGCCGGCGGGTGCTGATCATCGAGGACAACGTCGACGTGGCCGAGAGTCTGCGCGAGTTGATCGAGCTGGATGAGCACGTGGTCGCGGTCGCCCATAGCGGCCCCGAGGGACTGGCCACGGCGCGCCAGTTCCGGCCGGAGGTCCTGCTCTGCGATATCGGGCTGCCCGGCATGGACGGCTATGACGTCGCCAGGGCTTTTCGCGCGGATGCGGCGCTCAGGAGCGTTTTTCTCGTGGCCTTGAGCGGCTACGCCCTGCCCGAGGATCTGCGGCGGGCGCGCGAGGCTGGTTTCGACCGGCACCTGGCCAAGCCGCCGACGCCCGCTGAACTGGAGCGGGCATTGATGGAGGTGGCCCGGGGTTAATCCTCACCCCGGTCCATGGCTAGGTCACGGGCGCGTGACGATATGTCGGACTTGATACAGCAGGCGAAAACAGAGGAAAACGCCGACTTTGCGCGAAATTTAGGGGGAGACAAGCCCGCCGCGGGGGAAGGCGCAACCCGAGGCATCCCCGTACCCGCCGTCGCGGAGGCCGCTGTCGCCGAATCGGTGTTCGTACCCGTGCGCAGGTCCTCTATCCAGCATTCATGATGCATTCGTATCCAAAAAAAGGAGGTTTGCTCATGAAACGTGGGATCCTAGCTCTCTCGGCGGTCGCGCTCATGCTCGCCCTGGTCCTGGCAGGTTGCGGAGGGGAAAAGGCAAACGTAATCAAGATCGGGGTCTTCGAGCCGGTCACCGGCGCCAACGCCGCCGGCGGCCAACTGGAGGTCGAAGGGGTCAAGCTGGCCAATAAACTCTACCCCGAAGTGCTCGGCAAGAAAGTCGAGCTCGTGATCGCGGACAACAAATCCGACAAGGTCGAAGCGGCCACCGCCGCCGCCCGTCTGGTGGAGAAAGACAAGGTTACGGCCATCATCGGCAGCTGGGGCAGCTCACTTTCCATGGCCGCCGGGGATATCGTGAAAAAGCGCAAGGTGCCCGCGGTCGGCGCCTCCTGCACCAACCCGCTTGTGACCAAGGGCAACGAGTACTATTTCCGGGTCTGCTTCATCGATCCGTTCCAGGGCACGGTCATGGCCAACTACGCCTATAGCAAACTCAACGCGCGCAAGGCCGCGATCGTGCAGGAGGTTTCCAACGATTACGCCGTCGGTTTGGCGAACTTCTTCACCGAGAGCTTCAAGAAGCTGACCGGGGATGAGGGCTGCATCCTGGCGGTGGCCAACTACAACACCGGCGACCAGGACTTCTCGGCGCAGCTCACCAACATCAAGGGCAAGAAACCCGACGTCATCTTCGCCCCGGGCAACTTCACCGAGTCGGCCCTGATCATCAGCCAGGCGCGCAAGCTCGGCATCACCTGCCCGATCATCGGCGGCGACACCTGGGAAGTCCAGGAGTTCCTGGATATCGGCAAGCAGGCGGTGGAAGGGGCCGTCTTCTCCACCTTCTTTGCCACGGAGACGCCGATCACCGCCGAGTCGCAGACATTCCTCGACGCCTACCGGGAGGAATACCAGAAAGAACCAGCGGCCGTGACGGCCCTCGGCTATGACGCGTACATCCTGATCCTCGACGCCATCAAGCGGGCCGGGTCCACCGACCGGGTCAAGATCCGGGACGAGATCGCCAAGACCGAGGGCTTTGAGGGCGCCACGGGCATCATCACCCTCGACGAGAACGGCGACGCGGTCAAGAACGCCGTCATCAAACAGGTCAAGGACGGCAAATTCGTCTACCTCGACACGATCCAACCGGAATAACGCCGGACGTTTCCGCCACGAACATACGCTTCCTTCTGAATCCGGGAGGAAGCGTATGTGTATTAATCGGTCATAGGTGGTGGTGGGATGGCATTCGATCTGTTCCTGCAGCATCTCTCGAACGGCATCTCCCTCGGCAGCCTCTACGCGCTGATCGCCATCGGCTATACCATGGTCTACGGCATCCTGAGGCTGATCAACTTCGCCCACGGCGATATCTTCATGATGGCGACCTACTTTGCCTTCTTCGGCGTCATCACGTTCGGCCTTCCCTGGTACATCAGCTTCCCGGCGGTACTCATCCTCACGGGCCTGCTGGGGGTGGGCGTGGAGGCCGCCGCCTACCGGCCGATCAGAGAGGCGCCGAAGATCTCCATCCTGATCTCCGCCATCGGCGCCTCCTTTCTCCTCGAGAACCTGACCATCGTCCTCTTCGGCGGGGTGCCCAAGCCGTTTCCGACGCCGGAGATCTTTACGGACGTAGTCCAGGTTGGTTCCGTCTCCATCCAAAAGCTGACGTTCTATATCCCCGTGGCCACGGTGGTCTTTCTCCTTCTCCTGATGTACCTGATCTACCGAACCAAGACGGGCATGGCGATGCGGGCCGTCTCCATGGACCAGGAGACCGCGCGGGTCATGGGGGTCAACGTGGACCGGACCGTTTCCGTCACTTTCGGCCTGGGTTCCGTCCTGGCGGCCGTCGGCGGGATCATGTGGGGCTTGAAATTCCCTCAGATCGCCCCGTTGATGGGGGTGATCCCGGGGTTGAAGTGCTTCATCGCCGCGGTCATCGGCGGGATCGGCAAGATCCAGGGGGCGGTTCTGGGCGGTTTCATCCTCGGGATCGGCGAGATCATGCTTGTCGCCTTTTTGCCCACCCTGACCGGCTATCGGGATGCGTTCGCCTTTATCCTGCTGATCGTCATCCTCTTGTACAAGCCGACCGGGATCGTGGGCGACAAGATCGCGGAGAAGGTGTGAGCGCATGAAACGACGCGACGCCGTCTTGACGGCCACGGCCATCCTCTTCTTGACGGTCTTTCTCTGGTACGCGGACCGGTACTTCGACACCTACATCGTGCGCATCCTGAACGTCTGCGCGATCTATGCCATCCTCGGCATGAGCATGAACCTAATCAACGGCTTTACGGGCCTGTTTTCCCTGGGGCACGCGGGGCTGATGGCGGTGGGCGCATACACGACGGCCTTGCTGACCATGCCGCCCGACGTCAAGCAGCAGATCTTCTACCTGGCGCCGATCATTAAGCCGCTTGACGTCATCACGCTGCCCTTTCCCCTGGCGCTGCTGCTCGGGGGCCTCTTGGCCGCGCTGGTCGCTTTTTTAGTCGGCGCGCCCGCACTGCGGCTCAAGGGGGATTACCTGGCCATCGCCACGCTCGGTTTTTCCGAGATCATCCGGGTGGTCTTTACCAACACCCAGAGCCTGACCAACGGGGCTTTGGGGCTCAAGGGGATCCCAGCCATCACCAACCTCTGGTGGAGCTTCGGCACGGCGGCGGCCACCGCGGTGCTCTTGGCCTCGCTCATCAAGAGCAGTTACGGGCGGGCGCTCCTGGCCATCCGGGAGGACGAGATCGCCGCGGAAGCCATGGGCATCAACCTGGCCAAACACAAGAGCCTCGCCTTCGTCACCGGCGCGTTCTTTGCCGGCCTCGGCGGCGGTCTCCTCGGCAACTTGCTCGGGACGATCGACCCCAGGATGTTCAGCTTCCTCTTTACCTTCAACATCCTGCTCATCATCGTCCTCGGCGGTATGGGCAGCCTGACCGGATCGGTCATCTCCGCCTTCATCGTGACCTCGGCCGGGGAGATCCTGCGTTTTTTGGACGAGTCCATCAACCTCGGCTTCGTGGTCGTCCCGGGCAAGGTCGGCCTGCGGCAGGTGGTCTTCTCGGCCCTGCTCATGCTGGTGGTCCTCTTTTACCGCCACGGCCTGATGGGCACAGACGAATTCAGCTGGGATCGGCTGCTCGACAGAGACCGCTGGCGGCGTTTCAGGCCGTCCGGCAGCCAAGCGGTGAAAGGGGGGCGGAGCCGATGAGCGTGCTCCGGGTGGAGGCGGCCACGATGCGCTTCGGCGGCGTGGTGGCGGTCAAAGACTTCGATCTCGAGCTGCGCGAGGGAGAGATCGTGGGGCTGATCGGACCGAACGGCGCGGGCAAGACGACCGCGTTCAACATGATCACCGGCGTCTACCGGCCGACCGCGGGACGTGTCTTCTTCAAAGGCAGGGAGATCACCGGTCTCAAGCCGGACGCCATCACGCGCCTCGGCATCGCGCGGACATTCCAGAATATCCGGCTCTTCAAAAGCCTCACCGTCCTCGATAACGTGCTCATCGCCAACCACGCCCATATCCGCTCCGGCTACCTCGAGGCCACGCTCAAGCTGCCCCGGTACCGGCGGGAGGAAAAGGCCATGCGCCAAAAGTCGCTGGCCCTCATCGAGCGGGTGGGGTTGGGAGGCACCCTGATGGAAAAGGCGAGTTCCCTCCCGTACGGGCTGCAGCGCCGCCTGGAGATCGCCCGCGCCCTGGCCACGGACCCAAAGCTGCTCCTCCTCGACGAGCCGGCCGCCGGGATGAATCCAAAGGAAGCCGCGGACCTGACCCGCTTCATCCAGGAGATCCGCGCCGAGTACGGCCTGACCATCCTCCTCATCGAGCACCACATGGACGTGGTCATGGAGATCTCCCAGCGCATTCAGGTCCTGGACTACGGCGTAACCATCGCCCGCGGCACGCCCGCCGAGGTCCAGAACGACCCGCGGGTCATCGAGGCCTATCTGGGGGTGGAAGAAGGTGCTTAAGGTCGAGAACCTGGTGGTCGCCTACGGCGGCATCGAGGCCCTGAAGGGCATCAGCCTGGAGGTGGAGGAGGGGCGGATCGTCACCCTGGTCGGCGCCAACGGTGCCGGCAAGAGCACGCTCCTGCGCGCCATCATGGGACTGGTCAAGCCGCTCGGCGGCGCCATCACCTACCGGGGTCGGGACCTTCTCGCGGAGAAGACCCACGCCATGGCCGCGCTCGGCATCACCCTGGTCCCGGAGGGGCGGCGGGTCTTTCCTCAGCTGACCGTCGAGGAAAACCTGCGCATCGGCGCCTTTACCCGCGCGGACGAACAAGGGATCAAGACGGACCTGGACTGGGTCTACGGCCTCTTCCCCATCCTCAAGGAACGCGCCTGGCAATCCGCGGGGACCCTCTCCGGCGGCGAGCAGCAGATGCTGGCCGTGGGACGGGCGCTCATGTCCCGCCCCAAGCTGATGATGATGGACGAGCCCTCCCTGGGCCTGGCGCCGATGATCGTCAAGGAGATCTTCCGCATCATCCAGGAGATCCACCGCCAGGGCGTGACCATCCTCTTGATCGAGCAGAACGCCAACGCCGCCCTCCAGATCGCGGACTGGGGCTACGTCATGGAGACCGGCCGGATCACCATGCAGGGCACGGGCCGGGAGATGCTGGCGAACGAGGAGATTAAGGAAGCGTATCTGGGGAGGAAGGCGGCGAAGTAGGGCTGACCCCATCCCTGTGTCCCCGTATGCGCCAACTTTGGTGTAAGAGACTGAGATCGGAGTCGGTATCGGAATCGGTATCGGAATCGGGGTCGAAGGTTTTTTTCAATGGTATCGAGTAGCGGTATCGATTCCGATCCCGAGGAAGGATCAGTTTAGCTTACAAGAAGACTACGCTTATGCTCCTGTGTCCTCTCCCCGGCGCGGGGAGGGGATTCTTTTGCCCCGGCCGGAAGGAGCAGTTGGCAGGGAAAGAGAGGAAAATAGCGAACAATTCGGGAAATGGGTTGAAACATCCATAAGGCGTGTAACCACAGCCGAGAGCAATGTGGCGGATGGTCTGGCCGCGGCGGCGGTGCTTCGCATGGGCGAGGCGAACGAGCGGACGCCTTTGGCGCTGATCGAGGAGTTGCCGTTCGTCGAGTTCTCTGCTTCGCCGCCGACGGCGGAAGAGATCATCGAGGGGCTGCGGATTGAGATCGATGATGATTTATACGGGCAATTGCTGAGAGGCGTGAATTGGCACGATAAAGATCGCCAGGCTCCTTAATTGCCCAGTGGTTTTGCTACAGTCAGCGATAAGAATCCAAGCGGATCAAGAAGGAGTCGATCTGTATGGGTGGTCGGTTAAAGTACCATCAAAAGACCTTTGATCTACTGGGGGAAGAACCGCCGGAGTTTTCCGGCAAGTTGATAGATCTGTTAAGAGAACGAGAGCGTTCTTGCGGCGTTAAGTTCCCGGAGTCGGTAATTGAATGGTATTCTTTGGAAAATGGGTTCGAAATCCTGAAGAAACATAGCAGGGCTGACGATCCATATCCCATAGCCGCCCTGGGGAAAGCCTTTGACAATTGGTACGGCGGCGGGCCACACGATTTTATCAAGGACGGTTTGCTGATGATTTTTCATGAAAATCAAGGGGTATGCAATCTGGCGGTAAAACTTGACGGGTCCGAGGATCCCGCCGTCATGATTGAGGTGGATTCCTCGCCGAACATGGTCTGGACTGCCTATGTGGAGCATTTTTCTGATTTCGTTTATACGCAAGTCTGGGATAACAACTATAGCCAATATGAATATGTATTTACGGCGATTGACGGTAATTTGACGCCGAATACAATATCTTATCTAAAAAAGATACTAGATGAAGATATTCGCACATTTGGTTGGCCGGGTGACGTTAATTATCGGTTCTATTCGCAAGGGAAGAAGATCTTGATTTGGGACTCGAAAAGGGCACAGCAGGCGGATTGGTATGTGGCCGGCAAGTCAAAGGATGTTACCATTGACCTGATCAAGCAGATCTATATGTGCGGGGATCTAAAGAATAGCCTTGGCCGTTGGGATACTAATGGTTTGGATGTCTTGAATGAAGCAAAACAATTATGCGAAACATCTGGCAGATAACCGCCTCGATCGCTTCGCAAAAAAGGTTGGAGTATCATATCACGCGAGGTTTTGAGAAGAAGAGGCTTGCAAGATAGTGACGAAGTGGCGCACAAACCTGGCAGTCCTGTTTCCCGAGTTGGCTCCGGCATGCTCAAAATGGCCTGAGGACGAGACGACTGGCTATTACACCGCTCGATCCGATGAAGCTTGATATCAAGATGGATCTTGGTATACGGACGGTCTGAGACTACGAGTATCGTGTCATACGCTCTAGGTCAAGCCCTTAGGTTAACAAGACCGTTGAATGTAGCGCGCATTTCCCTTATAATCTAGAGCAATTCTTGCAGCATGGAAGGTATCGAGATGCGGACCAAATCCCTCCCCTTTACCAAACCCCAGATCGAACGGATCATACGGACTCACCCCACCCCGTTTCACCTCTATGACGAACGCGGCATACGCCATAACGCCCGCGGTCTGATCGCCGCCTTCTCCTGGGCGCCGGGTTTCAAGGAGTATTTCGCCGTCAAGGCCACGCCGAATCCTTATATCATGAGCTTCTCAAGGAAGAGGGCTGCGGGGCGGATTGCAGTTCCCTGGCCGAGCTGGTCTTGGCGGAGAAAGTGGGCCTGTCCGGGGAGGAGATCATGTTTTCCTCCAACAATACGCCGGCCGCCGAGTACGTCAAGGCCAGGGAACTGGGCGCGATCGTTAATCTTGACGACCTCAGCCACCTGGATTTCCTCGCGCGCCAGGCCGGCATGCCCGAGGTAATCTGTTTCCGGTACAATCCCGGACCCCTGCGGGGCGGCAACGCCATTATCGGCGTGCCGCAGGAAGCCAAGTACGGCTTGACGCGTGAGCAGATCTTCCAGGCTACCCGCTGGCGCGCGAGATGGGCGCGCGGAGATTCGGGCTGCACACCATGGTGGTCTCCAATGAGTTGGACCCCTACAGCTATATCGGCACAGCGGAGATGCTCTTTGACCTGGTGGTCGAGATCAAAGAGAAGACCGGTATCCGCGTTGAGTTCGTCAATTTCGGCGGCGGCATCGGCATTCGGTACCGTCCCGAAGACGCGCCGGTGGACCTCGGCCTGGTATCGAGGGAGGTCCGCCGGGCCTACGAGGAAAAAATCGAGCGCGCCGGATTGGCGCCGGTCAGGATCGATCTGGAACTGGGCCGCCTGATGACCGGCCCCTATGGGTACCTGATCGCCACGGCGATCCACAAAAAGGAGACTTACCGCAGCTACGTCGGGCTGGACGCCTGCATGGCCAATCTGATGCGGCCCGGGATGTACGGCGCCTACCACCATCTCACCGTCCTCGGCAAGGAGGATTGGCCGCCCGATCGCGTCTACGACGTCACCGGCTCGCTCTGCGAGAACAACGACAAGTTCGCGATCAACCGCAACCTCCCTGCCATCGAACGGGGCGATCTTGTGGTCATCCACGACACGGGCGCGCACGGCCACGCGATGGGCTTCAACTACAACGGCAAGCTGCGCTCGGCCGAACTCCTGCTCGACATGGACGGCGAGGTGAGTTTGATCCGCCGGGCCGAGACCCTGGAGGATTACTTTGCCACGCTGGATTTTGCGGGGCTGGGGTGATTGACGGCGTTGAGTCGAAAACGTAATCGCGAGTTTAGGAATGGCGTTTAGGAACGGTTGATCCCGGACCGCGTTTCTGCTGACGGCAGCGCCATCATGGCGGATGAGCTCACTCAGATAAGAAATCACCTCCAGCGGAGCGCTTTCCTTCCCCCTCTTCCGCACTCGCGGGAGAGGGGGACCGAGGGGGAGAGGGCCTTTATCGATCCGCGATAATGAGGTTTTCACGGTGTTTTTTTGGCACAAAAGCTGAAGATAGTGTATGGTATAATGATGAATATCGCATGGCATGTGATGCGGAATATATGCTTTCCGCGGTTTTGCCGCACCATAACGGATCATCTTGGGCGCGGCGGAGACGGCATAGAGGGGAGCGGTCAGCAGTGGCTGATTTTCTCGACAAGGTCAAGCAAGGCATCGACAAGGGCGTCAACGTGGTCAGCGTCAGATCCAAGGAGGCTTTGGAAACGGCCCGCCTCAAGGCCAGGATCGGTTCGTTGGCGGATAGGAAGAGGGAAGCCCTGGAGGAACTTGGCGGCATCATGTATGCCCTGTACCAGGGGAACCCCGCCGGCGTGTGCGGAGAGGCCAAGGGGAAATGCGAGGAACTCGCCAGCCTGGATGCCCAGATTAGGGAGATGGAAGAGGCCCTAAAGGAAGTGCATCGGGAGGCCAACAGAGATTTGGGCATACCCAGTTGCGCCGCCTGCGGGGAGGAACTGGCGGAGGAAGACAAGTTCTGCCGCAAATGCGGCCGGAAAGTGGAGGCTTAAAGAAATGAGCCGGTGTTCTACGATTCCAGAACACCGGCTCACCCATCATCCGGCCTGCGCATCACTTACACAAACTCACTCCCCGCTTGCACTATCGCTTGATTACGATCTGGACGATCACGGTTACGGCGGTCGCCATGGACAGGAGTTTCGCCAGGATCTTGCAGATGGCCGCCAGAGTGCTCGGTTGGCCTTCCTTGAGGACATGAATATCCACCTCAATCCTTGGCCCATCTTGCCGGCGCTTCCTGCGGGAGTTCCCGAGGCGCCGCAACATGGCCGATACCTCCTTTCCCTAAGATTTGGTCCAACCGCCCCTCATATCCCCATCATCGCTCGCGCGCCGGTTTTTGACAAAGCTCAATCAGTCATTGTAGGCACTATTTTTTATTGGGAAAGCTTTGCTAATATAGCCTCGGTCGCCCATGCGCACCATAGCGTCGACGCGCGAAGGCGGGCGTCACCCACGCTCTCCCGCCGCGGTAAACACCACATCGCACCCCGCTTTTTTCCCAGACCACAGAAAACGATCCTCCAGAAGGAATTTTCTTGCCGCCCGCGAATATGAAGTATTGGATGTAATCGATATCATTCCGGGTTGCGGAAAAATCTCGGATCATAGGAGAATAGTGCTGTGTCGACCATCAGCGACGTCGCCCGGGCGGCCGGGGTGTCCGTGGCGACGGTATCCAGGGTTCTGAACCAAAGCGACAAGGTGAGGCCCGAGACCAAGGAGCGCGTGGTGCAGGCGATCGAGCGCCTGCAATATACGCCTGACGCGTCGGCCAAAGCGCTCAGATCGCGGCGGACAAATCTGATCGGGGTCGTCATCCCGGACGTTTCCTCCATCTACTACCTGGAACTGCTCAAAGGGATCGAAAACACGGCCATCGAGTCCAATTACAATCTCATCATCTGCGATGCGCAGAACAGTCCCCAGCGTGAAAACGAATACATGCGTATGCTCTCCGAACGCAGGCTGGATGGTTTCATCATCGTCAATACGCTCCTTCCCGCCGAGCAGATCGGGCGCCTGGCCAAACAGGGATTTCCGCTGGTCTTGATCGGCCGGGAACTGCCCGGAGGACACGTATCCTCCATCATGGTCTCGAATTTGCACGGCGCCTGCGAGGCGGTGGCGCATCTCATCCGCCACGGGCACAAGCGCATCGCCTATCTCCGCGGGATGCTCCACCCGGACGACGAGGAGCGCTTCGCCGCCTACCGCCAGACCCTGACCGAGCACGGCTTGACCTTTGACCCCCAGTTGGTCGAACGGGGCAATTTCACCGAGGAAGGCGGGGCGCGCGCGGTGCAAAAATTGCTGCAGCGCGCCGAGTTTACGGCCCTTTTTGCCGGCAACGACGAGATGGCCATCGGCGCCATGGAAAAGGCCAAGCAAATGGGGCTGCAAGTACCGGGTGATTTGGCGATCGTGGGCTTCGACAATATCAGGCTGGCCCGGCACGTCAGTCCCGGCCTCACCACCGCGGATATGCCCAAGTATCAACTGGGCGCCACGGCGGCCAAGAAGCTTTTGGAGGCCCTCTCGGACGATCATATCGCTTACGAAAAGGTCGTTTTCCGCACGGAACTGGTCATCAGGCAATCCTGCGGGTGCCCGTGAAAGCTGGTTCAAAGTGTCTCTAGAATAACCCGGATTCACCCCCGGCTGGGGTCTTCACCCCCGCTCTTTCGCAAGAGAGCGGGGGACAGGGAGTGAGTTTGCTGAACCGAGGATTTTCAAGCAACTCTCGAAGGTTGCGTAAGGCTCTCTGGGGATCGGCTTAGAGAAGTGGTATCGATTACATATTACTCTAGTACATTCTAATACATACAGAACGGCCTATCCAAGTCCATCGTTTCGTCGAGGGACTCAAACAATAGATTTGTGAAGGGGGGATTGCCGCTCAGGACACCAACGGCGATGTCAGACCCGCTCGGCGGGAATCACCCGCGATGAACGAAAGGAGAGGTAATCTTGACAAAGCGTCTGACGGTACTCTTGCTCGTTCTGACGGTAGTCGTCGGTACCTTGTTGATGCCGGGGTGCACCCCCTCCGAGGTCACGCTCCGGATCACGGACAACATCCCGGACCGCAATTCACCGTGGGGCACCGTGATCGACACGATCAACGCGGAGTTCATGAAGCAGCATCCCAATGTGAAGATCGTGGTCGAGAGCCTGCCTGACCAGCCCTATCAGGAAAAGATGAAGATCTACGCGGCCTCCAACAAGCTGCCGGACGTCTTCAAGTACTGGTCGTTCTCCACGCTCCTCGGCGAGCTGGTGGAGAACAAGCTGGCCCTGGAACTGAACCCGAAGGATTATGCCAAGTTCAACTTCGTGCCGGGCGCCCTGGAGTCCAATACCTATAACGGCAAACTCTATGGCCTGCCCGTGACCATGGACTACTGGGTGGTCTACTACAACAAGGCTCTCTTCGAGAAGTGCAACGTCGAGGTCCCGAACACCATCGAAGATATGATAGCGGCCGCCAAGGTCTTTCGGCAGAACGGCATCATACCCGTCTCCACCGACGGCAAGGACGCCTGGGCGCTCTGCCTCACCTGGGACAACCTGACCGGCCGCGTGGGCGGCGATTTCACCGTTATCAAGAAGGCCGTCGACCGCGAGATGAACTACACCGATCCGGTCTTCCTCGCCTCGGCCAAGAAGTTCAAAGAGATGGTCGACGCCGGGGTCTTCCAGGATGACCTGCTCACCAACGATTACGACGCCGCCAAAAACCTCTTCGGCCAGGAGAAGGCCGCCATGTACATCATGGGCGCCTGGGAAATGGGCCTCGGGACTAATATAGCGTTCTCCGAGCACTTCCGGAACAACGTCGGCGTCTTCAAATTCCCGGTGACCAAAGACGGCGAGGGCAATGTCGATGATCTCCTGGCTTGGTATGGCGGGAACTACGTCGTCAACGCCAAGACGAAACACAAGAAGCTCTGCCTGCAATACCTGCAGCTGTACTTCGAGATGTATCCGGAGCTAATCTGGAAGACCAAGGCCAATGTCCCGGCGCAGAAGATCCAACCGCTCGCCGATGACAGCCAGCTGGCCAAGGATCTGCTGGCCATCGTGGCCGACGCCCAGCAGACCAGCGGCACGGGCGGCCTGGACCTCTCCACGCCCGAGTTCAAAGAACTGCATCAAAAGTACATCCAGGATCTGGCCGCCGGCGTCAAGTCGCCGGAAGAGTTCGTGCAGGCGCTGGATGAGGCTGCTGCCAAAGCCGCCCAGAAGTAATTCCCGGCAGATCGTTGATCCGATCCATGATCCCAGACCAGCCGGTGGGGCGGAAGATTCCGCCCCGCCGGCACCCGGATTGTTTTCATCTCCCTGCTTGCGGTCTCCAGCTTGTGGCGGGCGACTTTTTGATTTCTCTTTGGAATGGGTGAGCAGAGGATGTACAGACCCTTTTCCGATGGCAAGGCGATCTCGCTCATGGTCCTGCCGGGCCTGTCGCTGATCCTTTTCGCCATGTTCTTTCCCGTCATCCTCAGCGTCTACCTTGGGATGACGGACTGGCGCGGCATGGGTGCCGCGAACCCGGTCGGCCTGGCCAATTTCCAGGAGATCTTCACCCAAGACCCGACCTTCGTGCGCTCGCTGATCAATGCCCTTTGTTTGGCCGCCGTCACGATTCTGTTCCAGAATCCCTTGGCCCTGCTCGTTTGCATTATGGTGCTCAAAGCCCGGCGCGGCGAACGTGCCTTCCGTACGATCTATTTCATCCCCGCCATCATTTCGGTGGTCGTCACCACCAAACTATGGGTGCATGTCTTCAACTCGAGCTACGGCCTGTTGGGCAAAGTCCTAACCATGATCGGGCTGGGGAGTCTCAACACGAACTGGTTGAGCAACGTCCATACCGCTTTATGGTCGGTGATCGTTATCATAATCTGGCAGGGTTTCGGTTGGGCGCTCCTTTTTTACTACTCCGGCCTCGTCGGGATCCCGAAGGAACTGCAGGAAGCCGCGCGCATCGATGGGGCGAGCGGCGTCAGGCTCTACACCCGGGTCATCATCCCGCTGATGGCGCCCGTTATCCGCGCCACGGTCATCATCGCCCTGATTTCCTGCATGAAGCAGATGGAGACGGTCTGGCTCTCCACAAACGGCGCTCCCGGCGACTATACGCAAGTCCTGGCGAATTACATCTACGCCAAGGCGTTCGCCTTCAGCCAATACGGGTACGCCTGCGCCCTCTCCGTCGTTTTTGTCCTGATTTGCGTGGCGGGAACGCTCGTGCTCAATGCGTTCACCCGCAAGGATGTAGGAGAGTTCTAAGGTGTCCCACCCCCGGCATTCGCCGGTACAAGTGGATGGAAAAACGTTGCTATTAGTGCTCGTGCTCAGCGAAGCGGTGCTCGTACTCGTAATCGTACTCGTTATCGAACGCCGGCGATTGGGATTACGATTACGCGCACGAGCACGACAGTTGAACCAACGCAAAGGTTATTTCTCGGCGAGGAAGGGGTATGCATGATGCTGCCATTGCACCAGGCTGTTGAGATGGAGGCCGCCCGCGGGCACCGGTTCAATTGGGGCAAAATCCGACGCGTCATGCTATACGCAGTGCTCATCGCCATCGCCCTCGCACAGTTGTTCCCGTTGCTTTGGCTCCTGGACTTTTCCCTGCTCAAAAGCGGCGACCTCTTCGGCGCCGATTTCTTGAAATGGCCGTCCCCGCCGCAATGGGTAAACTACGCCAAGGCCTGGAGGGACGGGATGATTCCCACGTTGCTCATGAACAGCCTGATCGTCGTGGGCTTCGCGTGCCTCGTGGCCGTGTCATTCTCATTCTTAATCGCTTACGCCTGCACGCGCATGGAATGGAGGCTCAGCCAGGTGGTTCTGGGCCTGGTCATGCTGGGCATGATGATCCCCATCCACGCCACCCTGTTGCCGAACTTCCAGCTTTTCAGCCGGCTCGGCATCCTCGATACGTATTTTGCCCTCATCATTCCTTACGCGGCCTTCCAAATACCCTTTAACACCCTGATCTTTTCGGGGTTTCTCAAAACGATCCCCCGGGCGCTCGAGGAGTCGGCGCTCATGGACGGTTGCAGCATCTGGGGCGCGATGTTTCGCATCGTGGCGCCGATTACGAAGCCGGCGCTCATCACGGTCACGGTCATGACCTTCATCGGCAACTGGAACGAGGTCGTCATGTCCTACATCTTCATTTCCTCGGACCAATTACGTACCCTGCCCTATTCGGTGCTCAAATTCGTCGGTTATTACTCGGCCGACTATGCCGTGCAATTCGCCTGCATGGCCCTGGTAGCCCTGCCGATCCTGGTGGTCTACGCCTTTCTCAACAAGTACATCACCGACGGCGCGACCATGGGCGCGATTAAGGGATAGGTAAAAGTCAAAAGTCAAAGGCGGAAGGTCGAAAGTCGAGTACTGAGAGTCTAAGGTCGACTCCAGGCTTAGGGATCTAGACATTGTCAATAAAGGGGATTGTCCATATGGCAGAAACTCGTTCATTCCCGGCGGGGTTTCTCTGGGGTGCCGCCACCGCCGCTTATCAGATCGAAGGTGCCTGGAACGAGGACGGCAAGGGCGAATCGATCTGGGATCGCTACAGCCATACGCCCGGACATGTCG
>JBLNCE010000096.1:0-64747 GCA_050260415.1 Bacteroidota bacterium | reverse complement strand
GAAGGGCTGACCTGGTCTCACGATCCCAATAACCCCGTGGCCGTCAATCCGCAGGGATCGACCAAGAACGGCCACCGCATCGACGGCGCCATCATCAACGATCAATGCCGCGGCGGATCCTTTACTTGGCCGCCCGGCTATACCCAGTACCCCTGGGTGGGTCTCGAGGGATTCATGGCGCAGGCCTACATGCTGCAGCGCGCGGGTTACCCCGCGTTGACCTGCCAGAATAGCGCGCCGTTACGCGCCGTGGATTACCAGTGGTTCCTCTATCAGGAGACCGGGAACACGGCCTGGTGGGACCGCACCTACTGGGTGCAGTACTTGACAAACCGCCTCTATGGCACCAGCTATCCGGTATGGGCACCGTGCACGGGCGGGCACATCATGTCTTGGACCGATTGGACGCATGGTTCATAGGAGATAGGAGTAAGTGATGGTTGGGGGGTCGACGACCGGCCCTCCGGCCGGCTCCAGGGGGCGTTCACTTCGCCTCGCTGGACGCGCCATCGCGTGGTTTGGCGCACGACTGCCGCCAGATCGGTGTTACACCCACGGCCACCTGCACCGGCGGGGCGTTGAGGTTATTCAGGCGCTGGAAGAGGGTCCGTACCGCCCAGCCTCCCAACTCCTCCTGATCCACGTGCAGGGTGGTCAGGGGGATGGGGCACTGGGAAATGTCTTCGTTGTCGTCGTCGAAGCCGACGACGGAAATATCCTCGGGTACGCGCAACCCCTTTTGCAAGAGGAGATTGACTGATTTGGCGGCAAGCTTGTCCGTCGGGCAAAAAAGGGCGGTCGGCAGTTCGTCCCCGGCGTCCAGGCCATCGAGGAGATACCGCTTAATCTCGGGTACCAATCCTTCATTGGCGATCGCGGATTGAAGACTCTCATATCGCGCACGATAGAGCTGATTATTGAGGTCGCCAACGAAACCGAACTTCTTGTGGCCCAGACGGTTCAGTTCCGCGACGATCGCTGAGATGCCGGTGAAGCCGTTGGTCATGACCTGGTCGCATCCGGGAAAGCTTTTTTGTATATAATCGACAAGCACAACCGGGAGACCGAGCCGCCTGACCGCCTGGACCACACGGGGATCCGTCCGCCGCACGGCGATCACGCCGTCGATCTTGCCGACCTGTTCTAGGGGAGGGGGCAAGGCCACGAAAGGCTTGGAGGCATCCGTCACCACCAAGGAAAGAAAGCTGTCGTAGAGGGCGATCTCGGCTACCATGCCGTTGATGAACTTACCCCAATACGTCTTTTCATGCAGGATGCGTTCAACCAGAAGCGTTACTTGAACGGTCCGCGAGGAAGGCACTTGTTTAGCCACATAGCCTTGACGGCGAGCGGCGGCAAGGATACGCTGACGGGTCTCCTCGCTGACACCCTTTTTTCCGGACAATGCCCGCGACACCGCGGATTCGGCCAAACCCAGCTCCTCGGCGATCGTCCGCATGGTTACACGCTTGGCCATCTCTGCGCCACCTCTTGTCTATCCAGTCGTCATGCCGGCCTACTGGTAAAAAAGAGTAGGAAGATCGAGACCGGCGCGATTGAGATGCCATGGTCGGCCTTCAGGTTAGATTCTATGGCAAATGGCGGCGGGA
The DNA here is from genome assembly GCA_050260415.1 of Bacteroidota bacterium. GTDB lineage: Bacteria > Bacillota > UBA4882 > JAAYXC01 > JAAYXC01 > JBLNCE01. The sequence continues at coordinate 63,137 of JBLNCE010000096.1, read as the reverse complement.
CGCAAGCGATAACCACTCTACTGGCAAGTTTACGCATGACTTTGCGTAACAAGATGGCGACCCAGAAAGGGAATTTCCAAATCCAGGTGGAATAGCTCCGCGTTAAAGAATGTGCCGCCTCGTGCTAAGGGTCTGAGAAAGAACGGCGGCATGAGATGCGCCAGACTTGGAGAAAGCGAGTTCAAGACTCTGATGGACAACGCACGGCCCAATATCATCCTGATCCTCACCGACGATCTCGGCTGGAGAGATCTTGCTTGTTACGGCAGCACATTTTACGAGACCCCGCATCTGGACCGTTTGGCCGCCGAGGGTATGACCTTCACCGATGCCTATGCCGCCTCGCCGGTCTGTTCGCCGGCCCGGGCTTCCATCCTGACCGGCAAATACCCGGCGCGGGTCGGGGTAACCGATTGGATCGATTGGAACAAGAATCTGCATCCCTGCCGGGGCCGGCTGGTTGACGCACCCTATGTGGATCACCTTCCCTTGACGGAAAAGAGTCTTGCCGCGGCCCTGCGGGAGGCCGGCTATCAAACCTGGCATGTGGGCAAGTGGCACCTGGGCGAGAGTCCGTACCAGCCGGAAAACCATGGTTTTGAGGTCAACATCGGCGGCTGTCATTGGGGTTCGCCGCGGAACGGCTATTTCAGTCCGTGGGGTCTGCCGAACCTCGCCGAGGGACCGGCGGGGGAGTACCTGACGGATCGCCTGACCGACGAGGCCATCCGGCTGATCCGCGCGCGCGGCGACCGGCCTTTCTTTCTCAACCTCTGGCATTACGCGGTGCACAATCCGATGCAGGCCAAGGCGGAGGATACGGCGCGGTTCACGGCCAAGGCACACGCGTTAGGCTTGGATCGGATTCAGCCTTTCGCGGCGGGGGAGTTTTTTCCCTGCGAACACAAGAAACACCAACGGGTCACCCGGCGGCTGCTGCAGTCCGACCCGGTCTACGCGGCGATGGTCTACAATCTCGATTGGAATATCGGCCGTTTGCTACGGGCGCTCGCGGAGACCGGCAAGGAAGGGGAGACGCTGGTGATCTTTACCTCCGATAACGGTGGCCTGGCTACCTCGGAGGGTTCACCCACCTGCAACAAACCCTTGAGCGAAGGCAAGGGCTGGATGTACGAGGGCGGCGTTCGCGTACCGCTCATCGCGTGGTGGCCGGGCGTAATCAGACCGGGGAGCATCTGCCGGGCGCCGGTCACCAGCCCCGATTTCTATCCGACCTTCATGGCCCTGGCCGGAGAGCCGCGGCCGGAGCAGCTCCTTGACGGCGTCAGCCTGGTCCCGCTCTTTGGCGGCGCGGCCGGGCTCGAACGGGACGCGCTCTACTGGCACTACCCTCATTACGGCAATCAGGGCGGCACGCCGGGATCCTCGGTGCGCATGGGCGATTATAAACTCATCGAGTTCTTTGAGGACGGGCGGTGCGAGCTCTATCATCTCCAGGAGGACCCGGGCGAGGAGCGGAACCTGGCGGAAGACCAGCCGGGGCTGGTGGCGCAGATGCGCCAGATCTTGGCTGCGTGGCGCGAAAACGTCGGGGCGCGGGTACCGGAGCGGAATCCCCAATATGGCCAGGCCGAGCGCGTGCAGCTGCCAATACTACGTGATGACGGCGGTGGGGACAAAGGAGCCAAGGGCAGAGAGGAGTAATGACCATGGGCCAAAATCAGCGGTTACATTTGCTCGTAGCCGTCTCGATCCTGGCGGTGGGGTTAGGCGTGGTACAGACAATTAAGACCGCCGCCGTGCCGGCGCCAAGCCCGGCTCCGGCCGGGGGTATCTGGATCTCACCGGCTGAGCTCGCGTCCCGCCCCATGTCCGGTCCAACCTGGGAGACCATCAAGAAAATCGCGGATATGGCCAACTTCGGCATGGCTCAGGTCGCGAACCAGGATAGCAAACACGATCTCAATACCTATGCCTGCGCCCTGGCGGCGGTGAGGACCGGGGACAAGGTATATCGGGATAGGGCGATCGCGGCGTGCATGTCCGCGATCGACACGGACGAAAAGCCCGACAAGGATTGCGGGTGTACCCCGTCAAAAGCCCGTTCGCTGGCCGTCGGGCGGAATCTGCTCTGTTACATCGTCGCCGCCGATCTCCTTGGGCTACGCGCGGACGGCAATCCGAACAGCGACGGCTCCCGTTTTCAAGCCTGGATCGAGAAGCTGCGGTTCAAGGCGAACTGCCCGAACAATCCCCCTTGCGACGAGTCGAACTGGAAGAACATCTCGCAATCCCACGACGGTTCCGGTTCCAATGCCTCGGCGCAGGAGGGCGCCTGCCGGATCGCCGCCGCCCTGTACTTGGGGGACAAGGTCGAACTCGAGCGCGCCTGGGACACCTACCGCCGCTACTCCGGCGACACGAGCGTCGGCCCGAAAGACATGGTCTTCAACGCCAACGGGCTCACCTGGTCGCACGATCCCGCCCATCCGGTGGCGGTCAACCCCAAGGGAACGACCAAGGACGGCCATCGTATCGACGGCGCCATCATCAACGACCAAGGCCGCGGCGGCGCCTTCACCTGGCCGCCAGGTTACACGCAGTATCCCTGGGTAGGACTGGAAGGTTATCTCGCTCAGGCATACATGCTTCACCGGGCCGGCTACCCCGCGCTGGAGGTGCAGGATAAGGCGCCCCTACGCGCGATCGAATACCAGTGGTACCTGTACAAGGAGACGGGCAACAGAGAGTGGTGGGATCGCACCCATTGGGTTCAGCATCTTGCGAAGGCGCTCTACCCCGAGGCGCAGTTCGAGGTCTGGAAACCCGCCACGGGGGGCTTCATCATGTCGTTCACCGACTGGACGCACGGCCCATAAGACATGAATTCGCTCTCTAGAAAGCGGATCCCGGAAAGAAGTCTTGATTGTTATTCTGGGGTGAAGCCATCTCGGCTGAGCCCATTATATACACTACATAACGACAAATAAACCATGCGCGCCTCATGGTTTTGCCACAGCCGACGGTTACCTATCCATCCTGGGTTTACCGGTGGACTGCCGCCAGATCGGCGTTACTTCGCTTACCAGTTGCACCGGATGTCCGTCCGGATTACTAAGGCGTTGAAAGAGCAGGCGGACGGCCCAGAGCCCCAGTTCCTCCGTGTCCACATGCAAAGTGGTCAATGGCACGGGACACTCCGCAATCTTGCTGGGGTGATCGTCGAAACCTATCACGGAGACATCTTCAGGCACACGGATCCTTCTATGCAGAAAATGCGTGATTACCTTCGCCGCGCTCTGGTCCGTATTGCAGAACAGGGCGGTTGGAAGGTTGTCCCAGTCCATGTCCGATAGATCCGTCTTGTAGCATTTGGGCACAAGATCCGAGATGCCGTATTCGATCAAGGCGGCCAGGATCCCCATGTATCTTAGTCTAAAGCTCAGGCTGCTCTGGTTCCCCACAAAGCCGAAACGCAGATGCCCAAGTTTCAGCAGCTCGGTGGCCACCATGTACGTTCCGTTGTAGCTGTCGATGATGACCGAGTCGCAGCCGGGACAGCGCCCGAGGTAGCTCACCAAGACGATGGGAAGGCCGAGTCGTTTCACGGCTTGTATGGCCCGGATGTCCGTCGAATGGATGGCGATGACGCCGGCGACCCGGCCGACCTCTTGGAAGATTGGCGGCAAGTGGAATTCGGGGGCCGCATGGTCGGTCACCACCAGGGAACAGAAGCTGTCATAGAGCGATATCCCTTTTTGCACGCCGTCGGAGACCTTACCCCAGAAGTCCCTATCCTCGGTCGTTCGCTTATCCATGAGGAGCGCCACTTCCACGGACGCGGGCGCCGGGATCAATTCGGGCATAAAGCCATGCCGCATGGCGGCGGCGGCAACGCGCCGCCGTGTTTGCTCGCTGACGCCCTTCTTGCCGGCCAAGGCGCGCGAAACCGTCGAGGTGGCCAGGTACAATTCCTTGGCGATCGCAGTCATGCTTGTCTTTCGGGCCATTCCGTCTCCCTCCCCGGCCTTGAGGCAAGACACGAAGCGGTGCGGACTCCGTTTCGCTTCGATTATAACATAATTGTAAGGACAGAGACCCCGCTGACGCAGGGTTTTTTGATAGACACGGCCTAGAGCTTGGCCATTGCAACGCTTTGCGCAGGAGACGACTCGTTACCAAAGGAATCTCCAGGCTGCACTTGAAAGGTAATTCATCATCAGCGGGATGACCCCATATCCCACGGGAGGGGGGTGAGGACGGGGACGAACATCCAGATAACGTATGCGTGAAAAAACCAGTTTGCGAAGTAGAGAGGAGGGCACATCGTTATGGTTAGGAAACTGGCGATCCCGTTCTTAGCGTTACTCCTGGCCCTGGGGGCGTTCGCCGTGTCGCGGGCGGCGACATATTCATTGGCGCCGGCCGCGGATGCGTTCGTGCGCGGCGGCGAACCGGACACCAACTTCGGCGCCAGCGCCGACCTGCTCGTCAAGAATGCCTCCGGGACCACAAACGATCGGATCGTCTACCTCAAGTTCTCTCTGAGCGGTGTGACGGGGACGATCTCCGCGGCCAATCTCAAATTGTACTGCAAGACCGTTCCATCTCCGTCAGGAAGCATCAGCATTGCCGGCGTGGCTGACGACGGCTGGACCGAGACGGGGATCACCTGGAACAACGCCCCCGCGCGCGGGAGCACGATTGCCACGGCGGCCATTCCGGCGGCGGGCGCGTGGTACACCGTCAATGTCACGAGCTACGTCGCGGCCGAGTATAACGGGGATAAGGTGGTGTCGATGGCTCTGACCGAGGGCGCCTACGGCACCGTCTTTGACAGCAAGGAAGGGACGAACGATCCCGTGTTGGAAGTGGTGACCGCGGCATCGACGCCGACGCCAACACCTACGCCCACACCGACACCTACCCCCACGCCGACGCCAACATCAACGCCAACCCCCACGCCGACGGTTTCTCCAACCCCGTCGCCCGGGGCAAACCTCGCGTTGAACAAGCCCGTAACTTACTCCAGTCAACAGGTGGGGAACGAGGCCTGGCACGCGGTCGACGGCGATCTGGCTACACGCTGGTCCGCCGACACCTATCCCGAGTGGCTGCAGGTCGATCTGGGCGCGGTTTATAGTATCAATCGAACCGAGGTCTGCCCGCTCGTCGACCGCGCCTATCTTTTCAAGGTGGAGGTCTCCACGAACGGCACCAGCTATACGCAGGTGGTGGACCGCCTCAACAACACGCAAGGCGGCGCGGTAATCACCGATACCTTCGCGGCGGCGAACGCCAGATATGTACGGCTCACGGTGACCGGCGCTTACGGCTATACCGGCACCTGGACCAGCATCAACGAGTTCAGGGTCTTCGGCCCGGGCGGAGCGACACCGGCGCCTACACCGACGCCGACCTTGACACCAACGCCGAGCCCGACCCCGGTTCAGACTCCGACCCCGACACCCACGGTCTCTCCGGTCAGCGGCATCTGGATCTCCACCGCGGAGATCATGGCCCTACCCATGTCGGGTACGGCCTGGAACAACCTCAAAGCCAAGGCGGACAGCGATATCGGCACGGCGAACGTGGCGGACCAGGACAGCCGGCACGACATCGACACCTATGCCGTGACGCTCGTGGCCATCAGGACCGGGCTGCAGTCGTACCGCGACAAGGCCATCGCCGAGTGCATGGAAGCGATCGACACCGATGACAATTACGATCCTGACTGTCCGTGCACCCCGAACATGGCCAGGTCGTTGGCCCTGGGGCGCAACGTCTTGTGCTACATCATCTCCGCGGATCTCCTGGGGCTCCGCCCGGACGGCGATCCGGACAGCAATGGCACCAGGTTCTATAACTGGATCGTGAAGTTAAGGGACAAGCTCAATTGCTCGAACACCTCATGCGAAGAGACCAATCGGACAACGATTGCCGGAAATCATGACGGTTCCGGGTCGAACTCCTCCGCGCAGGCTGGCGCCGTTCGCGTGGCCATGGCGCTCTATCTCGGCGACGCCGCTGAACTCAACAACGCCTGGCTGACCTTCCGCCGCTACTCCGGCGACCGGAGCGTCGGCCCGAACCTGACCTTTAACGAGAACGGTCTCACCTGGTCGCACGACATCAATGCCCCCGTGGCCGTCAACCCGCAGGGCACGACCAAGAACGGCCACCGCATCGACGGCGCGATCATCAACGACCAGGGCCGCGGCGGCGCCTTCACCTGGCCGCCGGGCTATACCCAGTATCCCTGGATCGGCTTGCAGGGCTACATCCCGCAGGCTCATATGCTGCAGCGCGCGGGCTACCCGGCGCTGGCGGTCATGAATCAGGCGCCGTTGCGCGCCGTGGATTATCAGTACTTCCTCTACCAGGAGACGGGGAACACGGCCTGGTGGGATCGGGACTACGCGGTGCAGTACCTGACGAACTGGCTCTACGGCACCAGTTACCCCATCTGGGGTCCGGCCACCGGCGGCAATACCATGGCTTGGACCGACTGGACCCACGGATCGTAAAGGTTCAGTCGCGATGGTCTGGAGGCCTCAACTGAGGCCTTCAGACCATCTGACTAATACGGATCGGGAGGAGTGCTCAGTATGCATGCTGCTAAAAAGGCCTCCCCGTACATTGTGTTGACGCTGATCGTCGCCGGCGTCCTTCTCTGCTCGTTGACGGGCGCGGCGGCAATGGTCAGCGGCATGAATCCGTATCCCCAGGGCGTGACGGCCACGAGCGCGTATATCCTGGTGGAATGCGACTCGACCAGCACGGTTACGGTTCAATACGGCCCGACCGCCTCGTATGGTTATATGGCCGCGACCGAGAGCACGACGGCAACGGGGGCGTCGCCCGTGACGTACGTCCACAACATCAGGCTCACGAACCTGCAGCCGAACACGACCTATCATTACCGCGCCACTCAGGACGGCGTGACATATTCGGCCGATGCCACGTTCATGACGGCCTGTAATCCCGGGACGGGCTTCCGTTTTGCCTGGGCGGCGGACAACCGGTCGAATCCCGCGATCTGGAACACCATGGCGGCGCTCATCGACAGCCACAATCCCCGGTTCCTGCTCTGCGGCGGCGATACGACCGAGTCCGGTTCTTACTCGGGGTGGAAAGGCCAATGGTTCGTGGCCAATTTCAAAGCATTGGCCGCGCACTGCCCCTGGTACAACGCGGTGGGAAACCATGAGGGCTACGGGACGAACACCGCCGCTTTCCAGCAGGCCCCGTACGGAGCGGGCGATCCTTTCTATTACTCGTTCGACTACGGTGACACGCACTTTGTGGTGATGAACACCGAGGTGGCCTTCACGCCGGGCAGCGCCCAGTACAACTGGATCCAACAGGATCTCAACGCGACCAACAAGACCTGGAAGATCGTGGCCGCGCACAAGCCGGCGTATAGCGGCGGCGGCCACGGCGATACCCCGGGCATGATCACCCTCACGAAAGAGGTCTTCGAGCCGGCCGGCGTCGATATGGTGTTCGCCGGCCACGATCACGGCTACCAGCACAACTACGTGGATAACGGCCGCGGGCCACACGGCATCCACCATATGCTCATGGGTACGGCTGGCATGCTCGGTACGGCCATGGTCGATACGCCCTATTCATTATTAACGTACCAGGGTGATAGGGTCATCGGGATCATCGACGTCACGCCGACGTCATTGCAGCTCAAATCCTATACCAGGACGGGCGCGCTGCTCGAGACGGTCACCCTGACCAAGGGCGGCGGCGGTACGCCGACGCCAAGCCCGACGTCATCGAACAATCCGACCCCAACCCCGACGCCGACGCCGACCCCGACCCCGACGCAGTCGCCAACTCCGACGCCCACCCAGACGCCGAGCGGGAACAATTTGGCCCTCAACAAGCCGGTGACCTTCTCCAGCGAACAGGTGGGCAACGAAGCCTCGCACGCGGTGGACGGCGACTTGGCGACCCGCTGGTCGGCGGATACCTATCCCGAGTGGATCCAGGTCGATCTGGGCGCGATCTACAGCGTCAATCGGACCGAAGTCTGCCCCTACCTCGACCGCGCATACCAGTATAAGGCGGAGGTATCGACCAATGGCACCAGCTATACGCAGGTGGTGGATCGATTGGCCAACACCACCGGCGGCCCGGTGCTCGCCGATACCTTTGCCGCGGTGAATGCCCGGTACGTCAAGCTGACTGTGACCGGGGCCTCGGGTTATACGGGCACTTGGACGAGCATCAACGAGTTCAGGGTCTTTGCGAGCGGAAACCAATCGCCGACACCAATACCGACACCTACGCCGACGCCTACGCCAACGCCTACGCCGACAAATCCGCCGGTGGGCGGCGACACCATCGACAACTTCGACGACGGTTCGACGAGCGATTGGACAACGGAAGGAACGGGCGCCATCTCGATTACCGCGAACGCCTCGGATAAGCCCGACGGTTCGGCGTATGCCGCGGACGTCAACTTCAGCGGGGACGGCACGAACCAATACGTAATCATCACCAATACCGGCTTCGGCCCAACCTGGAGCGCCAACGGCAGAAACGCCATCCGTCTTTGGCTCAAAGGCGACGCGGCCAATGGCACTTTGGCGGACGGCAAGGCGCGTGTGCAACTCCGGGAATCGGACGGAGACCGGTGGAATTTCGACATCGGCACGGAGTTGAACAATACCAATTGGCAGCAGCTCATCATACCGTTCAGCGAGATGAGCGTCGGTGGATCGGGCAACGGTATCTTCGAAGTGAATAAGATCACCAACTTCAGATTCTTCAATTACGCCAACGCCACCGCCATTCACTTCAGGACCGATCTCATCCAGGCGGTTACGCTCGGCGGGTCCACGCCGGCGCCGACGCCGACCCCGACGCAGATGGTAACGCCGACGCCGACGCCCACCCCAACACCCATAGCCACACCCACCCCCACGCCGACGCCGACGGGCGGCGGCACGTCCAATCTCAGCCCGACGGCCGACTCCTATACGCTCGGCGGCAGCCCGGATGCCAACTACGGCACGGAAGCCGAACTCATTACGAAGAATGGTTCCGGCACCACCTACGACCGGGTGATCTACCTCAAATTCAGTCTGAGCGGTGTTTCCGGGACGATCTCCTCGGCCAAGCTGAAGATGTACACCAACGCCGCCGGGGGCAGCGCCACCTTGAGTTTCATGGCCGTAGCCGACGACAGTTGGAGCGAGACGGGGATCACCTGGAACAACGCGCCCGCGACCGGCGGCACGATTGCCACCACGGTCGTGGATACGGCGGGTGTCTGGTATGCCTTCAACGTCACCGGCTACGTAACGCAGGAGTTTGGCGGAGATAAAGTGGTCACGATCGCCATTACGAACGCGGGGAGCAGCGGGATCAACTTTGCCAGCCGGGAAGCGGCGGCAAACAAACCCGTACTTGAAGTGGTTACCAACTAGAGACTCGGACAGCATGGACCGACCATTAAGGTAAGGTGTCCGGAAGGCTCCCCGCAGCGGGCGGGGCCCTTCCGGTCTACTTTGCCGCCGATCTTGCGCTCGTGCTCAGTGGTTCTTGTACTCGTACTCGTGCTCGTACGCGCAAACGAGCACCTGACAATTGGGATTACCCGTCCTTCGTAACAGTTCTCCAAGCGCAAGACCAAGATGCTACCGCGCGGGGGGACGGTTACGCGCACGCGCCCGACGTTGCGCCAAGGCAAAGGCTATTTTCAAATACGATGGCGGAGATTAAGCGAAAGGCGGTTCCGTCTTGAAAGCGATTATGGTCATGTTTGACTCTTTGAACAGGCACATGTTGCCGCCCTATGGGTGCGATTGGGTCCACGCCCCGAACTTCCAACGGTTGGCGGCGCGAAGCGTACTCTTTGACCGGTGCTATGCCGGCAGTCTGCCGTGCATTCCGGCCCGGCGCGAGCTTCACACCGGACGCTACAACTTTTTACACCGAAGCTGGGGACCGCTGGAGCCCTTCGACGACTCGATGCCCGAGCTCCTGAAGAAAAACGGCATCCATACCCACCTGGTCAGCGATCATTATCACTACTGGGAAGACGGCGGCGGCACCTATCATACGCGTTACAATACTTGGGATTTTATCAGAGGACAGGAAGGAGACCCCTGGCAGGGCGACCTGCGGCCATTGGAGGCGCCGATAACGCTGAACACCTGGTCGAAAGCGTTGGTCCGCCAGGATTGGATTAACCGCCGGTATATGGCGGCAGAGGAGGACCAGCCGCTGCCGCGGACCTTCGCCCGCGGGTTGGAGTTCATCCGCATCAACCACGCGGAGGACGGTTGGTTCCTGACCATAGAGGCTTTCGATCCCCATGAACCATACTTCTGCCCCCAAAAATACAAGGACCTTTACCCGCACGATTATCGCGGGCCGCATTTCGATTGGCCGCCCTACGCCCGGGTTACCCAGACGGCGGACGAGGTCCGGCATCTGCGCTATGAATGCGCGGCTCTCTATAGCATGTGCGACGCTTATCTCGGCAAAGTCCTGGATCTAATGGACAGGCTTGACTTGTGGCGCGATACCATGCTAATCGTGAACACCGATCACGGCTATCTCCTCGGCGAGCACGGCTGGTGGGCCAAGTGCAGATCACCGTTCTACGAGGAGATCGCCCATATCCCGTTGTTCATCTGGGACCCGCGCTGCGGGCGCAGGGGTGAACGCCGGGATGGCCTCGTGCAAACCATCGATCTGGCCCCGACTCTATTGGATTTCTTTGGCCTGGAGATCCCGTCCGCGATGCAGGGCATGCCGCTGTACCATGCGATCGCAAATAACGCGCCGGTTCACGAGGCGGTGCTCTTCGGCATCCACGGCGGACAAGTCAATTGCACCGACGGACGTTATGTGTATATGCGCGGCCCGGCCAGTACCGCAAATGAGCCATTGTTTGAGTATACCTTGATGCCGATGCACCGGACCATGCCTTTCAGCCTGGACAGACTACGGGAGGTCGCTCTCGCCGGACCGTTTTCGTTTACGAAGGATTGCCGCGTGATGCGGATCAAGTCGGAGAGCTTGTTCACAATGTCGCAGGACGAGACCCTGCTCTTCGATCTGGCCACCGATCCCCGCCAGGAAAGGCCCCTGCAAGATCGGGCCATCGAGGCGATGATGCTGGCTCGGTTGGTCCGGCTGATGCGGGAGAGTGACGCCCCCCCCGAGCAGTTCGAGCGGCTGGGGTTGGCGGACGCCGCGATGCGTGACGCTTCAATCCAGGCGTGAAAATTGCGCATAAACTTGCCCAGAATCCCGTGGCACAAAGTGGGAATCCCGGAGTTTATGCGGAATATTCCCTTCAGAGAAAATGCGTTAACGACATCAATGGGCTGACCAGCCCGATGAGGCCATCCGTCTTTACGAATTATACAACCGCCGCGAGGACCCGGGTGAGGAGCGGAATCTGGTGGAAGACCTGCCTGAGTTGGCGGCGGAAATGCGACGGATGCTGGGCGAATGGCGTGTGAGTGTGGGCGCGCGGCGGAACGGAACCGCCCGGAGGAACCCTCCCGTATGGAGGGGCGAAAACTTGCAAGAATCTTGCGTGATGCACCGGCGGGTAAGCGGGAATTTACGAACCGGCGTAGTATATCTGGACAATATGTAAATCATGGAGGTGCTACGCATGGGACGGCCTTATTTGCTTTTTGACGCCGGCGGGACACTGGTTTTCTTATCGGCCGAGGTATTTCGCCGGGAAGCGGCCAGGTTTGGGTACGCGATCGAACCGGGATTTTTCTATGACCGCCTGGCCGGGTTCGAGTACCGGCACGACGAGGGAAGACGCCGCGGTGTGCCGCGGGAAGAGATCTTCGGCCACCGGCATTTCTTCCGGGTGGTCCTCGAAGAGCTTGGCGTAAGCCCGGAGGATGCTGAGACGATCAAGGACGCCATCGTGGCGATCCATAGCAAACGCAATATTTGGAACGCAACATACCCTTGGGTGGCGGAAACCCTGACGCGGCTCAAGCGGATGGGTTACGGGATGTCCATCATCTCCAATACGGACGCCAGGGTCAAGGAACAGCTCGAGGACGGCGGGATCGTGGACTTCTTCGACCAGATCTTCGATTCGAAGTTGATCGGTTTTACCAAGCCGGATCCCCGTTTGTTCAAGTACAGTTGCGACGCCCTCGGAGTCCAACCCGAGGAATGCCTGTACATCGGCGACAGCCTCATGATCGACGTACTGGGGGCGAACAACTTCGGCATGCCCGCCGTCCTGGTCGATTGGGGCGGACTCTATGGCGCGTGGGGCGGCCTTAGAGTCAAGACGGTTCAGGAGTTGCCACAGCTATTGGAGCAACACCCTGACATCTTTCACGCTCCCGGGGCTTTCGTCTTCCCGCCGGGCAGCATGAAGGAGGAGCCAGTCGCGGGGTGAGGATTGCCGCCCAGGAATGAATTCCTGGGCGAAGATGAACTGGGAGGCAATAACTATTCATGCCTAACCGGACGGAAAGACTTATGTGGGCGCAGGTATTGACGGCGCCAAAGAGACTCGAGTACAAACGGATAGGGATCCCGCGCCACGGTCCCCATGAGGTGCTCGTCAAAGTAAAGACCGCCGCCATCTGCAACGGCTCCGATCCCATCATCTACGACGGGCAAGAGGCATATCCGACGCCGCTTATCTTCGGGCATGAACCGTTCGGCGAGATCGTCGCCTGCGGCGATGAAGTCAAGGGTTTCACGGCCGGAGACAGAGTATGCTGGTGGTTCACGTTGGGCGCTTTTGCCGAGTATGTCGCGTTTGACCCCACCGAGGCGATCGTCGTAAAAGTACCGGAGACGATTCCCGAGCGGGAAGCGCCCATACTCGAACTGGTGACCGCAAGCATCCGTGCCGTGAGACCTGCTGACGTGGGATCATCGAGCAGGGTGTTGATCTTGGGCCTGGGACCCAGCGGACTCATCATGGCGCAGAGGGCAAAGATCCTGGGGGCGCAAAGGGTGGTGGGCTGGGACTTGTATCCCTTGCGCAGGGAAAAGGGCCTGCTTCTTGGGTGCGATGCCACTTTCGATCCACGAGACGCGGAGCTAAGTGCGCGGACAGAGAAATGTCTGGGTGAGGCCGACGTGGTTATTGATGCCATGGGCAATGACGCCTTACCCGGCGAACCGACGTTGAATCGCGCGCTGCGGGTCCTGAAAAAGGGAGGAAAGGTCATCTCCTACGGCCATCCGACCGGCGGCCGGCGGTTCGACCCGTTTCTTTTGCAGGGAAAGGGCGCAATTATACGTCCGCCGGAGCAGGATCCGCGGAGGATCCAGGAATCGATCGACGAGACTCTTAACGATGTCGTCTTGGGCCGGCTCAAGCTCGAACCTCTGGTCTCCGAGGTAATACCATTGCACCAGGTCGAGCAGGGACTGGTGAAGGTCCGCGATCATCCTGATGCGTATCTGAAGATCATTATAAGTGTCGAACGGAGGTAGATCGGTAATGGAGTTGGGTATATCCGGTCAAGCTCTAGGGCGTACAAAAGGACTCGAGGAAATCCTCCAGGTTTTGCGGGAGAACAAGGTCAGCGCGATCGAGGTCTGGCCGATGAACTTCCCGGTGTTGGGGGACCCGGTGAAACACCAGGTGGAACGGTACGAAGGGCGCCGGATCGAAGACGCTAAGGACCTCTTGCGTAAGTACGGGATAAAAGCGGCCTGCGTCACCATGTCCGGCGGTTTTGACGAGCGTTTTGCGGGCGATATCCAGGAGTACGCGGCGGCGCTGCGTTACGCCGTCGAAGTCGCGCAAGAACTGGGCGCCAAAATAGTGAATCACTATTGTTACCACCTGTCATTAGAGGAGAACCCGAATATACGGGACTTGATGGTCTATTTCGAACCTGCGATAAGGAAAGCGGAGGAATTGGGTATTACGCTGGCGCTGGAGAACGAGGCGCACGATGCAACCAGAACCCCCGACGGGATGCTAAAGATCATTCAAGCTGTCGGTTCGAAACATTTCCAAACGAACTTCGACCCGTGCAACTACTACCATGCCAGCCAAGAAGGATTTCCGTATGCTTACGAGGTTTTGAAGGACCATATCGCTTACGTGCATCTAAAAAACGGGTGCATCTACAATCCGCAAAAAGGCCATGCGGCGGAGAGCAAGGGTACGCCCATGACCGGGAGATTCGCGCCGAACTACATCTACTATCCGCCCATCCCCGAAGGCGCGGTCAACGTCGACGGGCTGCTCGGGCGGTTGGTCAACGACGGTTACAAGGGATTTTGCACGCTTGAGCCGCACACCACCCCGGATCATGTGGAGAGATACTATCGCGAGGAGATTTCCTACCTGAGAAGCCGGGGGTTTTTTCGCCCAGGAATGAATTCCCAGGCTAGCCCAGGGAACGGCCCTAAATTCTGATTTCGAAAGTGACGTGAATAAGAAACGATTATATATCTTTTTGAAGGGAAGATAACGCATGAAAGCCGCTGTAGTTGAAAAACCCGGAATACTCGTGGTAAAGGAGGTCCCCGATCCGAAGAACAACGCGGATGAAGTACTCTTGAAGGTCCTCTCGTCTTCCATCTGCAATGCGACCGATAATCACATCCTGCACGGAAAGTTCGAGGGCAATCACGATTTCTACCCCCAGATCCTGGGGCACGAGGTCTTCGGCGAAGTGATGGACGTGGGAGCCAACGTCAAAGGCTTGCAGCGCGGCGAACGTCTCGTTCTCTATACCTCCAGGGGCGCTTTTTGTGAATACGTCACCGTCAACCCCGAGGTTGACGTTTATGCCAAGGTCCCGGACAGCCTGCCGATCAGAGAGGGTCCGCTCTGCGAGATGTTCGACGGCGCGTATCTTGGAGCGGTCTATCCCGCCCGGATCGCGGCCACGGACGACGTCTTGATCGTCGGCCAGGGCCCGATGGGCCTCACCACGGCCGCCGCGGCCAGGCTGACGGCCAGGTCGGTGGCCACGGTCGATTTCCATGAAAACAGGCTGCGGAAGTCAGTGGAGATGGGCAGCGACTATGCATACGATCGGTCGCGACTATCAAGCGATGAAATCGCGGAGAGAGTTTGGCAGAACACGGGCGGCGTGGACCTGGTCATCATGTGCATCGCCGAGGACAGAAGCAAGGAATTGGATGCATTTGACATGGGCGTCAAGGCGCTCAGGGATAACGGTAGGATGACGGGGCTGAAAGTGGACGTAAAGGGCATCAAGGAGAACCATAGAATTGACCCCCACCTGCTCTTGAAAAAGAACATCAAGTTCCGTCGTTTTCTTGAAGATGTCTATCAGAATAAGCGGATCATGTGGGATGCTTTTCAGGCAATCGTTAATAAAGTAATAGATGGCACCATAGACCTCGGATCATTGATCACTCATGAAATAACATTGACTGAACTGCCACATGCGCTCGACTTATGCGAGAACAAGCAAGACGAAGTAATAAAAGTGGTGGTTTACCCAAACTAAAAGCTTCAGTACGAAAGACCAGCCTCTGATGTTTGGTTGCGGTCCGAACATCCTGTTCATCATGACCGATCACCAGCGCGCGGACTCACGGGGGGCCATCCAGGCGCGCGTGGAAGTGACCCCCATCTGAACCGCTTGGCCGCGAAGGCGGCCGTCTTCACGCGCGCCTATACGACCTGCCCGCTCTGCGTCCCGGCACGGACGCTTTGGCCACGGGCAAGTACCCCACGAAGAACGGGGTGGTCATCAACGACTGGGATGGTTTGCGCGCCGGCGACCACAAGCCGCTCCATCAATTCTTGGCTGGGCGCGGTTACGATCTCAGGCACGTCGGGGTAAATCATATCCCTCCATTGGTACGGATGCCATTCTTTATTGAGGTAAGCCAGTGTGGATCTTGGCACGCGAATATTTTGCGCAAATTCCAGGTCCGGTAAGGGGGAATCTGGCCACGGCTGGCAAAAAGGATCAGTTTAGGCTGACCCGTCCGGCCAATGTATGCCGAGGGGGCGGGCCATAAGCCAGAGAGGAGTAATAACCATGGTCCGTAGTTGGCGTCCGAGACGTGCCGTTTTAACCCCGATCCTAGCGGCGGGCATTTTCCTTGCGGCGCAGACCGTCCTGCCGGCTGCCGGCGGTCCCGCGACCACGCCGGCACCGTCAGGCGTACACAAGGCTAATGGCATCTGGATCTCGTCGGCGGAGATCGCGGCGCGTCCCATGTCCGGCCCGACCTGGGACAGCATCAAGCGAATCGCCGACATGGCCAGCTTCGGTCCGGCCCAGGTCGGGAACCAGGATAGCAGACACGATCTCATGACCTATGCGTGCGCCCTGGTGGCGGTGAGGACCGGCGACAAAGTCTACCGCGACCGGGCGCTCGCGGCGTGCATGGCGGCGATCGACACCGACGAACTGCCCGACAAGGACTGCAAATGCGCGCCGTCCAAGGGGCGCGCCCTGGGCGTGGCGCGCAATTTCTTGTGCTACATCATCGCCGCCGATCTTCTCGGTTTGCGCGCCGACGGCGATCCCAAGAGCGACGGTTCGCGCTTCCAAGCCTGGGTGGAGAAGCTGAGGTTCAAAGCCAACTGTCCCAATATCGATCCTTGCGAGGAATGGAATTGGCTGAACCTATCGCAGACCCACGACAGCGCGGGTTCAAACGCCAACGCGCAGGCGGGTGCCTGCCGGATCGCCGCCGCTCTGTACCTGGGCGACAAGGTTGAACTCGCTCGAGCCTGGGACACCTTCCGCCGCTATTCCGGCGACCGGAGCGTCGGGCCGGCGGGTATGACCTTCAACGAGAACGGCTATACCTGGTCGCACGACCCAAGCAAACCAGTGGCCGTCAACCCCAAAGGTGCGACAAAGGACGGCCACCGCATCGACGGCGCCGTCATCAACGACCAGGGCCGCGGCGGGGCGTTCACCTGGCCGCCCGCCTATACGCAGTATCCGTGGGTCGGTCTGGAGGGGTATATAGCCCAGGCCTATATGCTGCATCGGGCCGGTTACCCCGCCCTTGAGGTGCAGGACAAGGCGCCGTTGCGCGCCGTGGAGTACCAGTGGTACCTGTACAAAGAGACCGGTAACAAGGCTTGGTGGGATCGGACCTATTGGGTGCAGCACCTGACCAAGGCGATCTATCCCGAGGCGGCTTTCGAGATCTGGCAGCCAGCCGGTTCCGGCTTCATCATGGGGTATACCGATTGGACGCACGGATCGTGAGCGGAGATGCCCCCGACTTTCGCTGGACGCGAGCCTTCGCCAATACCGGCGCGCCGGGCCGGCATCGCGGGTGTAAGAGCAAAAGGAGATTGGCGCGGATGATTTTCCATGGCGGCAGGCCAATCTCAGTCACACTCGCAAGCCTGGTGTTATTGTCGCTCTCCGTCAGGCTCACCGTACTGTCGGAGGCCGGGACCGCCACGGACACGGCCGCCGGGTCGATCATCAAGCAGGGTATCTGGAGTTCCGCGGCCGAGCTGGCCAAGATCCCCATGGCCGGACCCGGGTGGAACGCGGTGCTGGCGGCGGCGGATCGCGCCAATCCAGCCCTCGCGACCGTCACGAACAAAGATAGCAAGGGGAACTCTACTGTCAACCCTAGTCTTCGGCAAGACTCCCCGACACCGGCGGCCTCACCCGGCGTATGACCACAGGGCGCCCGTTCGCGTTGCGAACGGGCGCCTTGTCGTGCCGGCGGCCCTCTTGCTCATGTTCGAGCGCTTGCGCCATGGATACGCCATCTCGCGCTGGACCCGGCCGGCGTCTCTTTCCGCAGGTAGAATGGATGTTTTTTTCGCGAAACGGGGCCGGCCCGGTTCATTGATGCGCAATTCTTTGCGCAAATACCTGGTTTGTCAAGGGGGAATCTCATCATTGCTGTAAAAAAGGATCAGGGCAAGCCGGACCCGTCCCTTTAGCGTTGCCAAGGGCGGGCTATGGTGCGGAGTAACAATCAATCTCTGGTCCGGAAACCGGCGCCACAACCCCCTCGTTCCGTCCGGCGGCACGCCGGCGCGGTTCGCGCGGGGGCACGAGCGCCTACGGACCGAAAGGTGGCCGCCTTGATGCGTGCGCGGAAGCTGATCTTCACCATGCTGCTCCTGTCCATCCCGATGTCGCCCGCGGCCGGCAGCGACGTTCTCACGATGCGGATTCTATATGCGCCGGCGCCTTTCAACGTGCCCCACATGATCCTGCGCCAACAGGGAATTCTCGAACGGGAATTCAAACCCTACGGCTGGAAAGTCGCATGGCTCTCCAAACCCCTGGCCGAGCCGCTGGCCGCCCGAGCCTTGAGCGCCAGGGAGTTGGACATCGCGATCGTCTCCGACTGCGCGGCGGTCATCGCGCGCGCGGGGGGGAACGATATGGTCTTGTTCAAGCCGTACAGCGAGGCGCCGAAGGCGTACGCGATCGTGGTCCCGGCCAAGGCTGAGGTGAGGAACGTAAAGGCGCTGGCGGGAAAGAAGATCGGCCTGCCGGTGGGAACGGCCGCGCAGTACTTGCTGGCGCGCGCTTTGTCCGCCGAGGGGCTTTCCCTTGCCAAACTAACCGTGGTGAATAAGACGTATGCGGAGGCCTTGGCGGCTCTCTCACGCGGCGAATTGCAGGCGGCGGTCCTGGCCGAGCCTTTCCTGAGCAGGGCCGTGACCGGTGGCAAGGCACGCATTTTGCGGGACGGAGAGGGTTTGATCGAAGGCAAGGCTGTGGTCGTGATTCGCCGGCAGTTCCTCGAGAACGAGGAGATTATGGACAGGTACGGTGAGCTGATGGCCCAGACGCTGGAGTATATGGCCCGAAACCCGGCTGAGGTGGCGAAGATTGCCGCGCGGGAGACGGGTCTGCCGATCGACACAGCCCGCGCGGTAATGGCCAAGCATCGCTTCACGGCTTTGTCCAGCGCAAAAATGCTGGACGATCTGGTCGCGGTCTCCGAGAACCTGGCGGCGCAGGGCATAATCAAGAAACCCTTGACCGTCAAAGATTTGGCCGGATGCGACTGCGACTAGGATTCCGGGCAAGGCGTCCCGTGTGGCGGAATCGATCCAATTCAGCCTTGCGGCCGATGATCCCAACGGCGACACCCTTACCTACAGCGCCGACCATCTGCCCGATGGCGCCGCGTTCGATCAGGCGGCCGGGGTATTCTCCTGGACGCCGGACTACAATCAGGCCGGCACGTACAACGTATACTTCACCGTGAGCGACGGCGAGCTGACGGATAGCATGTGGACCGGGATCAGGGTGCGCTGGTCGGCCTCGCCCATGCCGCAATGGCTCGTGGTGGATCTGGAGGCAATCCATGGCATCGACCGTGTCGAACTCGTACCCTACATGGATCGCGCCTATCAGTACAAGGTCGAGGTCTCGGTCGATGGCATCGGCTACATTCTGGTCGCCGACCGGCTCAACAACACGGAGACAGGCTCGTCGCTGGTCGATTACTTCGCGCCGACGGACGCCAGGTACATCAGATTGACCTTGACGTCCTGCCATAGTCACGCCACCGAATGGGCCAGCGTCAGCGGGTTCAGGGTCTTCAGCGCGGGCGGCGCCGCACCGGCGCCGACGCCATCGCCGACCCCGACGCCATAACGGCGCCGATCGTATTGCCCAACCCACGCAAATACCGCCGCGCAAGGAGAGCCGGACCGGCTCTCCTTGCTATTGGACCCATGCTCGCTTTTGTCCTGGTCCTGGTCCTGTCGCGTTTATTTCTCTATTTCGCCCTCGGTCCCGCGCAGGACTGCCGCCAGACCGGCTCCGTGGCCATGAACACCCGCACCACCGGGCTGTCCGGGTTGTTCAACCGCTGAAAGAGGGTCCGTGCCGCCCAGCGGCCCAAGCTTTCCCGATCCACGCGTAAAGTGGTCAGGGGTACGGGGCACCGCGCCAGCTCCTCGGCATTGTCATCAAAACCTACGACGGATACATCCTCGGGGATCCGGATGCCTTTACCCATGAGATGATTGATCGTCTTTACGGCAATCGCGTCGTTGCCGCAGATCAAAGCCGTCGGAAGATCCCGCAACTCAATATCCTCCGGTTCTTCGCATTGGGGAGGAACATGGTCCGTGATCCCCGCCGCGACCATCGCCGCGAGAAGCCCTTCGTACCTCAGGCAAAAAGCTGGATGGTCGCGGTACCCGACAAAGCCGAATTCTCTATGCCCCATCCGGATCAACTCGTTTGCCATTCCGTATGTGCTGGTGTGGTCATCATTTACCACCGTGTCGCAATCTGGCAGCTTTGGGCGGTAACCGGCCAGGACGACCGGTAGGCCCAGTTGCCTGACCGCCGCCACCGCCCTGGGATCCGTCTTGTCGATGGCGATGATGCCGTCGATCTTGCCGACCTGTTCAAAGAGGGGCGACGGGGAGAAGCGGGGGCTCTGGGCGTCGGTGACGACGACCGAGAGAATGCCTTGGTGCAACGAGATCTCGGAGATGAGGCCGTTCATGACATGACTCCAAAACCGCTTTTCCTGCAACGTCCGTTGCTCGACGAGCATGGCCACTTGCACGGACCTCGGCGCCGGTATGATCTTGGCCACGTAGCCCTGGCGGCGGGCGACCGCCATCACGCGCTGCCGCGTGCGCTCGCTGACCCCTTTCCCGCCGGTCAGAGCGCGCGATACGGTCGAGGGGGCTATGTGCAATTCGTCCGCAATAGATTGCAGAGTGGCTTTGCGGGACATGGCGGCCATCATCTCCCCTCTGTCTTGATTCTAAGGTAGAAAGCCGTCCGGTCGCAAGGCCGTATCGAGATCTCTCTTGCAATTTTTTGCGCAAACAACGTGATGAACGCGGGAGGAATTCCCGGGGATGGGTTCAAGGTAATCACATCGCTTTCAGCCGATGGCGCGTTGTGTGACGAGGTGTGGTGAACATGCCGGAACGGGAGTATTCATTGACCGCGCGGGAGAAGGCCGTGCTGCGCGCGTTGGCCCGGCGCGTGGCGGATATCGCCGCCGACTCGTATCAGACCGAACGGCGGTCGATGTGGTACAGGCACAATCGCCTGCAGAGAGTGAAGCCCATGGTCCTGGTCTTTCCGGAAGGCGCCTGGCGCGAACTCTTGCCGGAGCAGGCGTTGGTAGTTACCGATCCGTTTTGGCGCAAGATCGAATGGTACTTGCGGCACCTGGTCTACCGCTGGCATCACTTGCGTGACGACAACGTAATCGAGGCGGTCGTGCGGGTGCCTTTGCAGCATTCTTGGACGGGCTGGGGGTTTGAGGTCAGACATCGGGTCAGCAATGATGCGCTCGGATCATGGGGGTTTGAACCGTCCCTCAAGGAGCCCGGGGAAGCCGCACTAATGCGGTTTCCCCGGGTGCTGGTGGATGAGGCCGCGACTCGGCGCCATCTGGCGGTTGTGCAAGAGGTGTTGGGCGATATCCTCCGGGTGGAGAGGGATGGCAACGTCCTGGGAGCGGGCCGCCTCAGCTTAACAAGGGAATTGGCGCAGCTCCGCGGCCTGGAAACGTTGATGCTGGATATGTGCGACCGCCCTGAATGGGTCCACCAGGTCATGGACTTTATGTGCCGGGGTGTCGAGGCCGTGCGTGACTGGGCTGAGGAGCAAGGGTATCTTTTTTTGAACAACGGCAATCATTACGTCGGCTCAGGCGGCGTCGGCTACACGGACGAGCTGCCCGCCCCGGGCTTTGCGGGACGCGTGCGCCTCCAGGATTTATGGGGCTTTGCCGAGTCCCAGGAACTGGCCCTGGTATCGCCGGCGATGCTGGCGGAATTCGTCCTGCCGTATCAGGCGCGTCTCTTGGCGCCTTACGGCTTGGTCTGCTACGGGTGCTGCGAACCGATGACGCACAAGTTCACGGTGATCAAACAGCATCTGCCGCGCTTGCGGAGGGTGTCCATCAGCCCGTGGACGGATCTGCGCGTCGCGGCCGAAGCCTTGCAGGATGGGTATATCTTCTCCTGGAAGCCCAATCCGGCTTTGATGATAGGAGACTATGATCCGGCGGCCATTCGCCGCGGCATACGGGAAGCGCTCGCGATAACCAAGGATTGCGTGGTCGAGATCGTGCTCAAGGACACGCACACGGTGGAACACCATCCGGAACGGCTCAGCGAATGGGTGAGGATCGCGCAGGAGATGACGGCGGGGTAATCATGCTCCAGGGGGTGGGAAGGCACACGGTGTTATGGCGCCTCTTGCGGCGGGGGGTGATGGAGATGTGACTCCTGGAGGTTTTCGTTAGACGGCAGATGCATCTGGAGCCATTTGAAGGAGGTATCTTGGATGACGGCATCAAAAAGACCGATCGCGATCGTTACCACATTCGTCCTCTTCCTGGCGGCCGGTATCGTACTCAACGCCGCGGTGCCTTCTCCCTGGGTATTCCATGACATCGGCTCCCCGGGAGTGGCGGGTTCGGGGAATTACAGCAACGGAGTGTTCACGATCGCGGGTTCAGGCACGGACATCTATGGGAATTCCGATCAATTCGCCTTTGTGCACCAGAGTATGACCGGCGACGGCTCGATCTCGACGCGTGTCACCTCGCAGACCAACACAAACACCTGGGCCAAAGCGGGTTTGATGTTTCGCGAGAGCACGGATGCCAACAGCAGATTCGTGGACCTCGTCGTTTCGCCCGGCAAGGGGCTCAATCTCCAGTACCGCGATACCGCCGGCTCGAACGCCGGTTCCACGGCGCTTTTGAGCAGTATTACCCTGCCGGTCTACATCAAGCTGTCGCGGGTCGGGAATACATTTTATGCCTACAAATCCACCGACGGGGTCGACTGGGGCTCCGCGCTGGGGAATCACACCACGACCATGGCCAGCGGGATCAGGGTGGGCATGTGCGTGACATCTCATGACAATACCAAGTTGAGCACGGCCACCTTCGACAACGTCGCTCTTTCCGGCGGCGCGGTCACACCGACGCCGACACCGACGCCGACACCGACGCCGACACCCACGCCGACACCGACATCTACACCAACGCCGACTCCGACCTCCACACCTACGCCTACGCCGACCGTAACACCTACGCCGACCGCAACGGCCACACCCAGTCCATCCCCAGGCGTTAACCTGGCCTTGAATAAACCCGTGACCTTCTCCAGTGAACAGGTCGGCAACGAAGCCTGGCATGCGGTCGACGGCGACCTGGCGACCCGCTGGTCCGCCTCGCCCATGCCGCAATGGCTGCAGATCGACCTTGGCGCGACTTACAGCATCAACCGGACGGAGTTCTGCCCGTATCTCGACCGTGCCTACCAGTACAAGGTGGAGGTCTCGACCAACGGCACGAACTTCACTTTGGTCGTCGACCGTCTGAACAATACGCAGACCGGTGCGGTATTGGCCGATAGCTTCCCGGCCGTGAATGCCAGGTACGTCAAGCTGACGGTGACCTACTGCCACAGCTACAGCACATCTTGGGCCAGCGTCCTCGAGTTCAGGGTCTTCGGCGGCGGTGCGACGCCCACCCCGACCCCCACGGCGACGCCGACCGCCTCACCCACCGGCGGCATCTGGATCTCCCAGGCCGAGATCATGGCTCTGCCGATGTCCGGCGCGGCGTGGGAGGCCATCAAAGCCATCGCCGACAGCGATATCGGCACGGCGAACGTGGCGGACCAGGACAGCCAGCATGACGTGAAGACTTACGCCTGCGCGCTGGTGGCGATCAGGACCGGACAACAGTCATACCGGGACAAGGCTATCGCCGCGTGCGTACAAGCGATCGACACGGACAACAACTACGACGACGACTGCCCGTGCACGCCGAATATGGCCAGGTCGCTGGCTTTGGGACGAAACATTCTCTGTTACGTCATCTCCGCCGATCTGCTGGGCCTGCGCGCCGACGGCAACCCGAACAGCGACGGTTCCAGGTTCCAGGCGTGGATCGTCAGGCTCAAGGATAAGCTGAACTGCTCCAACACAACGTGTGAAGAGGTCAAGCGGACGACCATCGCCGGGAATCACGACGAGTCCGGCTCCAACTCCTCCGCGCAGGCCGGCGCCGTCCGCGTCGCCATGGCGCGCTACCTGGGCGACTCCACCGAACTGAATAACGCGTGGCTGACTTTCCGCCGCTATTCCGGCGATCGCAGCGTCGGTCCGGACATGACCTTCAACGCCAACGGTCTAACGTGGTCGCACGATGCGAACAATCCCGTGGCGGTTAACCCGCAGGGCACCACCAAGAACGGCCACCGCATCGACGGGGCGATCATCAACGACCAAGGCCGCGGCGGCGCGTTCACCTGGCCGCCGGGTTACACGCAGTATCCGTGGGTGGGCCTGGAAGGGTACATCGCACAGGCCTACATGCTGCAACGCGCGGGGTATCCGGCGCTGAGTTGCCAGAACAACGCCCCGCTGCGCGCGGTGGACTACCAGTACTTCCTCTACCAGGATACGGGCAACACGGACTGGTGGAATCGTACCTATTGGGTGCAGTATCTCACCAACCATCTCTACGGGACAAATTATCCGATCTGGGGCGCCGCCGGCATCGCCCATATCATGGCCTTTACCGACTGGACGCACGGGTCGTAGCGGCCATCGCCGCGATCTGGAGAAGGCCCCTGTCAAATCGGAGGGGCCTTCTTCGGCACAGAGCGATTTTTTTGCGCACAAGGAGCGCCTTTTCGAGAGGAAACCATGGGATGGGTGCGTAAGAAGAAGATGGGAGTCAAGCTCCACGACCAAGAACCCAACGAGGTCATTCTTGGCGAACCGGAGCGGGGGTACAGGACACTCGGAGAAAACGTTTAGGAGGAAAACCGATGCTTCTTAATGCCTACTACTTTCAGCATCATACTTTCTCGATCGTGCCTCGCCACGTCCGGGAAGATATGGAGTTCATGGCCGATCTCGGTACGAACGCCATCACGTTGGCCGTGCTGGAACAGGATCTCTATGCCAACAAGGCCAACATGGACATCATCTGCCGCGAGGCGGAGCGGGTCGGGATTGCCGTCCACGCGGTGCCGTCGCGCTGGGGCGGGCTTCTGGCCGGGGCGCCCAAAGTGCCAAGCCTCTTCACGGCCACCCATCCGGAGACCTGGATCCTCAAGGAAGACGGCTCGCCGCTCTACAACGACATTTGCGGACCGACGAGCAGCGTGCACCATCCCGCGACCCTTGAGTTCTATTACAAGAGCCTTGCCTCGATGCTCTCCCAATGGCCGATCAAGGGGATCGTGCTTGACGAGCCAAAGGTCCTTGACGTATACGATTACTCACCCAAGGCGCAACAGGCGATCCCGCCGAACTCCGGCCTCGAGGCGTACACCGACGCGGCGGCGGCGTTCTACGATCGGGTGGGCGCCTTCGCGCGCCAGTGCAAGCCGGGGCTGGTCGTCTCCATGTTCCTGCAGGCCTTCACGAAAGGCTATACCCTGGAGCGCTGCGCGCGCATCGGGAGCCTTGACTATTTCGGCTGCGATGGGCGGCCCTGGCGGCCCGAAGACGTGGGGCCGGCCAAAGGGCGGGGCAAAGAGCTTGTCAACCAGGCGGAACGTTTCCTGGATGCCGCTAAGAGGAACGGCAAGGGCGGCCTCATCCTGGTGGAGAACATCACCATGACCCCCGTGTCGTATCCGGTCATGGATCGGCATCTGCCCACCGTCCTCGGCTACGGCGCCGAGCATCTCCTCTATTATTACTACGGCATGAACGTCGAGGAACCCGACGGGGCGATGGCGATCGTGGCCAAGCATTTGAAGACATTGAAGTCCAGAGTATAAGCCATCATCGGTGGGTCCTTGCTCGATCAAGGACCCGCCGAACTCCTCGCGGCCATGCAATCCTGGACTTGTCAATTCTAGATCCATTTGGTTCTTCGGCTAGGCAGGGAAGCGTATGGCGCCCGTTGAATGGATGCTTTAGCGGGAGTGGAGGCGATAGGCTCCCGGGCGGGTGGTTGAGATGACCGACGAAGCATCCGGCCGCATTATCCTGTGTATAACCAGTGTACTGGCCCATCTGGGGATTTTGAGCGGCTATTGGTGGAGCGATCTCTGGCGGAAATATCCGTCCGCTTGGTCGTATTCGTTTACCATGGTCATAGGGGTGATGCTCGCGATCGGCGCGGTTACGCCGTTCCTGCGCGCGCCAAGGATACGCCGGGGGCTATTCGGCGCCCGGTTGGCGTTGACGGCCGTGATCGCCATCCCGTTCGCCGCGCGTCCATCCGCCCTGAGCCTCTTATACGCTCTCCTCACCTTCGAGGGATTCGTGCATTTTCCCGACCACCTGCCCTGGGGCGCCGGCGCCATCTGCCTCCTCATCTCCGGCTGGTGGGCGCATCTGCGCATGCCCCTTTGGTCCCAGCCCTCGGAACCCCTTGATTTCGGAGCTCTGGCTGCGACTTGGGCGCAGTGCGCGCTAAGCGGGGCGATCGGGTTTTACGTGATGCGTGAATACAGGCTGCGGTCGAGGGAGATGGAGTCCTTCCAAGAGCTGCTGGCCTCCAATACCTATTTGGCCGACACAAACATGAACCTGCAAAACCTGGCGTTGGAGGCCGAATTCAGCTCGATGATCAGGGAAAGAAGCCGGATCGCCCGCGAGGTGCACGACGCCCTGGCCTATACCCTGACCAACCTCCTGTCCTTGCTCGATGTCTATCGCGAGCGGGTGCTGGCCGCGGGCGGGGGGATCCCCGAGGAGATCGCGCAGGCGCGAAACCTGGCGCGCGACGGCTTGGCCGACGTGCGCACGGTCCTGCGAGGCTTGCGCCCCCGCGAAGGCGAGGGGTATAATGGGCTGGGCAGTATCAAGCGGCTGGTCGAGGTCTTCGCGCAGGCCACGGGCATGGCCGTCAGATTGAGCTATGGAGACGCCCCGCAATTCCCGGGGGAGGTCATTGAGGGAGTTCTCTACCGCGTGGTGCAGGAGGGCCTGACCAATGCCTTCCGCCATGGTCACGCCACGGAAGTGTTGGTTTCGTTCCATCGCCTGGGAGAGGGTATCGAGCTGTTGGTGATGGACAACGGATGCGGAACCGCCACCTTCACCGGTGGTTTCGGCCTGCTCGGCATCGGCGAGCGCGTGGAAGAATTGGGCGGCCGGGTAGAAACGATTTCCCAGGCGGGCTATGGATTCAGCCTGCGGGTATGGCTGCCTTTTGCAGAAGAGGATGTGGGAGATGGAAAAGCTGCGGCTGGTGATCGTGGATGATCAGAAGCTCTTCCGCCAGAACCTCAAGACCGTAATCGAGTTGCGTCTCCCCGACGTGCAGGTCGTCGGGCTGGCCGCTGACGGCCGGGAGGCTTTGGACGTGATCCGTGAAACCCGGCCCGAGCTGGTGCTCCTCGATATGAGGATGCCGGTCATGGACGGCGTGGAATGCCTCCGCCAACTGCGTACCGAGGGCAACGAGGTCAAAGTGATCGTGCTCTCGACCTTTGATGACGATGATTACGTCTTTGAGGCGCTGCGGTATGGCGCGGTGGGTTACCTGCTCAAAGACATCGAACCCGAGGAACTGACCGACGCCGTCAAACGGGTTCAGGCCGGGGAAACGCTGATCTCGCCCCAGGTCACCACGAAACTCGTCGCGGAGGTGACCCGCTGGCGCGCGGCGGATCGCCTCGGAGCGGATGACGCCTTGTCCCGCTTAACCCGCCGCGAGATCGAGGTCCTCCGCCACCTGGCGATGGGCGAGGAGAACCGGGAGATCGCGCAGCATCTTCAATTGGCGGAAGGCACGGTCAAGAATCACGTGAGCAATATCTATGAGAAACTGGAATTGAAGGATCGCGCTCAGGCGGTCCGGTTCGCCATCCTCAAAGGCCTCGTCTGATACCTTCACATCATGACCGCGGTCATCTTTTCGCCCGAAAAAAACGTGACTCGAAATGGGCCGCGTTACACTTGTCGCTATAAAGCCCAGATGTTATTGTTTGAATAGGTCCTACATCAGCGGCACTGCATTCGTTCCAGGTAGATCGTCTGCGCAACGAAATCAAGCGATGATTCCTCAAAGGGAGGACCGTGATGGCGGCCATGACACATACGGAGATCCGAAAGCGTGGTACTTTCCGGGCCGCGCTGGCCAGGGACAAGTTCCTGTTGCTGATGTTCCTGCCTGGAATCCTGTACTACGCGATCTTCCATTACGGGCCGATGTACGGCCTGGTCATCGCCTTCCAAAACTTCAGCCCGTGGAAGGGCATTATGGGCAGTCCTTTCGTCGGTTTCGAGCATTTCGTTTCTTTTTTCGGCAGTCCCGACTTCGGACGATTGCTGATCAACACTTTCCTCTTGAACGCTTATTCGATTATCTTCGGATTTCCCGTGCCCATCATCTTCGCCCTGCTGTTGAGCGAGGTCCGCGACGGTCTCTACAAACGTATCGTACAATCGACCAGTTACCTGCCGCATTTCGTCTCGTCGGTCGTCGTGGTGGGCATCTTCGTCAATTTCCTGAACCCCTCGTCAGGTATTGTCAATCGTCTTCTCCAATCGGTCTTCGGCCTGACTCCCATCAACTTCCCCGGCGAGTCCGAGTGGTTCCGCACTCTCTATACCACGCTGACGATCTGGGCGCGTTTTGGCTGGACGGCCATCATCTACATCGCGGCGATCACCGGCATCAGCCCGACGCTCTACGAAGCGGCGGTCATGGATGGCGCCGGGCGGTGGCAGCGCATGCGTTATGTTACGCTTCCGGGGATCGTACCCACGATCGTGATCATGTTCCTCCTCCAGATCGGGCAGATCGTCAAGGTCGGTTTCGAGACGGTCTATCTTCTGCAGAATCCTGCCAATATGGGCACGGGGGATGTCTTCGCCACCTTCGTCTACCGCCGGGGCATCATGGCGATGGATTGGAGTTTCGCCGCCGCCGTAGGATTCTTCGAGAGTTTGGTAGGCCTCTGTTTCGTGGTTATTTCGAACAAGCTTGCTCGCCGCCTTGGCGAGACGAGCCTGTGGTAGGAGGTGGGAAGCATGGCTAGAACCGCCGCGCAGCGCTACCTGCGGGAGGGCTTTGGCGACCGGATGCTCGATATCGCGATCAAATTCATTATGTTGATCGTCTTACTTGTCACCGTTTACCCGTTCATCCACATGTTCGCCGTCTCGGTCAGCCTCCCCGGGGAAGTGATCAAGAACAAGGTCACTTTCTACCCCATCGGTTTTACCACGGCCGCGTACAGGTTGGTCTTTGGGAATCAGGACTTCCTCCGCTCCTATCTCAATACCATCCTTTACACCTTGATCGGCGTGACGATCAATCTGGTCATGACCATCCTGACCGCTTACCCGTTATCGCGCCCAAAATTCTTGGGCAAGCAGATCTTCCTCCGCTTGATCGTCTTCACCATGCTCTTCAGCGGCGGCACGATCCCCGCCTATATCCTGGTGATGAACCTGGGGTTGATCGACAAGATAGGCGCGGTCGTGCTCCCCGTGGCGATCAACACCTTCAACCTGATGATCCTGCGCGCATCATTCCAGAGCATGCCGGAAGAACTGGAGGAAGCGGCCAAGATCGACGGATGCAACGATCTGCAGATCCTGATCAAGGTCTTTCTGCCTCTGTGCAAGACGATTCTCATGACCATCGGTCTTTTCTACGCGGTCAGCCATTGGAACGCCTTCATGATACCGTTTCTCTACTTGAACACCAGAGCCAAGTTCCCCGTGCAGATCCTTCTCCGGAGCCTGCTCATCACCGGGGAGATGCAGGATTATGCCAGCGCCATCAGCCACGAGATCGTCATCTCCCAGACCATTAAGTACACGACGGTGATCGTCTCCACCCTGCCGATTGTCATGGTTTACCCGTTCATTCAACGTTACTTCACCAAAGGTGTCTTGCTCGGCTCCATCAAAGGATAGAAGGGAGCGATGCCATGAAGCAATGCATGCCGGCTGGTTGATTGAGAATGTGAGGAGGGTTGTACAATGCGTACCCTGGGAAAAAGTATCCGCTGTCTGATCGTGCTCCTGCTGGTGTTATCCGTCGTTTCATTGACCTCCGCCAAAACGGTGACCAAGGACGGGATCACGCTCCCGATCACCGAAAAACCGGTTACTTACACCTGGATGCTTGGCGATCATCCGAATCATCCGTTCGACGCCAGCAAGCTGATCTGGAAGGAATTCGCCAAGCGCACCAACGTGACGATCGAGTTCATCGGCGTGCCCGAGCAGAGTTTTGACGAGAAATACAGCGTGATCATCGGCTCGCGTAATCTGCCGGATCTGATGCGGACCAAGATGGTCAACGCCAAGCGGTTCGGGGTCGAGGGTGCCTTCCTGCCCTTGGAGAAGCTGATCGACCAGCACACCAAGGTGCTGAAGAAGCTGCTGACCCCGGATATCCGCAAGGACCTGCGCGCGGCCGATGGAAAGATTTATAATATCCCAACCCTGCAGGAAGATCGGCTCTCGGTCGGTTGGGTGGTCAGGGGCGACTGGCTCAAGAAACTCGGCCTCAAGGAACCGGAAACGCTCGACGAGTACTATAAGATGCTCGTGGCTTTCAGGGACAAAGATCCGGACGGGAACGGCGTCAAGGATACCATCCCGCTTACGCATCGTAATGGCGTCAGTGGCTTGTTCCAGACCCTGTCGCTGGTCTTCGGCTCGCGGTACGAGAATCCGCAGGAATGCTGGAACCTCGAGAAGGGCAAGCTGGTCTACACGCCGACCACGCCGCAGTTCAAAGAGATGCTGCAGTGGCTGAACAAGCTCTACAAGGAAGACCTGTTGGACAAGGAGTTCGCCTCCCAGTCCACCAATGGCTGGCAGGACAAGCTCACCAACAGCAAATCCGGCGCTTTTCTCGACTGGATGTCCAGATCAGACCAGTTCAATGCGGCTAATAGAGCATCCAAGAGTGCCGTTCCCGGTTACGACATGATCGTCATCGTACCACCGAAGGGACCGCACGGCGACCGCCTGATCAGAACGGTTCCTCTCTGCCGTTGGGATCAGTCCGTGGCTCTCTCCAGCAAGATCAAGGACCCGGTGACGATCCTGAAGTGGCTCGACTACCGGTACAGCAGTGAGGGGATCCTCCTCAATACGTATGGGATCGAGGGCGTGACCTTCAAATATGTGAACGGCAAGCCGGTGCATGTCGATTCCATCCTGAAGGATCCGGCCAGAGTGCCGCGCACGGGGGCCTCGCAGGATTACGGCCTGGCCATGCCGAACATCGCTCAGTACGAGATCATCGTGCCGGAGTTCATCATGCCGCGCACCAGGGAAGGGTATGCCAAGATCGCGAAAGTCAAGGACATCTATCTCGAACCCTTGCCCGTCCTGCCGTACACCATGGAGGAGCAGCAAAAACTGATCTCCCTCACGGCAACGATGGCTCCGCGGCAGGAGGAGTACATGGTCAAGTTCATCACCGGCGAGATGAGCTTCTCCGAGTGGGATACCTTCGTGGACGCCATGAAGAAACTCGGTTCGGACCAGGTGGAGCAGATCATCAACACCGCTTACAATCGCTGGAAGAAGATGTAACACGCGACTTCCGCCCAATGACCCGTGAGCTGAGGGAAATGGGGTGACGGCGATCTGCCGCCACCCCTTCATGCCTGTGTTGGACCAAGCCCAGATTCAGTTTGTAGGGCGGAGATCCCCACACCGGCCCGCGACGTACAGTCTCGCTCTAACCAATACTGAACGTGTTTCCGCCGATGTAACAGATTGCACATCCGGAGAACAACCGTCAATTTACGAGCCTGGTGGTACTTACGTATAATGAAAACGCCAGCATGCCTCGGTACGGTGGGCGCGAGCGGCTAATTACAGGGGTTGCCCTTATTTGCACTGGTTAATACCAGACACGGAAGGATCGATAACATGGCGAACGTAAGCGTCTTTGAGGAAGATCTCCGGATTCCCACCTACCGCATGGGCCCGGCCAATCCCAATCCGGTCATCATCGGCTACCGGGGCTTCAAGCCATATCCCTACATAATCAGGGATGAGTTGACGGAGATCAAGGAGGACGTGGCTTATAAAGCCCTGATCCTCGAGAACGAGTACCTCAAAGTCACCGTCCTCCCCGAACTCGGCGGGCGGTTGTACTCCGCCTTTGATAAGCGCAACGGCCGCGAATTCTTCTACCGGAACCGCGTCATCAAGCCTCAACTGGTGGGATTGACGGGCGCCTGGTTCGCCGGCGGCATCGAGTGGAACTTCCCCCGGGGGCACCGACCGTCCACCATGGAGCCGATCGAAGCCAGCTGCCGCGCCAACGATGACGGCAGCGCCTCCATCTTCGTCGGCGAGATCGACAAGATCTCCGGCCTCAGGTTTTCGGTCGAGATCAGGCTGCAGCCGGGGAAGGCGTACATCGAGGATACCGTGGCGATTCATAATCCCACGGATCTGCCCGCGCGCTACATGTTCTGGAGCACCTCGGCGGAGTATGAGACGCCCGACCTCGAACTGCGTTACCCCATGAAATGGATGATAGACGAGCACAACCGTAAAAAGTACCCATGGCCATTCGACCGGGAAACGGGACGGCACGACCTCCGTTGGACAAAGAACACGCATGGCCCCACCACCATCTTCGGCGCGAACGTGACGAAGGACTACTTCGGCACCTACGATCGATCGCAAGACTACGGCGTCGTCCACGTCGCCAACTACCGCGAGGTGCCGGGCAAGAAGATGTGGGCGTGGGGTATGGATAGATTCGGCCGTAGATGGAACGAGCTTCTCACCGACGACGATGGCCCTTACGTGGAGCTGCAGAGCGGCAATCCGGACAATCAGAATGAATTCCTGGTCTTGGAGCCGCACGCCGGCAGGACCTGGAAGGAATACTGGTTTCAAGCCATCGAGACCGGCCCCTTTACCCATGCCGGTCTATATGGCGCCATGTCTTGGCGGCTCGCCGGCGATCGGGACGGATGTACGATAGATTTCAGACTCCGTCCGAACGAGTCGCTTCCAGGGTGCGTCGTAAGGTTATTGCATGGCGCGGAGCAGGTCTACAGCGGCAGGTTCGACCTGGATCCCAACCGGACCACTAGTTTTCAAGCACGAGTCGCGCTTGGGGTAATAACCGCGGGCGTCTTGCGGATTGTCCTCGAGGATCGCCATGGACTGCAGCTCATGGCGGAGACAATCCGGGGGACGGGTGACGCCCTGGCCGATATTTCCACCCCGCCGCGCAAGGAAGAGGATGAGCCGCAGGGGAGTCTCTTCCACCAAGCGTTCCAGCATGAGATGTTCGACCGGCGCCGGGAGGCGCTTGCCCTCTACGATGCGGTCATCGCCACGAACGCGGATCATACCGCCGCCCGCCTGAGAAAAGCCGTTATCTATCTGAAGATGCTCGACTACGGGCAGGCCATCGGGAACCTTGAGGCCGTCCTCGCCAAGGAACCGCATCATAACGAGGCCCTATATTACCTGGGTTTGGCGCGTTTCCGCGCCGGCCAAAGAGAGAAAGCCAAGGACGCTCTCTACTATGTCAGCCCCTCGTCGAGTCATTACGGCGCGTCCGCTTTACTCCTCGCCGTGATCCTCCTCGGCGAGCGGGAGTATCAAACCGCCGAACAACACTTGCGCTCCGCGCTGGCCGTCAATCCCGGGGACTATATGGCGCTGATCTACCTCGCCTACGCGTTGCGCAAGCAAGGGTTGTGCGTTCCGGCGGAGGGGCTGCTCGAGGCGTTATTGGTCCGGGATCCGCTGAACTACGTGGCGCGGAGGGAGCGGCTTTTCAACCTGACGGAGCAGGGCAAGAACACGACGCAGGCGCTTGAGGAATACCGGCGGACGATCCGCAAGGACGCCCATAATGTCCTGACCGTCGCCGCCATCTACCAGGCGGTCGGCGATTATGCCGCCGCGCTGCAAGTGGTGGAGGATGACAATCGGGACGGCCATCCGCTCCTGTCCTATCATGCCGGTTATTACTGCCAGAAACTCGCGCAACCGCAGCGCGCCGAGGCGCTCTGGCGTCAGGCCGAGGAAGCCGCCCCCGATTTCGTCTTTCCGAACCACCCAGAAACGGCCGTGGTGCTGAGCGACGTCATCGCGCGCCTCGGCGAAAAGGCCGTCAAGGCTCGCTACTTCCTTGGCCTGATCTACCAGACCCGCGAATTGTACGAGGACACCGTGGGACTGTGGCAGGAATGCCTCCGTCTTGGGATGCGTTATTCGGTGCTCAACCGGAGCCTCGGCTATATCCTATGGAAGATTATGGGCGATACGGAGAAAGCCCAGGCGATCCTGGAGGAAGCGCTGGGCTATGAACCGGCCAACCATGAGATCTATGTCTATCTAAACCAGATCTACCGCGAACGCGGCGAAACCGAGAAGCGGCGCCGACTTCTGGAGATCGTCGAGGGGAGCGCCCCATTGACCCAGACCGCCGCCAGGACGCTGCTCAACATGTACAACGACTTCGGCCGGTGGGACGAGGCTATTCGGCTTTTCGAGGAGTTCGGCTTCAGAATCTGGGAACACGATGAGAATCCCGTCCTGAACCTGACATATCTCGGCGCCGCGGCATACGGCGGTAGGGCGACGGCGCGTATCCAAGCGGGACGGTACGAGGAAGCAATCGCGGATCTGGCCAGGATCCTCACGATCGCGGAACGGGATAAGGACCTCTGGACCCAGGCTCTGTACAGTACGGGCGTTTGCCACGAAAAGCTCGGCGCCTTCGGCGAGGCGCTGGCCTGTTACCGGAGGATCGCCCGCGAGGCACCCGCTCCGGGCAGCAAAGCCCATGACTATTTCCTGAAAGCGGTGAGCAAGATGCTGGACCTGGAATGGGCGGGGGTGGAATGACGCCCGCGCGGCAAAGGGTTGCTTCCCGCACCGACACCACGTTCCCCGGCGGGACGCGCTACTTTATGGTCCCGGCGATGAACGCCAAGGGCGAGAGCCTGGGTGGTAGATCCGCGATGGTGACCGTAAGCGCCAGCTGACGGTCCGCGTGCGCGGCCGGCGGTCCATACAGAATATGGCGATGGAGGTCTGGATACATGAGTACTCTGGGTCACTTTCAAAAAGACGGCCGTGAATACGTTTTTACCACTTATGAGACACGCCGGCCCATGCTGAACTACTCGTGGAACGAGCGTTTCCTGTCAGCCTTCAACCAGCTTTTGACCGGTCACGGCCTATACTGTGACAAGGCGACGATCACCGCGTCGTATGTCGATCTGAGAGGCCGGGTCAAGCTCATCAACGACGGGAACAGGTACTTTTACCTGCGCGACGATGAATCCGGGGACTACTGGAATCCGGGCTTCTATCCCGCCAACAAGAGGCTCGACGCCTATGCATGCACCATGGGGCTGGGTTACGCGAAATACCACTCATCGCGCCAGGAAATAGAGGCCGACGCCCGTGTCTTCGTCAACGAGAGCGATCCCACCGAGATCTGGACCTTCCGCATCAAGAACAAATCCAACCGCGGGAGACGGATCAAGCTTTACCCCTTGGTCGAATGGTCGCTGGAAGGTTACGAAGCGCGCAGCGACTACTTCAGCTATTTGTACGCGGAATACGACGAAGCGCATCATACGATCTTGGCGTACAATCCGGCCGATGAGCGGCCGCACGAACGCTACAACGGTTTCATGGCCGTGAGCAGAAGACCATCCGGCTTCGACAGCAGTCTGACCGGGTTCCTGGGCACGTATGGGACTTACAGCCTGCCTAGAGCCGTGATCGAGGGGCGATGCGCCAACACCATCGCCAGTTGCGAACGGTTGGCGGGCGCGTTCGAGATCACATTCGCGCTTGCGCCCGGCGCCGAGGAGCGGGTGGATGTTCTCATCGGCTCCACCGATACCAAAGCAGAAGCGCTGCGCATGGTGAAGAAGCTGTTCGCGCCCGGCGCCATCGACGCGGATTTTGAAAACTTGCTGGCGCGCAAGGAAGAGATGGTCAACCGGCTTTATATCGAGACGCCGGACGAACGGATCAACAACATCTTCAATACCTGGACGAAACAGCAGGTGTTTCTCTGTTCGGAGGTGGGGCGCGGCAATCATCGAGGCTATCGCGACGTGCTGCAGGACGCATGGGGTAATGTGCCTTTCAACGCCGCCGATGCCAAGCGCAAGATCCTGGAGGCGCTCGCGCATCAATACAGTGACGGCCACGCGCCGCGCGGCTGGATGCCCCTGGATGAACGTTATTATTCCGACAGCCCGGTCTGGATCCCGATGGCGGTCAACGAATACCTCAAGGAGACGGGCGACTTCGGTCTGCTCGACGTGATCAGGCCCTTCCTCGACGGCGGGGAGGGGACCGTGCTTGAGCATTGCCTGCGGGCCATGCGGCACCTTTTCAAGGATGTCGGCCTCCACGGGCTCGTCCTGGCGCACCTCGGCGACTGGAACGACTCCCTGACCGGCATGGGCGCGGCGGGCAAGGGCGAGACGGCCTGGACCTCGATTGCCTTCCATCTCAGCCTGCTGGAGATGGAGCGCATCACCCGCGAAATCCTGCACCGGGAGGATCTGGCGGCCGAGATGCGGTCCATGGCCGAACACGTGCGGCGGGTGGTCAACGCCGTGGCCTGGGACGGCGAATGGTACATAGAAGGATATACGGACGACGGCCATAAGGTGGGGACACATACGGAAAAGGAAGGCCGGATCTATTTGAACCCGCAATCCTGGGCGGTGATCAGCCGGATCGCCCCGCCCGACCGGATCGAGAAGGCATTCAAGGCCGTGGATACACTGCTCGAGGCGCCGTACGGCATGTTGACGCTCTGGCCGACCTATACCAAGGAAAACAAGAAAATCGGCCGCTTGACCGCTTTCGTCCCGGGGGTCTGGGAAAACGGCACCCCGTATTGCCACGGCGGGGCGTTCAAGATCGTGGCCGACTGCATCCTGGGCCGGGGCGACAAAGCCTACGAGACGCTCGCCAAGATCATTCCCGACAGCAAGGAAAACCCGGTCGAGAAT
The DNA here is from genome assembly GCA_050260415.1 of Bacteroidota bacterium. Lineage (GTDB taxonomy): Bacteria > Bacillota > UBA4882 > JAAYXC01 > JAAYXC01 > JBLNCE01. Next base: position 26,278 of record JBLNCE010000096.1, on the reverse strand, counting down.
TCCGGCTGCGAGCCCTATGCTTTTACCAACATGTACCAGGGTCCGGACAATCCGCGGCCGGGATTCGCCATGTTCGGCTGGATCACGGGCAGCGCCGGCTGGATGTACCGGGCCATGACCCAATGGATCATGGGCTTCCATTGCGATTACGATTCAGTCGTCATCGACCCGTGCCTGCCCGCGGCCTGGAAGAGCTGCCGGATCAGGCGGAAGTTCCGGGAAAACACCTATGATATCAAGATCAGTAATCCGGACGGGGTGCAGAAAGGTCTGAAGCGGTTGGTCGTGGACGGCAAGGAGATCGAGGGCAACCGGATCGCCTACGTGCCCGACGGGAAGGTCCATGAAGTCACGGCGGTCATGGGGTGATGCGCGGCCGGCGCTGAGTGGTCGCTTTGGATTGTAAGAGTTAGACGCGCGCAAAGACGCAAAGCATCGCCAAGAAAAACAGAAGCAAAAACCCTGCTAAATCCCCTTTATGTTCTTAGCGGCCTTTGCGCGATCACGGTTTGAGGGGGTTTCGCGGCTCTTTTTAGAAGTATCACCCCGGTATTCTGCCGGGACAACCAAGGATGAAAATGAGACGGCTTCTGCGTTTGCCAACTCACCCCCGCCCTGCGGGCACCCCCTCTCTAAACTTAGAGAGGGGGACGGGGGGTGAGTTTGATGCCATTTTCTGAAAAACCCCAGCGCCGTCCGGCTAAAGCCCGAGTCTACACATGGAGCAAGCCGTCCATGGCTGGGCTGCTCGACAGGACGGGGTTTTTCACGCCTCTTTTAGGACCAAGAGTCTAAAGGAGGCGGCAGTGATGGCCAAAGCGGGATTGCTCGGCGTGGTGCTTTCTGGGCGGACGGAAACACGGATACCATCTCCGAATCCCACCTGTATCTAACCGATCGGGCCGGTACGCATGTCTGGCTCTGCCATACCACCTGACGGAGAGCCTTGCCGCCCCCGTCCAGGTGGATTAGGATAGAGTTTCGCGTATCTCTGCGATTTATCACACTTTATTAGCGAGGTTGGTGGTACCGATGTTGGAGCATCCGCGGAAAATATCGTTGGACGGCGAATGGGATTTTACCCCGGGACACCTCAAGTGCGAGAATATCTACGCCCACCTGTACGGCCACCCGGAAATAGAATGGCAGCCGATCCAGGTGCCATACTGTTGGAACGGTTCCCGCTGGATGAGCGTGGTCGGGGAGTACTACTACCAGAACGGCTATTACAAAGACGGCGCCGTCCCTCCCTTCAAGGACCACCTCGGAGTAGGCTGGTACCGCAAAAAAGTAAACCTCCCCCAAGAATGGCTTGGCCAACGCGTGCACCTGAGGTTCCTGGCGGTGGCGGCCAAAGCGAAGGTCTGGGTTAACGCCAACCTGGCGGGCGAACACCTGGGGGCATACAGCGCCTTTGAGTTCGACATCACTCCCCATCTCGATTTTTCACGGGAGAATACCATCGTGGTTCAGGTCTGGGGAAAGCACTGCTTTTATCCCCATGATGAGCGCCGCTTCGACCAGGGCGGGATCCATATGTTCGTGCCCGGTCGGACCCTGGAGATTCCGGTCGGCGAGACGCGGGACAATGCCGGCATCTGGCAGCCGGTCGAGATATACGCCACCGGACAGGCTTATCTGCGCGATTTTGACGTCACGACCACCCTGGACAGCCTCAAGTTGACCGCGACGGTCATCCGTACATACGGTGACCCCAGAATGCTGGCGGTCAAGGCGCGGCTGGTCGAACCCGGCTCCGGCCGGGTCGTCAGGGAAGAACTTAAACATACGCGCTTGCCTGAAGAAACGACCGTGCTTACCTACCGTTGGAATAATCTGGACGTCAAGCCCTGGAGCCCCGAAGCCCCGAACCTGTACCGCCTCGAAGTGGAATTGGAGGATGAACGGGCCTCCATGGGCATGGCGGCCAAGGAGATCGGCTTCAAGGTCTTCGAGATCAGGGACCGGAAGTTCTACTTGAACGGCAGGCCGTATTTCCTGCGCGGGGCCGGCTCCCCGCCGGCCCCCTTGATCGCGCACGACGAGGAATACATCGCGAAGTTTCTCGGGATGTGCAAGGACCTGAACCTGAACTGCATCAGGTATCATACCGAACCGCCGTCCCAAGCGTGGCTCCGTGGCTGCGACCGGTTCGGCCTGCTGGCCATCTTTGAGGGACCCCTGATGCAGCAGGCGCCCGAGATCGTGAATACCAAGCGGGAGTATCGCGACCTGGTCCGTCAGGCCAAACACCATCCCTGCCTCGCCATCTATTGTCTCTCGAACGAGTCCGAGTTCCTGCCGGAGATGGGAAAGATGACCGGCTATGATTCGATGGCCCACTATCTTGAGGATCTGCGCGAGGCGGTCCTGGAAGCGGACGCCTCCCTGCCCGTCTACCACAACGCGGGGTATTCGCTGGAGGTGGAGGGCGGGGAGATCCGGGATTGGCACATCTATGGCGGCTGGTATGACAACTGCATTTACTCGTTTGAGGCCATCGTCAAGGGACAAGCCATGATGGAAGCCCTGTCGCCGGATGAAGGCCAGCCTATGCAGCCGGGCGGCCTGAAGGATCGGCGGAACAGCAAGTTCTGGCGCGACATGCATAAACCGGTAATCCTGACCGAATTCCTGGCGGCCTATACCGCGGATGACGGCCACCTCTACCAGTATCCCCTGCGCGTGCGCCGCATCGGCAGGTACCCCGACGAGGAAAACCGGCGCGCCCTCTGGTTCCAGGCGTTTCTCCTCAAGGAAATCGTGGAGATTCTCAGGCGCTCCCGGGACGAGACGAACAACCTTTCCGGCGTCTCTCCCTTTGCCCTGTTCAACTGGTTCTTCCACCCCCTGTCCAAGGAAAAGATCAGTCCCAAGCCGGCCGCCCAGGCCCTCAAGGAAGTCATGGAGCCGGCCCACGCGAGCATCAAATGCTGGCACAGGCATGTATTCGGCGGCGACCCGCTCAAAGCCGAGGCATACCTGATCAATGACGACGCCGCGCGGGGGGATATCCACGGGAGCGCTCTCAGCTACGCCGTCAAAGACGGTCAGGGACGCGTGCTGGCGGAGGGACAAGCCCCGATCGACCGCGTCGGTTATTATGAGATAAAGGTCCTGCCGCTGGAACTCGTCCTGCCCGATCCTGCCGGGGACAGGATCAGCGAGGCCGACCTCGAACTTGAATGGCGTGTGGGGAATGAAGTCCTCTCCCATAACGCCTTGCGCATCTTGGTTGCCCCGTCCGCGCTGCGGCATCCGCGTCCGGATCGGTATCGGAAACGGGTCTGCCTCTTTGACCCCGAAGGCAGGACAGCCGCGCTTCTAACGCGCATGGGCGTGCCGTTTCGCAATGTAGCGGAGATGCCGGCGGCGCTTGGGGCGGAGGAGGCGGTGGTCGTCGGTTCCGGCGCTTTATCACGCTTGACCGAGCGCGACAAGAGCGCTTTGAACCGATTCGCCAAGGAGGGCGGCCGGATCCTGGTCCTGGAGCAGGACGTTTACCATATCGATCGGCAAGCCATTGAGATCGACTGGATCGATAATACGCCGTTACGGATCTTGAGAGAGGACGACCAAATCGACGACTTCGTATATGTTGCTGATTGGTCGCAGCCCATCTTCGCGGGTCTGGCGCCCGAGCATTTCCGGATGTGGAACGGCAATACCGTCGTGATCAGCAGTTACATCAGGCAGGGTACCGAGGAAAATCACGTACCGGCCAAGACGTTGTTCGGCGCGCGATCGGGGTATGGCGTCCGCAAACTGGAACACGTCAGGACCTATGTCGAATGCTTCAATTTCCTGAAGAACGACGGCCTGGTCGAGGTGCCGCTCGGCAAAGGCGCGGTCCTGCTGAGTCAGCTCGAGGCGACGCGGCGCTACGGTGATGACCCCGTCGCCACCGTCTATCTGAACAATCTGCTCGGGTATGTCTTGCGCTAGGTATGTGTTGCAGGGCCCGCCTTTTTGGCGCCCAGGCGCGTCGGGTACCGTCGTCCGATACGGTACCTTCCGCTATCCTTTGGCAGCGAAGAGAGGGTCGCTGCCATCCCTCTCTTCGCCACGATGTGGAAAGCCTGCGAAAGCAGAGGATGGCTCAGCGCAGGCCAGGCCGGGGGCAAGCGCACGACCTGGATCCGGGCTTGGCAATCTTTCCGCCCCAACGAGAAGGTGGGCGTTTTCACAACGGATCAAGAAGGTTTAGGTCCGATAATAGAGAAGGTATTAACCGAGGGAAGACATAGCCGAAATAACGTATCCGCGCCCCCCGTACGTAACGGATTACGCTCGCATAGTCGGGCCTTGAGGAGGCGGGATTCTTGTTCAAATGCGCTTGGCGGGTAAGGGATCGAGGTGTGTTCTTAAATTTCTTGATCTCGTACATCGCGATCCTGATCCTCCCCATCGTCATTATTGGGAGCGTTGTCTACGGACGTATCCTAAGGCAAGTGGAAGACGACGTGCGCAAGTCAAACCAGATGATGCTGAGTCAAGTGGCGCAGGTTATGGACTTGCGTATTCAGGAACTCGGTCTTCTTGCCGGCCAGGTTTCATTGAATTCGAGGGTGCTCGACTTCCTTTTGCGCCCGAGCGAGGGACCGGACGAGATCCTCAAGATCATGGGACTGCTCAAGGAGATAGGCATTTTTCAAGCGCCGAACCGTTTCATCAGCAGTCTGAACGTTTACAGTATCAAGGCCGACGCCATAGTCTCCAGACAGGGGCGTTATACGCCGGCGTTTTTTTATGAATCGGTCGCCCACCCGATCGGCATTGACTACGAACAATGGCTTGTCCAGTTGAAAAAGACGCACTATGGCAGCGTTTTTGCCCAGGATTACATCAGCCAGGAGGGCCAGCTGCGACGGTATCTGACCTACATGCAGTCGCTGCCGACCAACTGGGGCGGATCCGCCGGCACGATGGTGGCCTATATCGACAGCGAACAGGTGCAACAACTATTTGAGCCGCTGGTCGCCGATCGGCAGGGAGTGGCCTTTATCGCGGACGCGCAGGGCAATGTCCTGATCTCCACGGGAGAGGTCCCGCCGGGCGCCTGGACCTTTCCCAGCGGCCTCAATTTCACCGAACGGAAGATTGCTGGCAAGAGATTCGTGGTTTATTCCCAAAAGTCCGAGATCATGGGCTGGAATTATGTATCAATGGTACCGGCGCATATCTTCAACGCGCGGGTTTCGTCCATCCGGGGCTTGATGCTGGCGGTCCTCGTGCTGTGCCTGCTGGTCGGCGTCGGTACGGCGACAATACTATCATGGCGCAACTACCGGCCCATTCAAGCCATACTCGAAGTCTTCAAGCCGCTGCGCGCCAAGAGTCCGGATCGCAGCGACGAACTGACGATGATCCTTGAAACCGCGCAAGAGACGGTGCGGGAAAACCGTTATCTCCAGGCGTATCTCAAGGAGAACGAGACGCTTGTGCAGGGTAATCTCTTGCGCAGACTGTTGCATGGCCGTATCTCGGCAACGGAGAGCGCGGACGCATTTCAAACACTGCATCTGTCCCCGAACGCAGATTTCGCCGTCTTGGTGGTGGATGTGGAATTCTTTACCGAAAAGAACGGGGAGGCGGTTCTGGGCGTCATGTCCCTGGCCGCCGCCGAGGCTATCCGGCGTCTGATCTCTTGCTCGATCACGGAGATCGACGACGAGCGCCTCGCCGTGCTGGCCGTCCTGGACGCCGAGGGAGATAAAGAGGCCGCCGCGCTGCAACTGGCGCGAACGATCCAGGCCAATCTAGATCGGGATTACCAGATCCCGATCGGTATTGGTCTGAGCGTATCCCATGGGACCGACGGGATTCCGCAGGCGTTCCGCCAGGCCGTGCAAGCCGCGGATTACAAGATCGTAAGCGGCCGTTGCGCCATAACAGCTTTCAACGAGATCACGCAGGCCGACAAGAGTTATTTTTACCCGCTTGACTGGGAACGCCAGCTGATCAACCATGTCAAGGTGGGGGACTTTGCCGCCGTCTCCGCCCTGGTCGATGAGGTCTATACCGAAAATTTCGTGCGGCGGCGGCTACCGATCGGCCTTATACGGTGCATCTTCTATGACTTGTTCGGTACAGCCCTCAAAGTGTTGCACGAGTTGAACATCGCCGAGGAGGAAGTCTTCGGCGCCGACGCCGGCACGGAGCGTTGGTTGACGCAAACCGATACCGCCCCCGAGATGCGGGAACGGCTCAAACAGATGTACGGCCAGATCTGTGCATGGATCACGGGCCGTCGCGAGAGTCACAACACACAGCTCAAGGAGGAGATCCTCTCCGTATTGGAACGCAACTATGCCGATCCAAACCTTGGTTTGGGGTTGCTTGCCGGTCAGACCCAGGTATCATCCTCTTATCTCTGCCGTTTCTTCAAGGACCAGACGGGATACAACTTTGCCGATTATCTCAACCGTCTGCGGATCGAAAAGGCAAAAAAACTTCTGCATGACGAATCGCTTACGGTCGGCGAGGTGGCGACGGCGGTCGGGTATTTGAGCGCCAATACTTTCATCAGGATCTTCAAGAAATACGAAGGTATAACGCCGGGACAGTTCCGGGAGGGCGGAGGGGGAGACGCCGGTTTGGCGGGTTAGGGTATGCCACCACTTGCCGGTCAATATTGCGGACGGCTGCCGGATGCGCCGTCCGTTTTTCGATGCCGCGGCGCATCCGTGGGACGATATCCGGTATATCGCGGATCTTTGAAACAATCATCGCGCCGCTAGCATGCGCGGCCTCCTTTATGGCGCCGCTAGTCCGCGTACTGCTTAAGTTACCCACATCACGGCCCCGGCCGAATGTAAAATGCCGTCCATCCGTGGAAGAACAAGCGATTTACAGTCCGGATATTGCTTCCTATGATGAAACTAAGACAATCCGGTAGTCTGCCAAGCTTGGGTCGCGGCGAGCTGTTTCCGCTAGCGCACGGAGGAAAAGCGGGGCGGCAAACAGAAGGGAGCTAACGATAGTGGGAGCACAAAACGCAACGCTCATGTACGAAACGAAACGCAGCAACTGGTTCGTAAGGAACGCGAAGTACAAGTACGTTTACCTCATGTTGGTACCGGTCTTTTTGTACTATCTTGTCTTTCACTACGGGCCGATGTACGGCGCGCTGATCGCTTTCAAGGATTTCAAGATCTTCCTTGGTTTCGCGAAAAGCCCCTGGGTCGGTTTCAAGCACTTCGAGGCGTTCTTCAATAGCTATTACTTCTGGCGTCTGTTCCGCAACACAATCTCAATCAACCTTCTCGATCTCATCTTCCACTTCCCGGCGCCGATCGTTCTCGCCTTGCTCATGAACGAACTGGTCGGCCACCGCTTCAAGCGCATCGTACAGAGCATCACCTACATGCCGCACTTTATCTCCGTGGTCGTCGTGGCCGGCCTTATTCTTAATTTTTGTCAATCCGACGGTTTGTTGAACGCCATTCTCGGCTTGGTCGGCATCAAGGCGCAGCCTTTCCTGACCGATCCCAGGTATTTTCAGCCCGTTTACGTCGCCTCGGCTATCTGGCAGGAGGTCGGTTGGGGTTCAATCATTTACCTGGCCTCCCTTATGAGCGTGGATCCGCAACTCTACGAACAAGCTACGGTTGATGGCGCCAACCGGTTCCATCAGCTTATTCATATCACCCTGCCCGGTATCGCGCCGACGATTATCATCATGTTGATTCTCCGCCTCGGGCGCATGATGACCGTCGGATTCGAGAAGGTCCTGCTCTTGTATAACCCGATGATCTATGAGACGGCTGATGTTATTTCCACTTTCGTCTACCGCCAGGGCCTGTTGCTGCAAGACTTCAGTTACGCTTCGGCCGTGTACCTGTTCAATTCCGTGATCAATTTCACCCTGGTCGTGCTCGCCAACCAAATCAGCCGCAAGGTCAGTGAAACAAGCCTGTGGTGAAGGAGTTTTAGACGATGATCTATCGAAAATCGCTTGGGGAATGGATCTTTGATGTCTTTAACGTTATGGCGCTATCCCTCTTGGCATTGGTCACGATCTATCCGCTCCTTTATGTCCTGATGGCTTCGGTCAGCGACCCGGTCACCATGGCCAGGGGCGGTAAACTCTTTTGGTCGCTCAAGGACGCCAGTTTCGGCGTCTACCGCCTGGTCTTTCAAAACCCCATGATCCTGATCGGGTACCGCAATACCTTGACCTATCTGGTCCTGGGAACGGCTCTGAACTTCGTGCTGACTGCCTTCGGCGCTTATGCCCTCTCTCGAAGAGGACTGCCCGGGCAGAGGTTTCTCATGCTGGCCATCGTTTTTACCATGCAGTTCAACGGCGGATTCATCCCTTTGTACCTGCTTGCGGACAAGATTGGCATCGTGGATAAGATCTGGGCCATGATCCTGCCGGCGGCCATCAGCACCTGGAACCTGATCATCATGCGGACGAGTTTCGCCGCGGTCCCGGTTGAACTCGAGGAATCGGCGCGCTTGGACGGGGCCAACGACTTCACCATCTTGTTCCGGCTCTTCATCCCCGTCTGCAAGCCGGTGGTGGCCACGATCATCATGTTCTACGCCGTCTATCACTGGAACAGCTTCTTCAACGCCCTGATCATGCTCCGCAACAAGCTGTTATACCCACTCCAACTAGTCTTGCGCGAGATCCTGATCCAGCAGAGCGTCTCCGATATGATGGGCGGGGTGACGCAGGACCGCGAGCAGATCGCGGAGAATATCAAGTATGCCACCATCGTGGTGGCGACGCTGCCGATCCTGTGCGTCTATCCCTTCGCGCAAAAATACTTCGTGAAAGGCGTCATGATCGGTTCTCTGAAACAATAACGCGGGCTAGAACACCCCTGCCTGATTCTTAGACGAAGGGAGGTATAGAATGATAAGGTTGACCGGTGCCGCGCGGATCCTCGGCATTTCAGCGCTGCTGGCGGCGACGATCGCCCTGCCGCCGCCGGTGTTGGGCGGCGAGAGGGGCTATCCCATCCCGGGTGGGATTACATTGTCCATCTGGTTTCCCAACCCCAGCGCCGCGGTGACGAAGTCCCTCGGTGACAGGCTCTGCTTTCAGGTGGCGGAAAAGCGAACGGGCGTCAAGATCAAGTGGATGTGTCCCATGAGCGGCCTGGACAACGAGCAATTCAACCTGATGCTGGCCTCGCGCGATCTTCCCGATCTGACCGGCCTGCCTTCCGGCATGGGCGGTTGGCTGGCGGTACCGGGCGGTGCGCGGAAATTTTACGACGACGGCATCATCATCAGGCTGAACGATCTGATCGACAAGTACGCGCCGAATATTAAGGCCCTTCTCAAGAAGGAACCAACAGTCCGGAAGCAGCTCGTGGACGATCAGGGCAATATCTTCTTTATCCCGCAGATGCGGATTCAACCCGAGATCCGGGTTTTCGCGGGCTTCATGATCCGCCAGGATTGGCTGGATAAGCTCAAGCTCAAAGCCCCGACCACACCGGATGAGTGGTACAATGTACTAAAGGCTTTCAAAACAAAGGACCCGAACGGTAACGGCAAGGCTGACGAGATTCCCTTCGGCGCGTCGCGCATGAATACGAACGGTGAGTTCACCAGGCTGTTTTGGATGTTCGGCGCCAATATCGGGCCGAGTTACAGCAATGGCTTGCAGCAACAGAAGGGTAAAGTGGTCTTCAGCCCGATCACGGCCGAGTACAAACAAGCCTTGACCTGGATCAGAAAGCTGTATGCCGAAGGCCTCATCGATCCGGACTTCCCGATCCTGGAGCGCGCGCAGTTTGAATCCAAGATCTATGCCAACCAGATCGGTGCGCTCTATGGCAATGCCGGCAGCGGCGTGCAGAAGCATATGACCAACATGGCGGGTAAGGAACCGAAGACTTTCACGCTGGCCGGGATCCCGTTCCCGAAGGCGCCGGGCAAGCGAGGCTACAATTTCGAATCCTCCGTGATCCAGTTGGCCACCGGCAACGGCCTTGCCATCACCACGGCCTGCAAGAATCCGGTCGCGGCCATCAAATGGCTTGATTATGCCTTCAGCAAGGAAGGCCATATGCTTTTCAACTTCGGCGTGTTGGGCCAGACCTACACCATGGATAAAGGTTATCCCAGGTTTACCAGCCTGATCACGAACAATCCCCAGAAACTCACGATGACCCAGGCCATGAGCGTTTATATCAACGAAAATTGGCTGGGTCTGCAGGACGTACGTTATTTCGAACAGTATCAGAAGCTACCCATTCCCGGCGTGGCGGGAACACCGGCGTGGGATGCGATCCAGACCTGGACCGATTCGCTCGACACCAGTCTAACCTTGCCGCCGATCAGCCTGTCGCCCGCGGAAAGCCAGGCTACGGTGGCCAAGTTCAACGAGATCAATACCTATGTCCAGGAGATGTGCCACCGGTTCATCCTGGGCACCGTCAAGCTCACTGAGTTCGACGCCTACGTGGCCCAGATCAAGAGGATGGGGATCGATGACGTGGTCAAAGCTTACCAGGCCGCGCTCGATCGTTATAACGCCAGATAGGATCGCGCACAAATGAGGGAATAAGCTTTCGGGCTGAGGGAATTGCTTCCCCCCGAAAAACGGCTAAGGCCGTTGGTATAAACAACAAAATAACAGGAGGGATTCTTTTGAAGAGGGTATCTGTTCTTCTGGCCGCGTTGTTCGTGTTGACGCTCACGGTTGCGTTCGCGGCACCCACCCCGCAGATCATCGTTGAGGCGGAGTCTTTCGTCAGGGAAGAGGGAGGCACGGTCGAGAAGCTTCAGGGGCGCACCATGGCCTCCGGCGGCTACAGCGTCCGTAACTGGGACTTCCCTGGTCAACTCCTGGAGTGGGAAGTGGAGGTTCCGAAGGGTACCGGACTCTTCGACAAGAACAAGGCCTACGAATACAAGGTCGTCATTCGGTTTAACAGCAGCGAAGACGAAGGTATCGACATGATCAGGGAAATGAAGATCGACGGCGAATATCCGGGCGAGGCCTTCAAGAAGATCGTCTTCTACTGGACAGGCGGTTGGTCCAAGGGCGTCAATAACTGGCAGAACCTGGTTGTTACCGGCGCCGACGGCAAGCCCGCTCTGGTCAAGTTGAAACCCGGTAAACATACCGTGAGCCTGAACAACATCAATGGACGCGTCGGTTTAGACAGCTTCGCCTTCCTGCGTCCGGAGGTCGATCCCGAGGTCCTCGGCCCGGCGGGTGAGATACCGGAACGTGAAAAGAAAGACTAATCATCGTTCGCGTCAAGTAATCGTGGTGATTTGCCAACCGTAACCAGTTCTTACCTGCCGCACGCTGACGCTGGGCAATCCGCGCTCAGCGTGCGGATTTATTAAGACGGTCTCCTGCAATGAGAGATGATATTGGAGGGATGATTCGTGGCCGGCACAAAACCCCGCCGCCTCCTCAAGGCCCTTGTTCTCGGCGCCGTCATGGCCGCCAGTCAGACTCTGGCCGTGCCTGGTGCGGCGGCCATGGTTATGCGCCCGTACCTGCAAGCGGTCACGACCGAGAGCGTCTATGTTCTGGTGGAGTCCGACACAACCCAACCCGTTACGGTCGAGTATGGCACCACCGCCGCCTATGGGAGCAAGGCGGTCACGGAGAGCATCGAACCAACGGATACCGTGCCCGCGACATACGTGCATAACATAAAACTGACCGGTCTCCAGCCTAACACCGAATATAATTATCGCGCGATCCAGGGGGAGGTTGCGTCGCCCAATCATACCTTTCTGACCGCCGTCGAGTCGGGGACGGGTTTCCGTTTTGCCTGGATGGCGGATACCCGCACGCAGCCGGCCATTCATGACGGGATCGCCGGACTGATAAAAGAAAAGCGGCCCCGCTTCTCGCTTTACGGCGGCGACCTGTGCGAGCGGGCTTATTATGAATACTGGAAGCGGGATTTCTTTGTCCCGAACCAGATGGCGCTGGCGGCCGGCGTGCCGTTCTTCAACGCACCCGGGAATCATGAAGGATGGACCATTAATACCAAGGCGTTCACCCAGGCGCCGGCGTCCGCCTCGGGTACGCAGGATTACTATTCATTTGATTATGGAGACGCCCACTTTCTCTGCCTGAACACTGAGATCCCATACGAGCCCAACAGCCCGCAGTGGAAATTCGCCACCCAGGACCTTTTGAACACCAAGAAGACCTGGAAGGTCGTGTTTTTCCACAAACCAGCCTATAGCCTGGGCGGCAACGGCGAGACCGCGGGTATGAAGCTGATGACGACGTATATCTTTGAACCGTGCAAGGTCGACGTGATCCTGACCGGCCACAACCACTTCTATCAACACGGCCTCGTAAACGGGATCCACCACTTTACAATCGGTTCCGCCGGCGCGCCGCTAGCCAGTCCGGGGAAAGGCTCCTACGTGGTTAACGCGGCTTTTGACTATAACTTCGCCATCGCGGACGTTACGCCGACGGTATTAGACCTGACGGTATACAGCGGCAAGGGAACGGTGCTCGACAAGCTCACCCTGACCAAGACAGAGCCGCCGCCCGCCGTGGACCCGGCGGCATTGCCCACGCCGCCGCCGCCGCTGCCGCCGATCCTCAAGCCTTTGCTGCTGAAGAACGGCACCTGGAAATACTACGCCGCCGGCCAGGCGCCCGACCCGGCCTGGAAAGAGCTTTCGTTCAAGGATCAGACTTGGGCCAGCGGGAGCGGGCCGTTGGGATTCGGGGAGAGCTATATAAAAACCAAGCTGCCGGCGGGGCAGAAGACGTATTACTTCCGCAAGGCATTCTCCTTCAGCGGCGATCACCATACCAGATTCAACAAGCTGACACTCTCCGTCAACTACGACGACGGGTTCATCCTCTATGCCGACGGCCAGGAACTATTGCGGCGCGGGTTGCCGCCGGGGCCGGTCACCCATGACACGCCGGCGGTAAGCCATGAGGGTGGAAAATACGAGGTCATCGACCTCTACGAGGCCTTGTCCGTCATTCAGAACATGAGCCAGGGCCTGCACGTTTTCGCCGTGGAAGTGCATCAGAGCGACGCCAAGGATGACGACCTCGTCTGGGATGCGGAAATCATCAGCGAACGTCCCGAGGTCTAGCCGCAAGTGCAGGGGGCTCTTCACGCGGAAGAGCCCCCTGCTTAGAAAAGGAGTATCGGCACCGTGAAAGCACGCGCAAGGCGCCTCCGGCTGCTCGTATTGCTACGTGAAACTGACAGGCCGCAAGCCTAATACGATCTACAACTATCGCGCCACCCAGGGCGAGGCTGCCTCCGCCGACCATAGCTCCATCACCGCCGCCGAACCCGGCACCGGTTTCAGGTTTGCCTGGATGGCGGACTGCCGCACCCGATCGTCCATTCATAACGAGATCGCCGGGTTGATACAGGAAAAACCGCCGCGGTTTTCGCTTTGCGGCGGCGACTTGTGCGAGAGACCGGCCTATGAATACTGGAAGCGTCCGAGAAAGCGGTTTTCACAACGCTGCCAAAGGGGGTTAATGTAATGAGACAAGTGCGACGTTCGATCAAAGCCTTATTGCCGGTGATCAGCTTGGCCGTGATTCTGATTGCCTTCGGCGCGGCAAGCGGAACGGCGGCGCCATCCAACCGGGCTCCGCGCGGGTATCTGACCAGTCCTGAGGAACTGGCCAAGATCAAGGCCCAGGCGGATCAAGCGGTTGAGCCTTACGCCGGAGCGGTCAAGGCTACCATCGCCTATGCCGAGTCGCTGCTGGGAATGAAACGGACCTACAATGTGCCCGCCACATATGAGTTCAATCACAGCAGGACAAATCTCCCGGACTGGATGTGCGATATGGATGCGGCGGCCTATGGCTTCGCGCTGTCCTATCGTCTGACGGGCAAGGCCATCTATGCGGAAAAAGCCCGGGAGTATATCGTCGCCCTCCAGAAGTGTCAGAACATGAACGCCACCTATCAGCGGCAGGCGATGCTGAACGTATCGATCCACATCCCGACCTTCGTCTTCGCGGCCGACCTGCTCGAGGGATGGGAAGGTTGGAGCGAGGCCGACCGGCGGCAGTTTCAGGATTGGATCTGCCGGGTCGCCTACCCGATCAGCCGGCGGGGGCTCAAAGAGAGCGGCGGGAATTGGCACGCCTGGGCGGAGGGCGCCAACATGGCTTTCGCCGATTACTGCTGGGACCGTCCCGATCTGGCGTTCAAGAGCGAAAACCCCGAAGACCACGTGGTATTCACCGTGGCCGAGGCATATGCCTTCGCCAGACAGGAGTTCTTTAATCAAGCCAACGGATATAACGGCGCCACTTCATCAACCGGCAGCGATAACCTGGTAAAAAGCCAGGCGGACATCCTGAAAAAGAGCATGATTCGCCCGGACGGCGGCGTGCCGGATGAGATGCGGCGCGCGCAGGCGCCCGAATCAACGTATATCACCGAAGATTATAATGCCTCCCATAATTATATGGGGTTTCACCGCGATGGCCTCATGGTCGCCTGCGAGATCGCCTACCGGCGGGGCGACCCAAGTCTCTACGACAACATCTGTACCACGGCGAACCAGCATTATGTGGAGGAGACGGGCGCGTTGGTCACGTTGCCGGCCGGCCGCGGGTCACCGCGGGAGATGCTCACCTTCTTGCTTGCCAATCAAGACCGGGGCGGTAAGCCGTTGAACCTGGATGACGGCCACAAGGGCAGTCTGGAGATCGCACTCCGGCGTTATAAGGACCGGGTCCTGCCGACCTTCGTCGACTGGAAGATCGAGAACGGGCAATTCACCGGCGGGCGTTTCGAGAACCAGGCCTGGTCAAAAGTCTATCAAGACCGTCTCATGGCCCACCTCCAGCAGTTCCGGCCCATCGCCAACAATGCCTGGGTCCATTTCACCACGCTCACGCACGCGGACCCGGCGGGCGTGGTCGGAGAACCGCCCACGGTGGCGCCGCCCGGCGCCGAGGTTGAAGTACCCCCCGCGCCGAAGGGCTTGGACGCCAAACCATACAATGGATTGGTCCGCCTTTCCTGGTACGCGTCGCCCGGCGCGACGAGCTATATCATCAAGCGGAGCACGCAGAGTGCCACCGGGTACAAGACGGTCGCCGCCGGTTGGACCGCGAGCAAGTATACGGATCCCGGGCTTACCAACGGGACCACTTATTATTACGTGGTCTCCGCGGTAAAAAACGGCCGGGAGGGTGAGCCATCGACGGAGGTCTCCGCCGCGCCCAAGGCGGCAGATGCCGTTGCGGCCCCCGCAACCGCACCTGCCACATAACCATCGTTAAACATGGAGGAGAGACCGTGCCATGAAAGATCGATTCGTTCTAGCCAGGTTTTTCCGGCCTGTTGCGGGTGCGGCCGTGGGAACGTGCTTGTTGGTCCTGGCGGCCGTTCACGCGGCTCCGGCCGCCACCGCGGAGCAGGTCAAAGGCCCTTCGCGCGGCTATCTGACCACACCCCAGGAATTAGCGGAGATTAAGCGCAAGGCGGACCTTGGCATCGAGCCGTATAGATCCGCCGTGAGCGCGGTCGTCGCTTACGCCCAGGGCGGCTTCCTGACAAAGGCCAGTGGTACCGTGGACTGCAAGGCGTCGGCTACTCCCCAATATCTGGCGCACGGAGCGCCGTTAGCCTATGCGTGCGCGCTTGCCTATCAGCTGACCGGGGATGTCCGCTATGCGGCCAAAGCCAAGGGCGGGATCCAAGGCCTCTATGCCATCACGGGCTTGCAGGCGGGTGGAGATTGTCCGTTGACCATGGGAAGGCTCATGCCCGCGTGGATCTGCGCGGCGGATCTGATCGAGGACTACTGGAGCAAGAGCGAGAAGAGAGAGTTCCAGAACTGGCTTGCCGCCTTGGTCTACCCGGCGCTCCTCACCAAGTATGCGCGGGGTAACAACTGGGGGGCGGTCATTACCAACGCCGGCCAATACGTAGCGGATTATTGCTGGGACCGGCCCGAGCTCAAGCTGGGCGGCGAGACTCCGGCCGCGGCGTACATCCGGATGCGTCAGGCGGCGTTGGACCGGATGAACGGGCTCATCTTCGACACTTGCGGAGAAGGGGTCTCCATGATTCGCCCGGACGGAGGTATCCCCGAGGAACTGCGCCGTACGACGACCTGTGACGAGACCAAACTGACCGCGAATTCTTCAGCGCACGGATACACCGAGGGATGGCTCTCCGGCGCCATCGGACAGGCCGAACTCTGCTTGCGCCGCGGCGACAACGCTCTCTACGAGAACCTCATGACCACCGCCGGCCAAACCCCGGGGGGAAAGTCCTGCCCGCGGGGCGGGGATCCATCAAGAAGGCCATCAATTTCGTGATTCAGACGAATGCTCTGCGCTGGGAGAAAAAGCAGACGCTCATGATCGCGGCCCGCTATTACCGCGATCCGGCCATGCTGGCGCAAGCCCGCGACGGACGGCCATTTGGCGCCAACACCTCGGAGTATGTCAATTACTTCACGACCCTTACCCATGATTTCGCCGAGGGAGAGGATCCCGGACCGCCGCCAGTGGTGTCGCCGCCCAAGGATTGAGCCGGAGGCGCGGTTCTCCGCTAAAAAAACACTGCTGGAACGGTGATCGCGTAATCCTGGTTTTTCAGGTACTCCGCGGAACCCGCGCTCGGTCCAGCCGGGTTATTCACTCTTCAAAAAGGAGGATCGAAATGAAGAAGACGAGCTTGCACCGTTTCCTTAGATACCTATTCCTGGCGGTTGGCGCCGTTATGGCCCTCACGGCACCGGGCGCCGCGGCCATGAAGATGACACCTTATCTGCAGGCCGTAACGACGGAGAGTATCTATGTCCTGGTCGAGTCCGACTCCACCAACCCCGTGACGGTCGAATACGGCCCCACCGCCTCGTACGGGTCCAAGGCCACGACCGAAAGCATGGAAGCGACGGACGCCTCACCCGTCACCTACGTGCATAATGTGAAACTCACCGGTCTCAAACCCAATACCACCTATCATTACCGGGCCTCACAGGACGGCGCGCAGAGCCTTGATTACTCTTTCGTCACGGCGGTCGAGGAAGGGACGAATTTCCGTTTTACCATGATGGGCGATACGCGGACAAACGCCTTGGGTCACGACGAAGCCGCATTGAGGCTAAGGGAGGCCAACCCACGGTTTTCCCTGTACGGAGGGGATCTCTGCGATCGACCAGCCTACAACATTTGGAAAGCAATCTTTTTCCGTCCGAACGAACTCGCCCTCATCGCGTCCGTGCCCTTCTTTAATGTCGTGGGAAACCACGAAGGCTGGAACACCAATACCAAAGCCTTTACCCAGGCACCGTCGTCTCCCTCGGGCGCGCAGGATTACTACTCCTTTGATTACGGCGATGTGCACTTCGTGGCGCTCAACACGGAGGCTTCCGTCGCCGCCGGAAGCCCGCAGTACGAGTTCGTGGCCAAGGATCTGGCCGCCACCAAGAAGACATGGAAGATCGTATTCTGCCATAAACCGGCCTATTGCGCACGCGCCGATCAACCAGGAGAGAATCCGGAAATGATCAAGATGGCCACCGAGCTCTTTGAGCCTAACCAGGTTGACATGGTCCTCTCGGGCCACCATCATTTCTACCAGCATAACTTGGTCAACGGCATTCACTATTTCGTGATCGGGTCTTCGGCCGCGGGCCTGTACGATCCCGGCACCGCGCCGTATACGCTCAAATCGGTAAAGGATTTCAGCCATGTCGTCTTTGATGTCACGCCGACCACCATCCATATGAGCGTCCGCAATAACAAGGGCGCGGTGATTGACACGATCGATCTGGTCAAGGAAAAAAAGAGTTGATAAGACATTTGGCACGCCCAAATGAGATGTATAGGTGGTATCCACTGGATGAAACGGCCGTACTTGTTCTTTGACGCCGGGGGCACGCTGGTTTTCCTGTCAGCCGAAGTCTTTCGCCGGGAAGCGGCCAGGTTCGCCTACCAGATCGACCCGGACGACTTCTCCCGCCGCCTGGCCGCGCTGGGGCAGAGGCATGATGAGGAACGGAGGCGGGGTGTACCGCAGCAAGAGATCTTCGGCCACCGGCATTTCTTCCGCGTGGTTCTGGAAGAGTTCGGCGTGAGCCCGGAGCACGCGGAGGCGATCAAGGACGCCATCCTGGAGGTGCACAAGCGGCGTAACATCTGGAACGTCACCTATCCTTGGGTGGCGGAAACGCTGACCCGGTTGAAGCGGATGGGATATGGCATGTCAATCATCTCCAACACCGACGGTCGGGTCAGGGAGCAGCTCGAAGACGGCGGTCTCGTGGCGTACTTCGACCGGATCTTTGATTCCAAGCTGATCGGTTTTGCCAAGCCCGATCCGCGTATCTTTCAACATAGCTGCGAAGCGCTCGGTAAGAAGCCCGAGGAGTGTCTCTACATCGGGGACAGCCTGGCCATGGATGTGCGGGGAGCCAACAACTTTGGCATGCCCGCCGTCCAGGTGGACAGGGCCGGGCTTTACGGCGCCTGGAACGGCCTCAGGATAAAGACCGTGCAAGAGCTGCCCGCGCTGCTCGAGAAATACCCGGATATCTATCATGCGCCCGGCGCGTTCGTCTTTCCGCCCGGGTGTCTCGCGGCGGAGTCCGCCGGCTAGAGTGGAATTTCCCTTGATCGTATACCGACAGGTTGACGTCGGAGGAAGCCGATCCCGGGGTCGGAATCGGGGTCGAAGGGGTTTACGAGGATTCGCATGGGTGGTATCGATTCCGAACGCGATCCCGATGCCGATCAAATGTAACTGGAGGTTATCATCTTGAAGCAAGAACGGGCCAGGAACATTATGTTATTTTTCACGGACGAGCAGCGCCGGGATACCCTGGGCTGTTATGGCAATCAAGTCTGCCGTACGCCCAACATCGATGCGATTGCGCGCGAAGGCGTGCTTTTTGAAGAGGCCTACACGCCCACGGCCGTCTGCACACCGGCCCGGGCCTCGCTTCTCAGCGGCGTCTATCCACAAAAGCACCTCTTGGTCACCAACCCCAAGAAGACTTGGGGCGCGCCGGTGACGCTCAACGAGAAGTTCCCGCCGTTCTCCCATTATCTCCGCCAGGCGGGCTATAACATCGCCAGCATCGGCAAGTGGCACATCGGCAAACAGAGCCCGGCGGAGTTCGGTTTCGAAGGCCACTTCTACCCGGGATGGGATGAAACGCGGGATCACCCGGACTATCTGCAATACCTCAAGGACCATAACCTGCCGGACTTTACCGTCCGGGACGAGATCGGCGGCATGCTGCCGAACGGTAAACCGGGCACGACGGTCGCCGGTGTATACAACGGTCCCGTGGAGGGAACCTTCACCTACTATCTGGCGGAGAGGACCCTCGAGAAACTTCGTGCCTACGCCCGCGATTACAGGCAGAATGGCCGCCCGTTCTTCCTGAGCTTCCACATCTTTGGCCCGCACCTTCCCTACTATCTGCCGGAAAAGTACGCGCGCATGTATGATCCCGCGGACGTGGTCCTGCCCGGCGCTTTCGACGAGACGTTCGCGCACAAGCCGCATATTCACAAGCTATATTCACATCTCTGGGCCGCCGACAGCCTGACCCGCGAGCAATGGCGGCAGATAATCGCCATGTATTGGGGCTATGTGACCATGATCGATGATCAGATCGGGCGAGTACTTGCGGCGCTGCGGGAATGCGGGCTCGAAGAGGAAACGGCGGTCTTTTTCGCCACGGACCACGGGTCGTTCGAGGGGAACCATCGCTTGAACGATAAGGGTCCGGCCGCGTACGACGACATCTACCGGATTCCGTATCTTGCCAAGCTTCCCGGCGGTCTCCGAAATAAAAGGGCAGAGAACTTCGTTACCCTGATGGATCTCACGGCGACCTTTATCGATCTGGCGGGTGTGCCGGTACCGTCGCACCTGGACGGGCGCAGCCTCCTTCCCCTGCTGAACGGGACGAGCGCGGAGCCTTGGCCGGACGAAGTCTTCCTGGAGTTTCACGGTCACCAAGTACCGTACGCCCAGCGGGTGGTGAGGACCAGGGACTACAAGCTGATCGCCAATCTCTCCGATCTCCACGAACTCTATGACCTCAGGCGCGACCCGGACGAACTGGTCAACCGGATCGATGACCCTGAGTACGATGGGGTAAAGAAGGACCTTTATGCCCGTCTCTGCCGCCACCTGCGCCGGATCGAAGACGACACCGCTTTGAGTTGGATCGAGAAGATGTATGCGTGACTACAACACTACTGTGTCAGGTTTGCAGGGTCGTATAAGCTTTCATATGTCGACTAGTCTGGGTCGCGGGAGGCACTATCCGTCCTCCTCTTCGACAGGATGTTGGCAAGCCTGCTCGCCAGGGAGGCCTCAAGGATGAGGAGGCGCACTCTCCTGACCTACGTTGTAAAGAAACAACAAAGTCTCCGTCTCGGGAAAACGCGGTGATTCATCGCGTTTTGCCGAGACGCTAAAGCAGAAGTTTCTTTACAACGGGGATGGTCGCGCAACCGCGCCGGGTGCGCCGGATGCGACTTCCTCGCTCCGGTGTGGCGGCGTCCTCTGAGGGCGCCGTCGGCCCGAGCATCTACAGCTGCAGGATCAACCGTTGTCCAGAACATAGCCAGACCCCTTATCCCGCTGGAGATAACCCGCTCCTCCCTTACTCTTCATCGTGCTCGTGGTCGTGGTCGTGCTCGGGCAGGAACCCCCGGTACTCATAAGCCCGGTCGGTCCGCGGCCAGAGGTAACCCCGCTCCGCGGGGGAGATGAAGACCGGCAGCACCGGCGAGACCCGGCCGGAGACATCGTCGAAGGCCTTGACCTCGCCCTCACCCGGGCAGTATATGAACAGATGCGCTTCGCGCCCGTAAGAAACGGAGAGATAGAGATCGCCGTCGGGTCCCAAAGTGCCCCAAGGGTTCTGCATGACGATCTGGACAGGCGTGGGGATTGGCATCGACGTTTCCGTCCGTTGGCGCAGGTCGATCTCACGCAGCGTCCCATCGCGGTCAAAGATAAACAGTCTAGCCCGGACGGAATCCCAGACCAATCCCAGCGGCTTCGTCTCCCGCTCCCAGATACGCTCGCGTGTGCCCGCGCGTATGGAAGCGCGCCAGATCGCTCTCGCTTTGTAGTCTCTACCGGCAGTCTCCGCATACACCAGGCTCTCCCCGTCAGCCGCCCAAGACGGGTAATTGCCTCTGGCGATCCGGACCACCTGCCGTCCGCGCAGCACCTTGATCCAGCCGTCCTCCACAAAGGCCACGGCCTTGCCGTCGGGTGCCCAACGCGGAGAATGAAGGCGCCGGCCACGGTAGATCACGCGTGCCCGGCCACCCAGGCGCGCCACGGCCAAATCATCCACACGGCCGCCGATTGCCGGTCCGGCGACCACTACCCCCACGCGCGGGTGCCAGTCACCGGTGCCTCCGTCAGCGAACTCATGGGGCAAGGGCCATACAGACGGTCCGAGCGTGGCGCGGGCGCCCTCGACGACGAGCAGGAGCGTTCCCCAGACGATCAGCAACCGCCATAGGGGGCGGTACCGGAGCATGGCGGTACGGCCGCGCAGCAACCATTGCGCGACGACCGGCGGGGTAAGGAGGACGCAGATGAGCAGGATCATGGGGAGGCCGATGGCGATTAAACCATAGACATGCGGCGGCACATCCGTCCAAAAAAACCTGGCCGCCGCCAAGGCCAGCACCCGATTCCATAGGGCGTAGCACGCCCCGGCGAATCCGCCGGCCAGCAGGACCGTGGCCAGCAGCCTTTCCGCGCCGCGGGTCAATAAGCCGGCCAAAAAGCTCATCCCGGCCAGCGTAAGGAGGCAAAAAACGACCCAAGCGGAGGCGCTGGCGTCCGCCACGGGCAGCCGGGAGAGGTCAAGCCTCAGGCATGAGGCGGATAAGGCTAGCCAGCCCAAGTAGACGCCCATATTCGTTAAGTATTTGACCGCGGTCAGGAGCGCCGCGGATACGGGACGCGAGAGAAGAAAATCGAGGGTCTTGCGGTCGGATTCAGCGGCAAAAGCCTGCTGGCCATAGACGATGGCCAAGATGGCCCCCGCCACCAGCATCGCCGTGGAGGCGCGCGTCCCTGGGGCGTAAGTCTGCCCCACGATGAGCAATCGCACGAACAGGATCAGGAAAAACGGGAGCGGGAGCAAGTAGATGAGCTTATTCTGATGGATCTCGCTTCTGAGAAGGCACCAAACAACCCTGGCCCGCACCGATATCGAATTCATTTCCGCCCCCCCTTGCCGCCGCGGAGGTCAACCCGCCGGTAGACGCCGTTATGACCGATGAGGCAGCTCCCGGTCGCGGGATCGAGGATGAGGTTGGTGAGGCGTTGTCCGGGGAGCTTGCGCAGATAGTCCACGCGTAACGTCCGGGCGTCGAACTCGTAGCAGTGTACGTCATATTCCTCACGATCAAGGCCGATCAGGGAGATGACCGCGATCAGGTAACGGTCGTCCTTCCCCGGCAGGGGATGGAACCGATGCCAGGAAACACTCCCATGCAGGCCCGGCAGCGGCACCGGTTGGTCCGCGCCGCCGCGCAGAACATGAACCTGGCCGAAGATGTCGACGAACATGAAGTCGTTCGTGGCCGAATCCCAATACCACGTGGTGCCCTGGACCACCAATTGTGCGAACGGCGCCGACCGGCCGCTAGCCAAGTCGGCTTTGCGCAGATTCAACCGATATAATGTAATGGTGGCGCCATTGCGTCGCTCACGCCAGGGGGAACTCGCTTCCGTATAGAGGACGGCATCCGAGGTCCGCGCCCAGCAAGGCGAAGAGCCTTGCCCGAGCAGCACGGGTTGCTCTTCCCCCAGCCGCAGGACATAGACGGCCCCATCGTAGCTGAAGGCCAGTTTTTTGCCGTCGGGGGACCAGGAGAGGTCTTCGATGGTCAGGCCCTCAGCCGCCTGGCCTTTGTAGATCAGGCGTGGTTTACCGCCCGGCGCGGCCAGGCCCAAAGCGCCATCCGGCCCGGCGACCGCCAGCATCTTCCCGTCGGGCCTCCACGCGCCGGCGTTTGTCCAAAAAGGCTGTTCCAGGTCAAAAAGCTCGAGGCCAAGGAAATCCGCGGCACGGATAGGCGCCGGGAAACCGAAGTCCGCCACCAGACCGGTGAGGAGCAGGAAAAAGGCGGTAAGCAGAGAGAAGCGAAAAACCCGGTTGCGTCCGAGCGCGGGACGTCCTCTCAAGAACCAGGCCGTCAGGGTAAGGAGTAAGCCCATGATTGCCGCAAAGGCAGCCATGCCGAGCGCGTAGAAGAGCATGGTCAGCATGGCGGACCGGCTGATAAAGAATGACCTGTGCACCAGAAACGTCGTCCATGACGACCAAGTCAAGAAGTGCCAGGCGACGGCCGCGGCTCCCACCAGGCTGGCCAGGAGCATCTTCTTTGGCCCGGGCACGAGGAGGCCCACGAGGTAACTGGCGCCATAGACCAGGGTGGCCCAACAGAAGATGATGGCGCCGAGCCAGGTCGAGACGGGCATGGGCGCGGCCCAGCTGAGATAAGTCGGGTCCACGGCCAGATTGAAGGCCGCGGTCCAGAAAATAAGGATCAGCCAACCGAGGCCGAATTTTTCCCGCACGATCCTCCCGGTCGACAGGGGTTTGACCAGTAGAAAGTCCCTGGTCTGAGCGTTTACCTCAATGTCAAAGGCCTGTAATCCGAAGGCGACCGCCAGCGTGAGAGGGACGGCAAGCGTGAAGACCGTATACAGCCATGATTCAGGATCCGCGAAGTCGCCCCGTGCCCGCAAGAACAGGACCAGGAACAGGATCGGCAGCGGGGTCAGATAAACGAGAAGGTTCTGCCGGAATTCTTTCCTAAGAAGCGGAGACAAAACCGTCCGCATTGTCCCGCCCCCTTGCGCAAAAATACAGGAAGACATCGGCCAAGGTGGCCTCGTCTACTTTCCCGCGCATGGCTTGCCCGGCGGCGGCCGATTCCGCCATACCGGGTGCGTTCGGGATCAAATAGGTGGCCGTGGCCGCATCGGTATCGAGGAGCAACGCGGCGGGGTAAGGCGGCGAACCTCCTTCCGCGCGGGGCACCTGCAGGCGCCGCACGGAGGCGCGCACCTCGGCCATGGTGCCGGTGATCTTGATCACGCCTTCATCGAGGATGGCCACGTGCGTGGCGATCGCCTCGACATCAGTCAAGTTGTGGGTGGAAAAAAAGATCGTGCGGTCGCGGGTCACCGCCACTTCTTGAATGATACGCAGAAACTGGTATTGCGCCAAGGGGTCCAGCCCGCTCATGGGTTCGTCCAGGATCAGTAGTTCCGGCTCGGGCGCCAGGGATAAAATCAGGGCCAGACGGACCTTTTGCCCTTTGGACATCGTCCCGATGCGCTTTTGGGGCGGCAGGGAGAACCGGCGGAGATAGTCGGCGACAAGGTCCTGGTTCCAGCGATCGTAGAGACCGCGGCAGAACTCGATGAGCTGCGCGACGCTCATCCAGCCGTAGAGGCCTTGTTCCTCGGAGACATAGCCGATGCGTTGACGGAGCGCGGCGCCGGCCACCCACGGGTCCTCGCCGAGAACGGAGACGCCGCCGCCGCGCGGTAACAAGCCCAGCAAGGTCCGGATGAGTGTCGTCTTGCCGGCGCCGTTCGTCCCCAGAAGGGCGAAGATGGATCCGGTCGGAATCCCGAGGTCCACCCCGCGTAGGACTTGGTGACGCCCGTACTTCATGCAGAGATCTTTGCAGGCGATCGCCAACTCGGTTGACATTTCTGTAGACCACCTCCGCGGTACTTGAAATATGGCGTTTGTCCGGCACTTCTGGCTTAAATATCGGCATAATCGGGATTGCGGGTTAGATTTCGCTATGGGTACCGGTTTCCCTTCCTAAAAACGCCAAGCGAGAGTCCCGGTTTCCATGGATCGGCGGGCATTACACCCGCGGCACCGGCCGCTTGCGTCCCCAGGGACGCCGGCCAGGCCCGGTCCGTCGCCCTCGTTCCGATGGACGTTTCCCCCGCTGCAGGCAGGACAGCTAATCTCGATGCCACGCCGGCCCGCGCCAGGGGGCACTTACCATTAATGGCGGCGGTCCCGGCAGGACATGGCTGACCGTGTTCGTCAAGAAACGCAGCCGCCGCCGCGTTTCTAGCCCGGTCGTACGCCCGAAAGATCCTCCCGGCCCGCGCGGGATCGTGATAGACCTTCCAGTATCCGGAGCAGAGGCAGTCCTTGCCCCCATGCTCCATGAAGCTCCTGACATCCTCGACGGGGATGCCGAGGAGGACCCCGATCTCGTGGGGGAAGGTAGACCCGGATCGCCCGCGCAGATCCAGCAAGGTGTCCGCTGGCGACGCGCCCGTTTCGTAACCAAGATCAGTCAGAAACGACGCGATTCCCGGATCCGCCAACTGCTTTTCCAGCGCCCCGCGCCGGTAAAAAAGGACCAGCGTCCGCGTTGCCGCCCGCACGAGCTCGAAGTATTCCAGGGCTAACAAGGCCGCCGCCTCGTGTTTGAACCTTCCCCACAGCCCGTGCAGGTCGCGGCCGCCGCTGGTGAATGCGAGCAAAGTGGCTGGTTTGATCCCCGCCAAAGTGGGCGCGGCGCCGAAAGCGATCGTCGCCGCGAGGTAATCCGGATCGTCCAGCAGCTCGCGGATCGCGATGAACCTACCCCACAATGCCCGGTCCAAACACGCGGCCTCCTCGTCATGCCGCACGGCCTATGGGAGGTGCTCGCCGGGGATGGGTTGCGGCCTTCCCAACCAGGGCTAAAAGCGCCAAGGTATTTCCCTCCGCTTATTCTCCCCCCTCCGGCGAGGAAAAGATGTCTCCGGCTCCTCGAAGACCCCGGCGAAACGTAAATCTTACCGGCCGAACTCTCGCAAGCATACGACTACTTCTCGGACTGAGAGGCGGGATAGGTGATGAGAGGTCAAATATGCTACCTCGCGGTGTATTGCGCATTGCCGATCGGTGCCGTGATGCGGTCATCACCCACGGCGGCGGCCGGCGGGGCAGGTTCTGAGGGTGCTTGAAGGCAGGCGCGGTTGGCCTGGGCGAGGACGAAAAAGGAGGAACCGTGATGAAAGTCCTGTTATCCTGGACGACCCGGCGTATGGCACCGAACGGGCCGGTGCCGGTTAATCCATACTGTGCCGGAAGGACC
Organism: Bacteroidota bacterium; assembly: GCA_050260415.1. Taxonomy (GTDB): domain Bacteria; phylum Bacillota; class UBA4882; order JAAYXC01; family JAAYXC01; genus JBLNCE01. Next base: position 189 of record JBLNCE010000096.1, on the reverse strand, counting down.
AGGCCCTGAGCTCTCCCAAATCCTTCGGTCCCCGGGATGCCCCGTGCGAACGCCGGTTGCCTAGCGCATCCAAGGCATCAGGGTTCGCGGTAAAATAGCCGATGAGGTTCTGGATCAAGCCCATGGTTACCGGCGTGATGTAGTGTTCGATCCCCTCGACCTGGTCCTTGACCCCCATGTCCGGGCTGA
>JBLNCE010000095.1:0-4119 GCA_050260415.1 Bacteroidota bacterium | reverse complement strand
TTGGTAGGGTCTGAATGTACCCAATCCATTTGACTCCCTTCAATCCGCGTCTTGCCTTGATACTTCGACATTCCCGCCCTTTTTTCCTCGCATCTGTGCCTTCTTTTTTGGCACAGGTCTTTCTTGTCGGAGGGGGGCCAATCCATCCGGTTTCTATTCTTCCGGTTGCGGGATCCCAAAATCGGCGGGGTTGATCTTAGCGGTTCCCATTTCCCAAAGGGTCCAGCAGAACTTGGACTCCAGTTCCTCGGCTACCTGCTTGGCCTTGGTGCCATAGTACCCATAAGCGACATAGGCCTGCTCCGGCGAGAGGAGTTTCTGCACGGCCTTGCTCTGCATGGCGAACTTGTAAGCATTGGTGAGCTCGGTCAGAACCGGCCGCGGGGTGTCCGTCGGGACGGCAAACCCCAGCCATTGGGGCATCGGCAGGACCTTCTTCGCCTCGGGCAGGTAATCCACGATCGCCGGAACCTTGCCGACGCCCGGAATCTCGTACGGCTCGAGTTCGCTGACGCAGAGCGCGCGCAGTTTCTTGGCCTGTAGATAGCTCAGGCCTTCCGCCACGGCCACGTGGACCACGTCGACCTCGCCGGTCAGGCCGGCTGTCATCGACGGGGCGCTGCCCGTGAAACCGAGCACATTGGTCTTGATGCCGGCCACTTTGGTGAGGACGTTCCATTTGGTGTTCCACATACCGCCGGGTACGCTGGCCCCGACCTTGATCGAGCCGGGCTTGGCTTTGGCCGCGGCGATCAGGTCGCCGAATGTCTTATACGGGGAGTCCGGTTTGACCATGACCACACCGGGCGATCCGCCGGCGATGAAGTACTCCCAGTCCTTGGTGGTTGTCTTGTGCGCGCCGATGACCGGGTAGGTTAGCCCAGATTCGGAGACGCCATAGAGCGTGTATCCGTCGTGGGGTTTTTGCCACACGTACTCGGTGGCGACGCCGGGACCGGTCATGTTGATCACGTTGACCTGGACGCCGAGGTATTCCTTCATGCCCTCGGCCAGAGCCCGATCGACCAGGTCCGTACCGCCGCCCGCCGCCGCAAAGCAGACGATGGTGATGGGGCGGGTGAAGATCTTGGATGCCGTCAGACCCACGGTGGAGCCGATCAGGAGACCGAGAAGCATTAGGATGACGAAAACGAGAATACCCTTGCGCATTCGACTACCCCCTCCTACTAATCTCTACTGTGATAGGGCCTGTGAGTCCGATCCATCGTCACTTTGCCGGCACGCATCCCCCTCCCCTTGCCTTTCGTTCGACCACCACCTCTGCCGCACGGACAAGGGCCGAAACACCCATTCCATAGGCTTCCATCAGGACGTCGGGCTCCCCGGACTCCCCGAAGACGTCGCGCAGCCCGATCCGCTCTAGCGGGACGGGGCATTCCTCGGCCAGGCATTCGCAGACCGCGCTGCAGAGGCCGCCGTTGATGTTGTGGTCCTCGGCCGCGACGATCGCGCCGGTTGTCCGGGCCACCTGGATCAGGGCCTCGCGATCGAGCGGCCGGATGGTGTGCATGTCGAGAACCGCCGCGTCGATCCCCTGCTTTTGCAGGAGATCGGCGGCCTGCAGGGCGCGGTGGACCATGACCCCGGCGGCGACGAAGCCGACCTGGCGCCCTTCCCTGAGCTTGATGGCTTTACCAATCTCAAATGCTTGATCCCGTTGGTGGATGACCGGGATCGGATTGCGCGTCAACCGAAGGTAGACGGGACCGGGATAGGCCGCGGCGGCGATGGTGGCCTTGTAAGCCATGACGGCATCGGCCGGGTGCAGGATGGTAATCCCGGGGATGGAACGCATGATGCCGATGTCCTCGATGGCCTGGTGTGTGACGCCGTCCATCCCGGTGTGCAGCCCGCCGTGGCTCGCGCCGATCTTGACGTTCAAACGGGTATAGGCGATAAAGGTCCTGATCTGCTCGCAAGCCCGCATGGAGGCAAAGACGGCATACGTGGACGCGAAGACCGTCCGGCCCGTGCTGGCCAGACCCGCGGCGAAACCGAACATGTTCTGCTCGGCAATCCCCAGGTTGAAGGCGCGCTCCGGGAAAGCCTTGTGGAACTTGTTGCTGCTGATGGACTTGGCCACATCCGCGTCCAGGGCGACAAGCCGGGGATCGCGTCCGCCCAGATCCACCAGGGCGTCGCCGTAAGCCTGCCGGGTGGCGATCATCGTTGCCTCATTCATCATGCCTCACCGCCTATCTCGCCGAGCTCGCGCAGGGCCTGTTCGTATTGCCGGTCGTCCGGCGCCAGACCGTGCCAGACCACCTCGTTCTCCATGAAGGAGACGCCCTTGCCCTTGACGGTATGCGCCACGATGGCGGTGGGCCGGCCGGTCATGGGCGCCGCGTACGCTCGTTCGAGCGCGCCGACCACCGCGGCCATGTCGTGACCGTCCACCTCCTGGACGTCCCAGCCGAAGTCGCGTATCTTGGCGGGGAGCGGATCGATGGACATGACCTCCGCGACCGTGCCGTCCACCTGTAAAAGGTTCTTGTCCACGATCACGCAGAGATTGCCCAGCTTTAGGTGGGCGGCGGCCATGAAGGACTCCCAGATCATCCCTTCCTGGAGTTCGCCGTCGCCGACAATGACAAAGACGCGATAGGTCCGTCCGTCGAGCCGGGCGGCCAACGCCATGCCGCCGCCGACGGCGGGGCCGTTGCCGAGCGAGCCCGAGGTCATATCCAGGCCGGGCGTCTTGACCATGCAGGGATGCCCCTGGCAGACCGAACCGAACCGGCGCAATCGCAGCAGTTGCTCCATGGGGAAGAAACCCCGGCGCGCCATGGCCGCGTACTGGATCGGACAACAGTGCCCTTTGGAGAGGATGAACCGGTCGCGGTCGGGGTTGTCGGGATCGGCCGGGTCCAACCGGAGAACCCTAAAGTACAGGGCCGCCACGATATCTGCCGCCGACAGCGACCCCCCCGGGTGCCCGGAGCCGGAGGCGTGCGTCATGCGGATGACGTCCGCCCTTAACACGCGGGCGGTTTCACGCAGGTAATCGAGGCTGTTGTGGCGCAAATCCTCGAGCGGCATCGTCATCCTCCTTATTGCAGTTACGATCGTTTATGCGGTGATGGGTTCTCTGCGTCGGTCTTCGTCAACCCAACCATCCGGCTTTTTCCCAGATGTACTCCAGCACGCGCGGCACGGCCAGGTTTGTGTCGGCCCTGAGCGCCGCCAGTTCCCGTGCATCGATACGGCCGGCGGCTTTCAAGAGGCCGTTGAGCATCTTCACGGACGCGCGGAAGCAGGCTTCCGGATCCATCCGGGCGGGGAAGACGTCCATGGTGTACCAATCGTCATAGCCGTTCTGCTTGGCGGTCCAGAGGAATTCCATGACGTCCCACGGGTTGATCGAGCCGGGCGCCAGATCCCAGTCCCAGTTGCGGTAGTTGTCGTTGACGTGGATATACGGTTTGATGCCGTAGTGATACATGAGGGCCAGGGATTGGGCGGGGGTCTCGCCGCCGTAGAGCGAGTGCCCAATATCGATCGTGATGCCAAGATTATGGGCCCCGGTTTCCTTGATCAAAAGGATCGCGCCGAGCGCGCCCGCCAACGTCGAGCGAACCCTGGTCTCGTTGGGCTTGTATTCCAGGCTGAGGGTGACATCGGGCCGGTATTTCGCGGCCTCGACGAAACAGTCACGGAGCCGCTTCCAATCCGCGATATAATCGGCTTGGAACGGATAGTCATGCCCGTCGGAGAGCGGACAGACGTGCGCGCGCTTGCAACCCAGCTTGGCCGCGGCATCCATGCCGCCCTTGATAAACTCGACGGCTCTAGCCCTGATCGCGGCGTCGGGCGAGGTCAGCGATCCGTTGGCGAACTCCCGCTCGCCCTTGACGTTGACGTTGACCGCGGCCACCTCCAAATGCAGGCGCTGCAACGTCTCCACCGTCAGTTCCGGGTCCTGGAAGTCGTACGGATAAACCATTTCCACGCCGGCAACACCCGGAACCCTGGCCACGGCCTCGAGTTTTTCCACGATGCCATGCGGCTGGTTGTAGAAGCAGAACCGATCCCTCAATTCCCCCATGAAGCTTGTAATGATCGCGATCTTTGCCATGAACTCCACCTCCGGACCAGATT
>JBLNCE010000094.1:0-3691 GCA_050260415.1 Bacteroidota bacterium | reverse complement strand
GCGACCGTCCCGATGTCCGGCCCCGGCTGGACCGCGGTGCTCGCCGCGGCGGATGCGGCCGACGGGAATGCGGCGACCGTCACCAACCAGGACAGCGACAACAACGTACAGATCCTGGCCGCCGCCATCGTCTACGCCAGGACCGGAATCCAAAGCTACAAGGACAAGGTCGTAACTGCCTGTAACAAGCTGAGTGCGAACCCGAACACCCACCCCGGCGACCGCACGTTATCCTGGGCCAGAGAAACCGGCGCCTACGCTCTGGCCGCCGATCTGGTCGGCTACAGCAGCACCAACTTCCGGACGTGGCTGCGCAACATGGCCGAGGTCTTTAGATGCACACAGATAATAGGCATTGATGGCCAATACGTGACTCTCCTGGGCATGTTCAAAGACCGGCCGAACAACTGGGGCAGCCATGCCTTCGGTTCCCTCTGCGCCATCTACGGTTATCTCGGCGACACGGCCAGGTTAAATGAGGTCCGCAATTACTTCCTGCAGAGCCTGAGCGGGCCCAAGCCCTATGAGGCGCAATATGGCACAGACCTGTCGTGGCACGTCGATCAGAATAACCCGCGCTGGATCAACCCGCAAGGGGCAACCAAGTCAGGCCTGAACATCGACGGCATCATCCCCGACGATCAGCGCCGCAACGGGTCCTTCTCGAATCCGCCCGCCTGCAACACGGACTACCACTGGGAAGGCCAACAGGGCTGGGTCATGGGCGCGCGCATCCTCGACCGTCTCGGCATGTCGATCTATAGCGCGAGCAACCAGGCAATCTACCGGGCGGCATATGCGCTCCATGTCAGATGGGCCGGCCAATTCGGCTCCCAATGGCTCGCCGAGGGCGATGACCTATGGATGCTCAAGTTCATCGACAGCGCATACGGCACCAACCTGTCCGGCAGCGCGGACGTTTGGGGCTCCGGCAAGAACGCCGGCTGGGCCTACGTGACCCTGGCGGACTAAACCCGGTTTCCCGTCTTAGCAGACATAAACCAGGGGCCGGCTCGGCGGAATACCCGCCGGGCCGGCCCTTTCTAAGCCCTGGCCGGTATCATAGCTTCGGGTTCTATGGCCCTTGAGCGGCGTCTTGTAGAACGATGGTTCTATTTGAAAAAAATAACTGTAAATCAGCGAAGATACAGAAAAAAATCGTTCATTTACAGCGTTCGCTCCCAGGCATATGATACAAATAAGGGACGCGCGTTGGGTCCTTTATTTGTCGGGGAACGATGCGATCGTGCCTTGCGCGCGCCCTGCCAAGGAGGACGGGCAGGACCGGTCACGCGCACCCCGCGGCCTTGGGCTCGGTGTTCTTTTGCCCGGGAACGAGTCTGTAGCGGGTCGGCCCGGTCCAACCGGCGCCATTGGTCCAGCCGAGGATGGAGGAGGTGAAAAGATCCGGCGCCAAAGCGGACAAGCGCCATCCACGGAGTTCATGGGCGTAAGTAGAATGAGAGGAGAGGAAAGACATGGCTTTCCCCAAGCGCATCACGATGCTTGCGTGCGTGAGTCTCCTGGTCCTAATCCTGGGTTTGTGCACCGTGGGTCATGCCGCCACCTATTCCCTGTCCCCGACGGCCGACGCCTATGTGCGCGGCGGCGCTTCGGCCGCGCTCAACTTCGGCACCGCCACGAACCTCGAGGTCAAGAACGGCTCCGGTGATGAGAACGACCGTTGGACCTATGTCAAGTTCAGTCTGAGCGGCGTCACCGGCGCTATTTCCAGCGCCACGCTCAAACTGTACGTGAATAACTTGGGGAACGGGATGCCGGCGCCGGCCGATATCCACTCCGTAACGACGGATAGCTGGACAGAGACCGGCCTTACCTGGAATAACAGGCCGGCTCCCGTCACGTTACTCGGATCGAAGAGCATTACCGCCCTCGGGTGGATCACCCAGAACGTCACAAGCTTCGTCACCGCGGAGTACAGTGGCGATAAGACCGTCACCTTTGCCATCCGGGACGATGACCCATCCGCCGCCAAGATCGTCAGATTCGACGCCAAGGAAGCGGCGAACGCCCCGGTGCTGGAAGTAATCACTTCCGGCGACGTCACCCCGCCGCCGATACCAACGCCGACACCGACGCCGACGCCGACCATCATACCAACCCCGACCATCACACCGCCCCCGATCGTAACACCGACGCCGTCGGCTTCGCCCGGGATCAACCTGGCGCTCAACAAGGCCGTAACCTGCTCGAAAGAACAGGTCGGCAACGAGGCCTCGCACGCCGTCGACGGCGACCTGGTCACGCGCTGGTCCGCGGATATTTATCCCCAGTGGATGCAGGTCGATCTGGGCGCGACCTACAGCGTGAGCAAGACCGAGATCGCGCCGCTTTCCGAGCGCGCCTATCGCTACAAGGTCGAGGTTTCCACGAACGGCACGGGCTACACGCAGGTCGTGGATCGGACCAACAACACCCAGGGCGGCGCGGTAATCACGGATACTTTCGCCGCCACGAACGCCAGGTACGTCAAGCTGACCGTGACCGGCGCGTATGGTTACACCGGCAACTGGATCAGCATCAACGAGTTCAGGGTCTTCAGCGCGGGCGGCTCGCCGCCGCCGGTATCGACCCCGACACCGACGCCTACCCCGACACCCACCGTAACCCCAACCATACCACCCGTGTCGCCGGCGCCCACGCCGACGTATACGCCAGTACCAGTTAAGGGCCTCTGGACTTCCGCGGCTGAACTGGCGAAGGTACCGATGTCCGGCGCGGGATGGACCGCGGTCCTGAACGCCGCCAACGCGGCCAATGGAAGCGCGGCCACTGTCGCCAATCAGGACAGCAACAACAACGTGGAGATCCTGGCGGCGGCCATCGTCTATGCCCGCACCGGTACCCAGAGTTACAAGGACAAGGTCGTAACCGCCTGTCAGCGGCTGGTCAGCATCGGCAACCCCGGCGACCGCAGTTTGGCCTGGGGTAGAGAGACCGGCGCGTACGCCCTAGCCGCGGATTTGGTCGGATACCGGACCGCCGCCTTTGAGGCCTGGCTCCGCAATATGGCCGAGACCTATATCTGTTCGCAGATGAACATGTGCCTGCTGGATATGTTCAAAGACCGGCCGAACAACTGGGGCAGCCATGCCTTCGGTTCTCTCGTCGCCATCTATGGTTATCTCGGAGACACGGCCAAGCTGAACGAGGTCCGCAACTACTTTTTGCAGAGCCTGAGCGGGCCCAAGCCTCCGGAAGCAACCTACGGCTCCGACCTGTCGTGGCACGTCGATCAGAATAACCTGCGCTGGATCAACCCGCAGGGGGCGATCAAATCGGGTCTGAACATCGACGGCATCATTCCCGACGATCAGCGCCGCAACGGGTCCTTCTCCAACCCGCCGAACTGCAGCACGGATTACCACTGGGAAGGCCAGCAGGGCTGGGTCATGGGCGCGCGCATCCTCCACCGGCTGGGCATGTCGATCTATAGCGCGAGCAACCAGGCACTCTACCGGGCGATGTACGCCCTCCAGACAAGATGGGGCGAGCAATTCGGCTCCCAATGGCGTGCCGGGGGCGACGACCTATGGATGCTCAAATTCATGGACAGCGCCTATGGCAGCAACTTCTCCGGCAGCCAGGACGTCTGGGGCCACGGCAAGAACGCCGGCTGGGCCTACGTGACGCTGGCGGACTAAGCCGCATCCTCAGGGTGGAGGGGGAT
>JBLNCE010000093.1:0-13588 GCA_050260415.1 Bacteroidota bacterium | reverse complement strand
ACGGGTTCACCTTCTGGTTCAGTATCCGGTATGATGTGCGCCGCATCGAGCAGTTCTTCGTGTCGGAGCCGGCAGAATGCGCATTGGCGTCGATAAGCTTCGAGGACTCTCTCACGAAAAGTGCGTTGATGCAAGCGCACACGCACAGTTGATGTAATATACAAGCGGCGGGCCATACCGGCGTCGTCTGCCACAGCGCCATAGTCACCTGTCGCTTGTAGAGCGGGGGCAATATGTGCGGCATCATCTACCGCAACCGAAAAGGCTAATCCCGCTGGATCGTCACCGACAATGAATACTGGCCACGCAGCTACATAGCGTCCTCGTGCCACGCCATGAAAATAGATGAGTGGCAAGCGGTTTTCCATCGCAGTACGTAGGCCACGATTATCTGGATGATTGCGATCATCACCACGATAGCGGTAGCGGAGCAGTCCGTCAGATCCAAAAGCATCATCGTATGGGCCATCTGGGGCTGTAGTGATCGACAATGGCGCCTCATGCAACAACTTCGGTTTGAAGATCCCCTGAGGCCCAACCAATGGAACGCGTACCCCATCAAGATTGAAGCCCTCGGCCAGGATGGAGCGCGGCAATACGTCGTCATGTATTGCGACTTGTTCGGCTAGCCAAGCAAAGGCAGCCGATCTAACCCGAGCGTCGGAGGATCGATCAAGCATTATTGACCTCCTGGTTCAGGCTTGGGCCAATTGGCGCGGGGTGGCCGTGCCGGCTAATTCGACGAGAGTGTAAAATCTTTAACCGATTCTACGAAGAACGCATTGATCGGTTTATTGCCTCACCTTTTCTAACGCCATTGGAATATCTGCTGTCGTCATCAAGCCAAGAATTCTCTCGGTCTTCTTGCCGTTTGCTGTTATCAGAATCGCTTCGAGCTTTTTGCCTTTGGCTTCATAATCGCGAAAATATTGGAGGGCGTCTAATAAATTTGTGGTCTCCTTGGCGAACTCGCAGGCCTCATGATTTTCTCTGAACTCCAACCAGTGTAAATGGTAGTAAACATTGCATGACCAATCGGCTCCGGAATAATCAAAAGGTGGTATAATTGAATTCACGGACTGGGATGGTTTTCCTACAATCCCAACTTGACTGAAGGTGTTCAGACCAAACGCATGCCCAGAGGAGGGCCTATTAGTGGACGGCCAAAAAGAACTAATCAATAAAATAACTCGTATTTCTCAATATCATTGCATTAATTCATGTCAAATCACCATTGATGATACTGATGCCACTAACGAACTCTGCTTAATCTTCGAAATTAAACCAAATTACTACCGGGAAATTCAAAGAATGATTGACGATGAAGATAGCGGTGTATTTGAAGTTCTTCTTCAGCAACTAAAAGTTACTCAAACTACATTTGAAATTCGCATGAACTATATCCTATCATATCCGAATATTGATATATCGACTAAAATTGAAGGCGTTTTTATGACGACATGTCCCAAGCAACATATAGGCCGATGGCTTAATACTATGCATGAAAATATCAAGATGATCGACAAAGAAGTAGACTTTTATATACGCAACTACTGAAAACAAATCTGCGAGGGGATCATCGCCCCTTATTCCAAGAACTGATAATGCCAAACATGCTCCTTATATAACTATCTCTGTCTTCTTCTTGGAAGAGAACGTTACGCCTCAGCATCTCACTCTTCTCCATGTTCCAAAGCTTTCGCATCGTGTGGGACGGAGTGTTCGAGACAATGAAGGAATGCAGATGTATACTAGCGTCACCGAGGCGTTGCTCGATTTCTTTGATGGTTTCATAAAACATAATCTTAGGATCGGTCGCGCCGAGATTCCGGATGCCCTTGGGATCCAAGAAAATCACTTGCTGCTGGCCGCCTTCGAGCAGCCATAGGATGAAGTCGGGATGGAAGTTGCCGGCCTCGAAGAAGCCCACACCGCGGCCCTTGCTCAGGTTGCGCAACAGGTACAACTCTTTGTTCGCGAAGAAGTCCGGGTTCGCTTCATAGAACGCCTTGAGGTCCTCGACGAAACGGTGTTCCCCCTTGTTGAGCGGTGCTGGAGAGATCTCAACACCGCCGCCATCAAGGAAGAGCAGCGGTTGGTAGAGGTGCCACCCGAACCACACCGCCTTGATGCCGCGGAACTCCCAGGCCTTCAGGTCCCCGGCTTCGATTGCTACCTTCAGATCCCTGAGCTTCTCGACGATCTCCTGCTGCGATTCCTCGATCAGGATTCTGTAGCCATATTCTGGGCCGGTCTCGCGTACAACGCACGGGAAGTTGGGATCATCTTCGCCGATGTCCCGGTACTCCAGGTACGGCAATTCCCATTCGCGCTTTCGAAAGGCGTAGTAACGCTCGACATATTTGCGCAACAGCGCCTGCGCAACCTCTTGCCAGACGCGCACTTTCTCGAACGAGTCGAACTCCAGCTCCGATTCTGGGATCAGCAACCGGTACCATGATGTATCGGCGAGCAGCTCGGCAATGCCCGACCGTGTGATGTTCAGGTTATGCCAGCCGCGCTCGGCCTTGAATTGCTCCAAGTCGAAGTATAACCGGTCGAGATCGAGGAACGCGATATGGCGAGTCGTCAAGTAAGCCTGGTTTGGCACATCATCATCGTCCCTGCCGGCGACCCCCAGGGACTTCATGGCCTGAATCTTTGGATACCAGTTGAGCACCACCTGGTTCTTCTGCAGATAACCCGTTGCTTCCTCGCGTGAGGGGTCCGGCGGTTTGACCGTGGGGATGGGTCCCAGTTTGCGGAAGGCGTCGCCAAACTCGGTGCTAACCCCGTTGATTTCCTTCTTTAGGCGGATCGTCTTTAGTGGGCGCGTGCCCAGGTTCTTGATGATCGGCAGGAATAATTCGATACGCTCGTCGTTGTTAGGCAGGCCTTCCTCCTCGAGAAAGTCGCGGAACTGCGCCATGTAGTCGGCACGAATACCGAAGATCTGAAGCGTCTCCAGGGTATCGATGTGCTTCGGCCGCTCCAGGCCCTCGGGCAGGGTGGCGCGCGCGCTTCGCTTGAGGCTCACCCCGATGCCCTTAAGCCGTACGCCGCGCCCGAAAAGCTGGATGATCTGCGCGCCCTCGCCGCGCCCTACGTTCATCAGACCCATCGTGCTCACACGCCAACTGCTCCAGCCCTCGGTGAACTTCTTGGACCCTATCAGCACATTGATTGTCGAATGGGGCTGCCCGAGTTCGTGAAAGAGCGAGCCGGCGAACACGCGCTCGGCGACGTTCAACCCCATCTCCTCACAGAGCCTCACGAGCTTTGCATCGTCGCCGACGTTGATGACGCCAAAAGGCTGGTTGTCACCTACCCGGATCGCGACTTCGCCGGTTGCCCCCTTCAAGTTCTCGACGTGGAGGGCGCCACCTGCCGGAGCGTTGAATAGAATCGCCAGCGTCTCATCGTAGATTTGCGTGGGTGATAAGCCACATGTGTTGAGGTAGCCAAAGCGGCCCGTGAATAAGTTTCTGCCGCTTGCCGTCACCAGCCCATCGTGCAGAACCCGCCGGATATGCTCGATACTATCCTGGCGGTTCGCCACGTAGCCGTTCAAGAACTGTAGAATCTCGATAATGTCAGATGCGTCGCGTGTAGCCAGTGTCGCCGTCACGCTGCCGCCGACGAAGATCCACAGCGGGCGCTCCAGGTTGAACGGACGGAATTCCGCTTCGCGCTCGCGGTGCAGGCGCTGTTGCTGGAAGAAGGCGAGCAGGCACGCAGTGAGATAGCTCTTCATCCACTCCTCGTTGCTGTCATCCTCCAGGTTCAGAATCTGGTAGTCCTTCCCGAAGCCATCGCCGTAGAACCAGCGATAAGAGTAGTCGAACAGCGTGCTGCGCGCGTAGAGGTCGGTGAGACCCCGGCTACCCTTCACGGCCTGGCCGAAAGTGGCGGAGTATTCGAAAGAGAAGCCCTTCTCACAGAGCGCGTTCCGGTACTTCATCCACGCGCCTTCATCACCCGCCGAGGCGCCGCGATGCCCCTCATCCACCAGCACCAGGTTGTTCCCTTCGAAGGCATCCACGGCCACAGTCTTCTCGCCCATCTCCTCCTTGAGTTTAGTGACCTCAAGAATCTCAACCTGACCACCGAAGAGTCCGCGTCCATCCTTGTTGAAGACTTCTGCCTCGATGCCGGCTTTCTCGAACTCGCGTAAGTGCTGCTGCGAAAGCCCCTCGTTCGGCGTGAGCAGGATGATGCGATTCAGCTCGCGCGTGCGGCCATGATTATCGAGGAAGCGCCGATATTGTAGAATGTGGGCATGCATAAGCAGCGTCTTGCCGCTGCCAGTCGCCATCCAAAAGGCGATCTTATTAAGCTGCGGCCAAGCCTCGGCGTTCTCATCGAGCGGCGTGACCCGATCGGCCTCGTCTCGTCCCTCGTTCAGATCCGCGATTCGCTGATTCAGCGTAGCAAGCAGGGCATGGGGGTCACGAAAGTAGCGGTCAAGATAGATCTCCGTGAACAAGAGCGCCAGATACTGAAAGTATTTCCAGACAATCGGCCCTTCGCCCCGCGTCAGGCGCCGTTCGTTCAGGCGTTGCGTGACGGAGACGATGGATTGGTCGTACTCCAAGAGCAGCGCATCGGGCAGCTCCGGGCGTTTCTCGGCGGGAAGGTGGAGGCATAGCGCGTGGTGAAAGCGGTGGACGTTGTTCTCATCCATGCCCTCCAGCGACTCGTCGCGCAGGTGCTCGGCCAATTGGTCGAATCGTTCGACGCCGAACAGACCGAGCAGCCATTGGTTCAGGACCAGCTTCCGGTTGAAGGGAAGAAGGGCGTGCGCGTTGGTTCCACGGCGGCGGCCAGATCGCGACGCGGCAGCGGCATTTCGGGGAGGTCGTCCGCGCGGCATCACACTCCCTCCGTTTCGAACATCAGCCGGAAGAAGTCCTCTTCGATGAGGCGCACCTTCCAGGTGTCGTCGGGCGCCTTGAGGTTCTCCAAGTTGTTATCACCGTTCACGTAGATGAGGTCGAACTCACTGTCCTTACTGGAGTAGCCCTGCTTGGTGAACCACTCGTCGAGCACCAAGTTATCCTGCTCAATACCTTCGGCCGCCTCACCGCCAGGGCGCTTGCGCCAGATCACGAGCGTCTTGCGGCCGTCAGGCGTGGTGCCGGTGACGGTACGGAACCAGTACGGGCCATCATCATTCTGCTTTAGACGGCCTTTCAGGCGAAGGCGTTTTTCGCTGTCGCGTTCAAATGCGGCCAAGAAGCTCTGTGGTGCAGCGATATGCTGTACGGTAAGGCCGATCAGCCAGTTGAAGGTCTCCAGCAGATCGACGTTCACCTCGCGTGACTCGTCCGAGCCGGGGCGCTTGACCTTGAGCGTGTAGGCGGTGGGGTCGGTGAACGCTGCGACGTTAAGGAGCGATTGGCTGCCGCGCGTCTCTACATCGAGCATGTAGCGGAGCATGTACTGCTCTTTAAGCTTGTCCGCGCCCTGCGCCTGCGCGAGGTCGAGCAGGCCTTGCTGCTCTTTTGTGCGGCGCAGTTCCAAGTTGTTGAGCGTGTCTTCGTAGGACTCAAGGCGCACAATCTTTACGATATGGCTAACGCCTTTACGAGATCTGGGTTTACCATCACGCCACTCTGGAGAATAGATGGCTTTGAGCACACGCGGTTTCAGCACAGTATCAAAATAATCCGCCATCTCGATTAGAATGTATTTCCGTCGGCCACGATCGCTCCGGTTGAGTTTAATAACTGCATGTGCAGTGCTTCCCGAGCCTCCAAAACAGTCGAGGATGGTGCTGTCTTCCTTAGCAGCATGCAAAATAAAACGAGAAACAAAGTCAGTATGTTTTGGCGCAAGGAATACACCGGATCGTCCGAACATGGCAGATGTCTGCTTTTCGCCGTCGGAGTAGTCCTGGAATACACTTTTGCCAACGTTTGTTTCTACCTCATGCAACATGCGCTTAATGCGCGGTACTTTTGTTTCATCGGGGCCCCAAGCTATACGGTCATCTCGATCAAGCGACACAAAACTGCGTTTATCCGGCGAATTCTCATCATCAGCATAAGCAAATTTCCAACCACTCTTAGGATGCGGACATGGTTTCCTCGTCACAGGGTGAATCGGCTTATAGAATCGCCAGTTTGGATGATTTGGATCACGGGTGCTTGCAGCTTGTTTGGTAGCAGGCATCGAGGCATCACCCTCTTGCCATATCCAGATGGTGGCTTTCCTTGCTTCGGCTTCTGATTCAGGTACTAGCTTACCTGTCACATCACGATACTCAGCATGGCTATAATTAAACAACCCTTTCCATGGATCACTACCCTTCTCGTCTTCCCATTCTAATCCTTGTGCCTCGATTTCTTCGCGGAATGCCATTTTGTGCTGTTCATATAACTTGCGCAGTTCCGCTTCGATAGTTGATACGGTTGGGTACGATGGATTGAGACTTGCCACTAGAGCCATAACTTCCTCATAACCTGGCTTTGGCTCGCGGAACATGGTACGATCTTTTTCTACGATGGAACGATTTTTCGCGTATACGAGCACATATTCATGATTGGTCGAGTAGTTTGGAACCTGGCTATTGTTGGTGTTCATAGCCCAGATCAGTTCTTCAACGCGGTTCTCGGCACCGAAGATTCCATCGAGGATGTGCTCCAAGACAGTTCGTTCCGTCTTATCGATGCTAACAAAGATTGCTCCATCTCTTGTGAGCGTACGCCAAAGCCAGTCTATGCGGTCGTGCATCATGGCCGCAAATGATGAGTGCCTATAATCGTTTTTGTACGGAATCGAGCTGCTGGCAGTGTTGTAGGGTGGGTCAATATAGATGCACTTAACCTGTTCTTTAAAGCGTGCGTCGAGTAAACGTAAACCTTGGAAATTATCACTGTGCACCAAAATGCCGTTCACCATGGTTTCCACGTCATCCCATGTACTGAGTAGCCTCTCTTTGAACGCAGTATCGAAGAAGCGGGTATCTAGCGGAAGGGTGGGATTTGCCTTGAGAAACTCCACAGTTAAAGGCACTGAGTACACGACCTCGGGTTCAGTAAAAAGTGTGAGCTGTCCTTTCGGCGAGCTTGGTATAATTTCATCGATCGCAAACAACCGAACCCATTCCTCGTGCTGCGCCTTATTGGCTGCGATCTCAGCATAGAACTCCTCCGGAATTCGGTCGAGCGTAATGCAGTAAGACGTCTCCACCACGAATTTCTTCTTCAACCATAGCTTCTTCTGGAAGTCCTCTAGCTGTGCCAAGAAATCAATGATCTTGCCTGCGATGCGGCGGATGACCTTGATCTTAGAGAGATACTGCTCGACGCGCGGTGCGCTCTCGCTATCCACGTCGTCGAGGTGCATCACCTCATTCTTGATGTAGAAGTCCAATTCGCGCCGCAAGAAACTGCCCAGGTCCTTGTGGATAAAGTAGTCGAAGGTGTTACGCGCCGTGTAGCGATCCAGGTGCACCCGCAGCCGTGTTGCTTCGGACACCGTACCATCCGCTCGCACGTGCTTCGCGCCCAGGGCTTTGAGCCAGTCGGCGAGACTCATATCTGCCAGACCGAGGATAGCGGTCTCCGCGGCGGCGTTCAGATCTTTCTGCTTCGCCGGATCGGGCTCGTAGGTGAAGCGGATCACCAACTCGCCATCTTCTACCGCCAGGAAGGGGACCGGGGCCAGCTTGAAGCGCCGTTCCTTGCCGGCCTGTTCCTTTACATTCCCATGCTCGCCCTCGGCCGCATCCACAAGCCGGAAGTGCACGCGCATCGGATTTTGCTCGTTGTCGGGCCGCAGGCGGAAGGCATAATCGCGCAGGTATTCGCTGGTCTTGATGTAATACTGGTCCGCATTAGCCCAGTGGAGCTTGACCTCCTCGCCCTCGTAGGGGATGGCATAGACGCCCGGCTTGTAGACGCGCTTACTGAGGAAATCGCCCTCGGAGTAGTAGCGGCGGAAGAAGCTGTAGAGATGGTCGTAGACCTCGGCTTCGAGCGCCTCCAAGTCGACGGCGTCGTCGGCCAGCTTAGCACGCAGTTCTTTGACTTTAGGCGAGTCATCCGGGTTCATACCGGCGGCTTCGATGCCGGTGATGACTTTAGCTAGTTCCTTTTGGATTTCCGCCTTATCCGCCGGCTGGTACTGCGCAAACGCCGCTTTGACCTGCGGCAGCAGATCCTTCTCCAGGAATTGGGTTACCTCGGCGCTACGAGCGTGCATAATACGATAGAACCCGAAGTCAAGGTCAGGTTGGTCGAGCTGAAACAGCTCCATCAGCAGAGCTTTTAACTTCTCGTATTTCTGACTCATTTCATGCTCCATTCCCTCAAGGTGTAATTTCCACGCGCCGCTACAACACGACCCAGCGGATCGTGAACAGGGTCTCGGTGGCCGTGCGCTGTGCCAGCCGCTTTTCGAGCTGGTCGATGAGTTGGTCGCGCTTTTCCATAATTTCGTCCTCGACCCGGAAGATTTCCTGCCGCTGTCGGCGCTGCTGATGTTCGAGCTTCTGGATTTTCTCCAGGATTTGGTGTTGTTCTTCAAGAGTTACTGCTTGTCGGGCTTGGCGCCGTAATGTCTTGATCTGCTCCTTAGTGTCAGTCAGCGCTTTTTCGGCTGAGAGCACCATGTCGTCTGCCCATTTCTCGAGCTTCTCGCGAGCGTCGTGAAAGTGTTTACTATTCTGCTCGAGCGACCGGCTCACGGTGGCCTGCACATGGCGCTCGGATTCGGCAGCCAGGCGCTTCGCCTGCGGTTCGGGATTGGCGTTGCTACGGATTACACGGCCGTTGCACAGGAACAGTTTTTCCATCGTTTCCTGGTCAAGCGCTGTGCCGTCGTCCACGAAACCGGAGAAGAGAAGGTACTCTTCCCGGTCGTATGAATCCACGGTCAGGCGGGTGAGCGTCAGGTAGCCGCTTTGGCCGCGCAGGGCTTCGACGACGGAGAGGCGCACGGGATGATTCGTTATGTCAAAGTGGATTTCGGCGGCAGGCGTTTCTGTCCTCTTGGCTTCTTCGATGACATATTCGCCCAGGGGATGCGACGGACGGTAGAGGAAGTGGCTCAATTCCTCGACACGTCCATCGAACTCGTGCGGCTGTGACTTGGAAATGAGGTGATAGCGGCCGCGGGGGATGTCGTCCCGGGGCGGGCGTTCCAATTCGAAGGCGAGCGCGGGCTCGTTGAACCGTGCACGATCGGCGAGGACGTGGCGCGTGAGCAACCAGAAGCGCTGACCGACACGATCAAGCTGGGCGCGGGTGTCGGCGAGGCGGAGGCGCAGCCGCTGGTGCACGTCTTCGTCGAAGTACTCGAACAAAGCGCGCCGGGTATCGTCCAGGCGCGAGCGGATCTGCTCGTCCATCTCGGCCTGTAGCGCCTGGAAGGCGGCATCGATAGCCTCGGGGGTGCGACACTCCTGGTAGATCGCGAGGATGCGCTTTTCGAAATCCACACCGGATTCGATGCTGCCGAGCACCTCGTCGGAGGCGCCAAAAACGCCGCTGAAGAGGCTGAACTTTTCGGTCAGGAGTTCCAGGACACGCCGGTCCACGTCGTTACGCTCGTTGAGGAAATTGATGACGACGACATCATGCTTTTGACCGTAGCGATGACAGCGGCCGATGCGCTGCTCGATGCGTTGGGGATTCCATGGCAGGTCGTAGTTCACCACCAGCGAGCAGAACTGGAGGTTCACGCCTTCAGCCGCGGCCTCGGTGGCGAGCATGATCGTACCATGGTCGCGAAAGTGCTCGATCAGCGCTGTGCGTATGTCAACCGCTCGTGAGCCGGACGCGCGGCCGGTGTCGCGATTGTTTTCAGCCCATTGTTCATAGATGGCCGTGGCCTCGGGGCCGCTGTTGGTGCCATTGAAGAGGACTACTTGGCCCGCGTAGCCGTGGGATTCCAAGAATCCCTTGAGATAGTCCTGCGTGCGCCGTGATTCAGTGAAAACCAGCGCCTTGCGCGCCGCGCCCGTTGTAGCCATCTGCTCGAAGCCGATCTCCAGCGCTTTAAGTAGGGTCTGTGATTTAGTATCGACGCCGATGCGGCGCGCCTCGTCCGACAGGCGCTGGAGCGCCTCGATTTCCTCGCGCAGCTTGCGACGGTCGATAGGATCTGGGGTGATAACCTCGCCTTCTGGGGTATCGGTTTCGGCGATGATCTCTTCGAGCAGATCTTCCTCAATTTCCTCGCTCTCCACGAGATGCTCCGCGAACTCCGGATCGCTCTCGACACGTTCGTCACGGAGTGTCTCGAGGCGCTGGCGCATAATGTCTAAGGTCGCTGCGATGGCCGGGGACGATGACGCGAGCAGCTTGCGCAGGATGAGCGCTGTCAGGTGGCGTTGCCGACGCGGCAGGGCGTAACTATCTTCGCGTTGCAGAAAGGCAGATATCTCGGTGTACAACTTGTGCTCGTCATCCGTCGGGCGAAACGGCCTCGTGATCGGTCGGCGCTCGGTGTAGCGAATATACTCCGTGACCTGATTGCGAAGCGTCCGCTTACAGAAGGGCGCGAGGCGCGAGCGCAACGCGGCAAGGTCACTGCCGGCGCTTGCGTATTGGGCGCGAAAGGCGTTGACGTCGCCAAAGAGCCTTTCGTCGATGAGCGTCGAGAGACCGTATAATTCGAGAAGAGAATTTTGCAATGGAGTCGCAGTGAGCAGGATTTTGCGGCAGTCCTCTGTAGCCCAACGGATGCCTTGCCCGACCTTGTTGCTCGGCCGATAGGCGTTGCGTAGCTTATGGGCTTCATCGATAACAACAAGATCCCACTTGACCGATCTCAGCTCTTCACGAAGGGCGTTCGCGTAGTACAATGACATGATTAGGATAGCGTCGGGATGCAACGGGTCGCGGGCCTCGCGCCGCGCTTCGCGGTACGCCTTAGCATCCAGGACAACAGCCGGCAAATTAAACTTCTCCTGGATTTCAAGAGCCCATTGCTTGCGAATTGATGCGGGGCAGATCACGAGCAAGCGACGACGGCGCTCTGCCCAATACTGACAGAGAACGATCCCGGCCTCGATCGTCTTACCGAGGCCCACTTCGTCGGCAAGAATCACCCCCTTGGACAGCGGGGATTGAAGAGCGAAAAGCGCAGCTTCGATCTGATGGGGATTCAAGTCTACGGCCGCGTCAAAAAGTGCCATCGATAGCCGATCCATGCCACTTGCGGCGCGGCGCGTCAAGTCGTAGGCGTAGTATTTCGCGTGGTGAGGTGTCAGGATCATGGATAAAGCCGAACCTCCTGCCAGGGGAGCCTCGCGGCCGCCATGCCCATTCCTTCCATACATCCTTGTGGAGCCGAGTTCGATCCTGGCGGCCGCTCTGCAAAACGCTACCCGCCAAGCATCAATAAACGACCGGAGAACAACTATGGAATTCAACGCTAGGATGCCTTATCCTTCCAGCAAAACACTTCCATACATAGTCATTCACCGGCTGATCACTTCACCAAAGCCTCTCTGCCCCCCACTATCTCCCGTCCCTAGCTCTCCTCGTTCTATCCTTCCAAGCCTGCCAGAAACTCACAGAGCCTTTTTGCATGTTCCTCGGCCGTCCTCTTGGCTTCGTTCAGGGTTTTGCACTGTCCGTTATCCCCCCTGTCTATGGCTACAGCCCAAACCCAGCCAATGCCTGGAGTACTCCAGACTTCGATCCTACACTGGCCCAACCTGGCCAAATGGACCTGCATTGGTTCTTCGCCTGCGCTTTCCCATTCCAGGGAGCTATCCGGTCTGATTGGTGTCACTTTCTTCCACGATATGACCTACCGTCAGTTACCCATACCCTGTTGTACGCCGCCCTCTTCGGGTTCGTCAGCCACCCGTACCCGCGAGGAGCCCCAAATGCTGTTTTCTGTAACCTTCAAAGCATTACGGACCAGCATGGCACCATTAGACCTTTCCGCCCCGAGATAATTCCCCGGCCCATAGGTATAGTGCAGATATACCCAACATGCAAATCCGATTACCGCAAACCCCGCCGCCTAGATCACCACGCCCAGCAGACATTCACTAAGCCAGCCAAGCAGGGCGCCCGCCAACGCGACCGCAAACACCCAGCGAAACATGGAATCCACCTCGATAAGGCAAGAACTCAGAAGTCAGGAGCCAGGATAAAACCACGGAACGCGCGATATGGTCAACCCTTCTGAATTCTGACTAGGCCTGAACCGTTACAACCATTCTAACATCACAAACTGACCACAGCTTGACAGAGAACACCAGTTCGGGCGCGATCGAGCCTCCCGCAATCGCATCGCCGGCGCTTGCTTCCATAGATCTATCGGCTTTTTCCCGCTGCCAAAACACTGGAATTCTTCACACCACGGTTTGGGGCCAATCCATCTTGAAAAATCACAGCCCGTCAGGCTTCTCATCCGGGAAGCTCAGGGGTAATTGCATGACGCTCTCCACGATGCGATGTTCATGCTTACCCAAAATAATACCTCCGCGCCCCTCTCAGCCCACCCGCCGCTCGCTCTGGGTGCGCATCGAGCATCTTCCGCAGTTCCGGCAGTGCCATAACGCAAACTGCGGCAGCTTCCCGGTCTTTGAAACGGATCTTCGCCAGGCCGTTCTCCTTTAGCCGTGCCCGGAAGACCGTACAAAACTCTGAGTTGCGGGCACCGTCGTCGTCCGGGGACGCGGGACGATCGAGATAGCCCCATAATCCAGCCTACCAAAAGCGGATGACCTATGTTGGACAGAGAACAACAGTTCGGACAACGATCCCGCGCAGGTATCACCCGCCCAAGGTGTCTCCCAGGCCTGAGAAACCCCGCAAACCCGTGGAATGGTCCGTTACCGGCGAATACCCTAAAGAGGTCCACCTTGCCCGCCTGGGCACATGTCGCATGGAAGTCTGGAGCGCACCCGGCAAAGGTGGTTCTGGTCGGTCTGATGGGCCCAAAACATCATTGTTGAGAGACCCGCCATCGCCATTCCCCGCCCGCGCCGGGGCGAACACCGCGGCGGCTTTGGCACCTCCATGTGCGTCGCTCGCCTTTTGCCCATCGTGGGCAGGAGCTAATCTCACCAGACCCATCCATGGATGGGAACGCGTCCCAATCAGCCGCATCCGCACCGTTCCCAGTGCCCTTCAGGGTACTTTTGTGAGATTAGCGCCGGACTTTAGCCCGGCGTCGGCCCAAATCACCATCATTCACGCCGATTCACGCCCGCGCCGGGGTAAACACCGCGGCGGCTTTGGCACCTCCATGTACGTCGCTCGCCTTTTGCCCATCGTGGGCAGGAGCTAATCATCCAAAACCCATCCATGGATGGGAACGCGTCCCAATCAGCCGCATCCGCACCGTTCCCAGTGCCCTTCAGGGTACTTTTGTGAGACTAGCGCCGGACTTTAGCCCGGCGTCGGCCCAAATCACCATCATTCACGCCGATTCGCGCCCGCACAATTCATTCCCAGGCGATAGATAAAAAAGGGGGGGCATCCCGCATGCCCCCCCTGGTCTATCCGTGACCCGATCCTTAGAATGAATATCCCACGGTCAGGCCCAGGCTGGTGCCAAACCCGGAGCTAACGCCTTCGCCTTCGGTGTCGGGATTGCTGAGCACCGAGTAGGCGCC
>JBLNCE010000092.1:0-28905 GCA_050260415.1 Bacteroidota bacterium | reverse complement strand
GGTAATTTCCATGCCCTTAGGGCAAATCCCTTTTTCCGCCTGTCGGTTACAATAAGGTTTACGGCGAGGCCGGACTCGGATCGAGGAGGCCGGCCAGGCGCCAAAACAAGAACGGCCTGTCTATCTCGGCGATTAGTTCGCTTCTGCCGGTTAATAATAGTCTTAAACGCACCAGGTGAATCAAGGGATCATGCTCAGCGCTTCTGGAAAAGAAAAAAGCGGCATTTTACGTGAGTGTTGGAAGGAGCCTCAGATGGCATCAGCCTTGTTTTATCCGGCATATATGACCGTCGTCTTTGTCTTGACACTGATCTTTATCCCCAGAAAGGTTTATAAAGAGTATTTTATCTACGGCCTCCTCATCGGGGGGGCTCGGTGATATGCCCGTGGTGAGTCTATGGCAGAACCTTCTCCACGCGATGTGGTTCAAAAATCAGGGGATCTTCTATGTTCTCAGGCATATGGTTCGCAACGCCGGTCTTTTCGATTTCAAGCCGTGGCTTTATCCTTTTGTCGCCCTGTTCAACTTCGTAGGCTGGTGGTCCTTTGCCGCCTGGGTATTTTTAAAGACGAGCCCTCTGGCAAAGGATCTTTGAGGACAGCCGCGGATTAACCCGTGTCGCCGCTAGGCGTACTGAAAACTCCTGACAAGAGGTGTCAGATGAAAGCCGTAAACAAAACCCCCAACCGCCTCATGCGCGAAACCAGCCCTTATCTCTTGCAGCACGCCCATAATCCCGTCGATTGGTACCCGTGGGGGGATGAAGCTTTTGCCGAGGCGCGGCGGCGCGGGGTGCCCGTCATGCTTTCCAGCGGCTACTCGGCCTGCCATTGGTGCCACGTCATGGAGCGGGAATCGTTTGCGGACGCCGAAACGGCGCGTTTGCTCAACGAGAACTTCGTTTCCGTCAAAGTGGACCGCGAGGAACGCCCGGACATCGACCAACTGTACCAAGCCGCCGTCCAGGCCATCGCCGGCCAGGGCGGCTGGCCGCTGACCGTCTTTCTCACGCCGGAGGGGGAACCGATCTGGGGCGGTACCTACTTCCCCCCGGAACCCGCTTTCGGGAGGCCGAGTTTCAAGCAAGTCCTAGCGTCGCTCGCCAAGACCTGGCGCGAGCAGCCGGCCGATCTGCGCCGGGCGGCGCGGGAACTTACGCAGGCCGTTGCCGGCGAGGTAGGCGGCCGCACCCAGGCGGAAGCGGTCAAGGCGCCCGTGGAAGAGGCCGTCGCCGAGGCCGTGCAATCCCTGGTCAGGAGGGTCGACCGGATCCACGGCGGGTTCGGGTACGCGCCGAAGTTCCCCAATGTCTCGGCGCTGCTCCTCATGCTCAGGCACGGCCGCCTGCGGAAACAATCCGAACCGGTCGACCTGGCGCTGCTTACCCTGCGGCGGATGGCCATGGGCGGCATTCACGATCAGCTCGGCGGGGGTTTCCACCGCTATGCCACGGACGAACGGTGGCTGGTACCGCATTTCGAGAAGATGCTCTACGACAACGCCCAACTGCTCACGGCATACAGCGCCGCGTGGCAGATCACCAAGGACGAATACTTCGCCGAGGTCGCGCGGGGGATCATCGCCTATATCGGCCGGGAGATGACCTCCCCCGCGGGCGGTTTCTACGCCACACAGGATGCGGACAGCGAGGGTGTGGAAGGCAAGTTCTTCGTCTGGCGGTTCGCCGAGGTCAAGGACCTCCTGACGGAAGGGCAGTTTGCGGTGGCCCGCCTCGCTTACGGCCTGACCGAGTCGGGCAACTTCGAGGGGGCGAATATTCTCACCAAGGCCATGGAGGTCCCGGCCGTGGCTTCCCGCCTCAATCGATCGCCCTGGGAGGTCGGGACGGACTTGGCCGCGGCCAAGGAGACGCTCGTCGCGTCCCGGGAAAAGAGGGTCAAACCCTTTCGCGACGAGAAGATCATTCTCGGCTGGAACGGGTTGATGATCTCCGGCTTGGCCTATGCCTCCCAGGCCCTTGACGACCCCCCGGCCTTGGCGATGGCGCAAAAAGCCGCCGATTTCGCGCTCCGCGCCATGCAGGCCGGCCCGTCGCATCTCTATCGCATATACATGGACGGCCGGGCAAAGATCCCGGCCTTCCTCGACGATTATGCCTTCCTCATCGGCGGGCTAATCGATCTCTACGAGAGCGATTTCGATCCCCGCTGGCTCGTCACGGCCCTCCGGCTGCAGGAGACGGTGACGGCGGAGTTCAGAGCGGACGGCGGCCGGTACACGTTGAACAGCAACCGTGGGGAGCGATTGGTCGCCCCGCCGTACTCCGGCTTCGATCAGGCGATCCCGAGCGGCGTGGCGGTGCATTGCCAGAACCTGATCAGGCTGCGCGGCCTCACGGGCAATGAGGAGTTCGCCAAGGAAGCGGACCAAATCCTCACCGGCTACGCCCGGGAGATGGCCAACTATCCATCCGGCTATGCCGCCCTATTGACCGCCCTGGAGATGCGCCGCGCCGGACCCCTGGTGGCGGCGATTGTGGGCCTGGACGAGCGTGGCGCCGAACTGCTGCGGCGGTTCCGCCAAACCTTCGTCCCTTACCGCGTCGTCGCCGCCACGCGTGCCGCCGGCGAGTCCCTGGCCGGCCATCCGGCCGCGCCCCTGCTGGTGGATCGCCCCGCGTTGAATGAAGAAACGACATTCTATGTCTGCACGGGTTTCACCTGCCACCCGCCGCGGACGGACTGGGCCGGGATCGAGGCGCTGCTTCAGTGAGCAGCCTCTTCGCGTTATCGCGATAAATCTTGGCCAGAACCTCCGGTCCGAGCCCGATGGCATCCACGGTCCAGTTTCCCTGAATGGGCGTGGGATGGGGGATGCCGCGTTCCTCCGTCTCGAAATAGCGCCAATGCGCTTCGTAAAAAGCGTCGATGTCGCGGTCGGACGGATCGAAATCCTGGGGTGAGCCGAGCATGATGTCCTTTCTGACACCGAGATCCGTGCCGAATAGGATCCGGTCCTGGAATTCCAGGAAGACATCGCGCACCTGCTCGGGTTCGTGGCGGCCCAACTCCCCGATCCTGGCGGCCAAGTCCACGTGGTAGTTGGGGTTATCGCGCATTACGTCCGCGACGTAGCCGATCTCCTCCGCGGCGCAGCCGAAATGGGCGCCGATGAACCTGGTCTTTGTGTGTCTTCTTACCACCTTCTCGATCTGCCGGACCAGGCGCCACCAGTCATAGGGGTATTTCCGCCGGTCGGCGAAGCTCCAATCGGGATTATACTTCAGCTCCTGGTACCTTTCGTTCTTCGCATCGAGTTTACGGAAGAACGCCTTTGGGTCGCCCACGTGAAAGATCACCGCCAGGCCCAACCGGCCTATCCGATCGTAGATCGGATCCAGGGCGTCATGGTCGATCGGAATGAGCCTTCCCTGCCCATCGGTGATGGACAACCCCCACCGCTTATTGAACTTCACCCCGACCACGCCCATCTCCGCCGCTTTGGCCAGGTGGTCGCATTCCCGCTTTGTCCAGGCCGCCGTGCCAAAGCCGGCGGGATCCACGCCATAGCAGGCATGGAACCTGGCCGGATAACGCCCGAAGGCCGCTAGCCTGGACTGTATTGCCGCAAACATAATCGGCGTGGCATCGACGGCGGCCTCGATACCGTTACGATCCATGATCCTGACGGCGTCTGCGAGGCGATCCTCCGCCAAATGCACGTGCGCGTCGATGACTTGTCTTTGTCCGGCGTTCACCGGTCGCCACACCTCTTTTCATGGTTCTTGCGATCGTTGAGACATTGCTCCCAGATCTGGGATACAATCGCCTAGGCCATCCTGGCCTTGATGCGGGCAATCGCCTCGTCGTCCCCTTCGGGCAGGGCGAATCCGTCAAAAAGCGACCAGACCTCGGTATGAGTAAGCGCTTCTCCCGGTTCCAACAGGACCAGGGGCGAAAGCGTCTCGAGTTCAAGCATCCGTTCGTTGGTGTAGATCTCCACCGAAGCGCCGCCGTCCGGATAAGGCAAGTCCTCATCCCAGGCGAATTCCTTGAGGAAGAGGTGGCCGCGGTTGACATACGCGGCCCAACCGTCCGTTACGGAGAGGCCGAACTTGGTCGGTCCGCGGCCAGAGTCCTGACTTAGCCGGACCAGCCCGCTGCCCCAAACGTAACGCGGATCGCACATCTCGGTGTATGGCCAGAGAATCAGCGTGCGATTGGGCAGGAGCCCCTCCTCGTCGCCCTCTCTGGGCTGGGGGGCCAGACCGACGCCGCCGGGCGCCATGACCGAGAGGCACCAGGCCGCCATTTCCACCGGCCAGACGCCTCCGTTTTTCAATTGATGCTGCGCGGTGACCCGCGGAGCCTCCGGATCCATCGTCAGGCGCATACATTTCACGATGCCGGTCTTGGTTTCCATGGGTTGGCTGACTTCCAGGCCGTCGGGGAGAGTATCGACCGAGACGGGGCCGTTGTCTGGGAAATATGTTCTTGCCCTGCTCTCGGGGCTATGCCAGAGCCGGTGTCCGCCATAGATCCGCCATGTCTCGCCGCCCGTCCGCCCCAGATCCTCCGGAAACTCGGCGAACTCGTTCGGCCCGCCCACAAAACCGAAACGGATCACGCGGGGTCCCACGTCGGACGTCATGATGAACTCGATCTTCCCGTTCGTCACCCGGTAGCAATTGGGCCAACCGGCATAGGCAACCTTCTCGACGGTAACTGGCATGCTGTACTCCCCTCCATTGCATCGCTCACGATCGCTCTTTCAAAGATTCGCGGTCGGGCAAGATGCTCCTTCCGATCCGGCCGCCGCATCCCGCGAGTCTTTTTGAGCATGATTTCGATCGTTGAGGGAGGTGCAAAAACCTCATTATAGCGGAATCGATGCAGGCCCTCTCCCCCTTGGTCCCCCATAAGTGCTAACTTGGCGCGAAAAGACCAGTTAGGCGTAGTAAGAAGACTAAAGTTAGCGCATATGCGCTCGGTCCCCCGTTCGGCTGAGCTCACGGCCGAAGCCTCTCCCGCGAGTGCGGGAGAGGGGGAAGCAGGGCAGTGTTGGTTAGCCCTGATTTCGCGCCACGAAGCGCAACCGCTCCACGATGGGCAGGTGCTGCGTGCATTTTTGTTCGCACAGGCCGCAAGCCGCGCAGCGGGCGGCGCCGTCCGCTTTGAGCCCCCAGTGCCAGCGGAGCCGGTCGGCGACGGCCTTTTCGTCGTTTTTGAGCACGATCATGTTATAGGCGTCCATGTACTTCGGGATCTCGATACCCTCCGGACAGCCGGAACAGTAGCCGCAACCCGTACAGAGCGCATCCAGTCTCTGGCTGACCCGCTCCTCCAGGCGGTCGATTTCCTCCGCCGTCAGCGCGCGCAGGTTCTCGAGGGCCTTGGCGTTCTCCACCACTTCCGCCACCGTGCCCATGCCCGGGAGGGCTACCGATACTTCGGGGTGCGCGGCGTTGAAACGCAAGGCGGCCTGAGCCACCGTCTCCTCTCCCTGCCGCAGAAAAGCGAAATAATCCCCGTTCTGAGGAATGAGTCCGCCGCCAAGCGGATTCATGGTCACGATCCCCATGCCGGCCGCATGGGCGGCCCGAAGTCCGGCACGGCGGAACGGGAAGTTGGCGGCATTGTACCCGAGGGTAACGCCCGCAAAGAGCCCTTCTCCGGCGATGACGGCGATCTCCTCGCCACTGGCGTGCGTCGAAAGACAGATGTGCCCGATCAATCCCTCTTCCTTGGCGCGCAGGGCCGCCTCGTACGCCCCGCCCGGGCCGAGCCGGCTCCGGTAGTCATCCAGCGAGAGCACGCACCAGATATGAAAGAAGTCGATCTTGGGCACCCCGAGCCGGCGCAGGGAACGCTCCAGTTGCTCCCGGAGCTCCCCGCCGGCGCGTTTCATGCTCTTGGTCGAAACGTAAAACGGCTTCGGCATGGCGCGGAACGCCTCGCCGAAGAGATCCTCGCTCCGGTCGCCGCAATAACCGGGCGCGGTATCGAAGTAATTGATCCCAAGCTCGCGCGCCTTGAGCAAGGCCGCGATCGACTCCTCCCTGGATTCTCCGAAACGCATGCCCCCGAAACCGATGGCCGATACCTTGATGCCGGTCTTACCGAATGTCTTATAGATCACAGTAACTCCTCCCAGAGGTTGCTGATGGGCGCATATTCTACCCAGGCTCCGGTTCTCCTGCCGGCGCGCAAAAAGCGCTGCGACAAAAGTCCCGCGCTCACCTGGGCGCTCTGGCGTTAACCCCCTCTTTTCGCGAGGGCGGCCACTCCGTCGGTGGCGTTTTTTCAGTCTTGCATGTCCACACTGTTTCCCAAAGAAGCGTGCAAAAGACGCGATCGCCGACGGTGCTCCCGACTCCCAAGGCAGGAAAATCTCCAACTACCTTTGAATGGTCTTCGGTGGATAATCAATCGCTCCAGCCAGGAGGTATCGCTTTATTATGGAGGAAAATCCCGCTAAAGTTTACCGGCTTCTCTGGCTCCCGTACCTGCGCTCGCTGGGCTATCTCATCCTGGGTGAACTCTTCGTCCTCTGGTTGCTCGCCGCCATCGGCGGCAGGATCGCGCCGGGCCGTTTCCTGCTCGCCCTCTGGTGGCTCTGGCCCGGGCTCACGATCACCCTGGGCTTGATCGGGCGGGCGGGCACCTCGCTGGTCTTGGACGGTGAACGTCTGGCCGTGCTCATCTTCGGCGTGCCCTGGCAATCCGTTTTCTGGAAGGATGCCGAAGCGGTTCGCCTGTTGAAAGTGGGCGGCACCATCTCCGTTCTGGCCAAGAAGACGACGGGGGAATTTTCGGCGTGGAGCCGGGGATTCCTGGCGGAACCCGACCGCTTGCGCAACGATCTACGCGACCTCCTGGGGGATCGCATCTCGGCCTCGCTGGCACCGGCCTACCTTTCGCGGCGCGGCGCTCTTTGGGCGGTGGATCGGGAGGCTGTGCGTATAGAATCGGCCGGTGAGATCATGGTGTTCGGCCAGGCTTCCTTGGAAGGGGTGAGGTTCCTGTTCGTCGAGGGAGACGACTTGCCGCTGCGGCTCTTTCTCTATCCCGCCGGAGGCCGGATCCAGACCATCGGGCGGGAGGTCCCCCACTTCACCTTCCTGGCCGCTGATATCCTGCGTTTTGCCAAGGCGAACGCGATCAAGGTCATATGCAAGGACTTGGGCCAGGAAAAGCCCCGCTTACCCGGGCGCGCGGTCACATCCGAACCGTCCGGACCGCGGCCGCCCCGTGCTTGGGAGCGGGAGGGCTGGCTATAGATACGGGGGCGGATTCCACCCGCCCCCTTTTTCCGGTTCCCCGCCGCTCGCTTTACCTGCTGGTGGCCTTCTTGGTCCTAAAGACCAGCCGTTCACCCTCGGCCTCCGCCACCACCTCGTCATCCAGGCTGACCCGTCCGGCCAGGATCTCTTCGGAGAGCGGGTTCTCGATCATGCGCTGAATAGCCCGGCGCAAGGGTCTCGCCCCGAAAGTGGGATCGAATCCCTCCTTGGCCAACAGGTCCTTGGCGGCCTGTGTCACCTCAAGACGCATGCCCTTGTCCGAGAGTTGTCGCTCGACGTGCTTGAGCATGAGGTCCACGATGGCCGTAATCTGTTCGCGGCTCAGGGCGCGGAAAACGATGACCTCATCCACGCGGTTGAGGAATTCCGGCCTGAAGGTGCGTTTGAGTTCCTCCATAACGCGGTCCTTCATCTGTTGATACTCGTCCTGGCTCCGGTCCTCGCTGGCCGCGCGAAAGCCGATGGTACCGGCCCGTTCGATCAAGTTTGCCCCCACGTTGCTGGTCATGATCAGGACCGTATTGCGAAAGTCCACCGTGCGGCCGTGACCGTCGGTGAGCCGGCCGTCCTCCAGGACCTGCAGGAGAACGTTGAAGACCTCCGGATGGGCTTTCTCCACCTCGTCCAGGAGCACCACCGAGTATGGCTTGCGCCGGACCTTCTCGGTCAGCTGACCGCCTTCGTCGTAACCCACATAACCAGGCGGCGCGCCGACCAGGCGGGAGACCGTGTGCCGTTCCATATACTCCGACATATCCAGGCGGATCATGGCGTTCTCGTCGCCAAAGAGCGCCTCGGCCAAAGCCCGTGCCAGTTCGGTTTTGCCGACCCCGGTCGGGCCCAGGAAGATAAACGATCCGATCGGCCGCTTCGGGTCCTTGAGTCCGGCCCGTGCCCGCCTGACCGCCTGCGCCACGACACCGATCGCCTCATCCTGGCCGATAACCCGTTTGTGCAGGATTTCTTCCATCTTCAGGAGACGCTGGGTCTCTTCCTCGCGGAGTTTGGTGACGGGAATGTGCGTCCAGCTCGACACAATCTGGGCGATCTCTTCCTCGGTCACCCTCGGCTCCTCCATGCCGCGCTTGCTGTGCCAGTCACGGCGTTGCCCATCCAGCTCGGTTTGGAGTCTCTGCTCGTCGTCCCTCAGCCGGGCCGCCTTTTCGAATTCCTCGTTCTGGATGGCCGCTTCCTTCTCTTTCTGCACCGACTTGATCTTTTCCTCGAGTTCTTTCAGGTCGGGCGGGTCGATGGTGGCCTTGAGCCTGGCCTTTGAGGAGGCTTCATCAATTAGATCGATGGCCTTGTCCGGAAGAAACCGGTCGGTGATATAACGGTCGGAAAGCTCGACCGCGGCCTTGATGGCTTCGTCGGTAATCTTGACGCGATGGTGAGCCTCGTACCGGTCGCGCAGGCCCCGCAGGATCTCGACGCTTTCCTCCTTGGAGGGCTCGCCGACCATGATCGGCTGGAAACGTCGCTCCAGCGCCGCGTCCTTCTCCACGTGCTTGCGGTATTCATCCAGGGTGGTGGCGCCGATGCACTGCATCTCGCCCCGCGCCAGGGCGGGTTTGAGGATGTTGGCCGCGTCGATGGCCCCCTCGGCCGCGCCCGCGCCGATCAGCGTGTGCATCTCGTCGACGAAGAGGATGACGTCCCCGGCGCTGCGGATCTCATCCATCACCTTCTTCAGTCGCTCCTCGAATTCGCCCCGGTACTTGGTGCCCGCGATGAGGCCCCCCATATCCAGGGTCACCACCCGCTTGCCCTTGAGGACTTCGGGGACGTCGCCCCGCACGATCTTTTGCGCCAGCCCGGCCGCGATGGCCGTCTTACCCACGCCGGGTTCGCCAATCAGCACCGGATTGTTCTTGGTGCGCCGGGAGAGTACCTGGATTACGCGCTCAATCTCGTTCTCCCTGCCGATGACCGGATCCAACTTACCGATGCGCGCCTGCTCCGTCAGATCCTGCCCAAACTGATTGAGCGTCTGTGTCGCCTGCGGGCCGCCGCCGCCGCCGACCGGCGACTGAGCCGGGCCGCCGAGTTGGGAAAGAACCTGTTTGCGCACTTTTTCGAGATCGGCGCCCATGTTCTTTAGCACCTGGGCGGCGACACCCTCCGACTCGCGGATCAATCCCAGGATGATGTGCTCCGTGCCGACGTAGTTGTGGCCCAATTGGCGTCCCTCGTCCAGCGCCAGCTCGAGAACGCGTTTTGCCCGGGGCGTCAACGATACTTCGCCCAGGTACGGCGTGTCTCCCGAACCAATGATCTTCTCCAGTTCCGTCCGGACTTTCTGAAGGCTGATGCCGATAGTCTTCAGCGCTTCGGCGGCCACGCCCTCCCCTTCCGCCACCAAGCCCAGCAAGAGATGCTCGGTGCCGACGTAGTTGTGGCCCAGCCGCTTCGCTTCTTGCTGCGAGAGATACAAAACCTTGCGGGCGCGTTCGGTAAAACGTTCGTACATCTCCGTGTCCCACCTTTCGCCGGTCAGTTCGCCGGTTCCGCGTGCAGCCTGCTCCGTACCATGGCCGCGCGGTAGTAATCACGTTCGCCTGGATCCAATTCCTTGCCGACCACCTTCTGCAAGAGGCCGACACGGGTCAAGAGGATGAGTTCCTTGGCCACTTGCGCCGGGATATTCGGGATAATGCCGAGATCGATGCCGAGCCTGACGTCCGACAGCAGCCTCAGTGCTTCCTCCGAGCTGAGCAGGCGGCAGTTCGCAAGGACGCCGAACGACCGCCAGAGGCGATCCTCGAGCTGGACCCGCGGCTCGCCCAGCAAAGCCTGGCGTGCCGCCCGCTCATGATCGATCACCTGGCGGCAGGCGCTCATGAGCTTGTTGACCGTTTCCTCCTCGCTCTGTCCCAAGGTGACCTGATTCGAGACCTGGAATATCCCGCCGTGCGATTCAGAACCTTCCCCGTAGAGACCACGCACGCTGAACCCCAGATGCGTAAGGACGGATAGGACCTTGCGCGCCTGATCGATCATGATCAAGGCCGGCAGATGCAGCATGACCGACGCTCGCATCCCGGTGCCGACGTTCGTCGGACAGGCGGTCAGATAGCCTTTATGCTCATCGAAAGCGTATTGCAGGGTGGCTTCGAAGATGTCGTCCACCTCGTCCGCCAATCGCCACGCCGCGGCCAGCTGCAGGCCGGGCAGGATCGTCTGGATGCGCAGATGATCTTCCTCGTTGATCATGACGCTTACGGCTTCGTCCTGCCGAAGCAGTACGGCACGGTGCTGCGGATGGTCGGCATGCTGGGGGCTGATGAGGTGTTTTTCCACCAGGGCCAACCGGTCGATCTGATTCTGCCCTTCCAGGTTAATCAGGGTAAGCGGATAACCGGCCGCCGCCTTGACGGCCTGATCAAGGATGGCGTCCAGCTGAGCCCCGCTTGCCCGATGGGGAAACGGCATCGTGCGCAGATTGCGCGCCAAGCGGACCCTGCTACTGATCACCACGTCGCCTTGCTCGCCAATCTCCTTGGCCCAATGACTCAGAAGTGGATCGATGTTTTCACGCCGCGACATAGGCCCACCTCCTGACCAGCCATTCCCGATGTGCCCGTTCGCTAGGATCGGGACATAAGATAGAGCGCACGATCCGGATGAGGCTTTCAATATCTTGTGCCCCGATGTGGAATCCAGTAATCACGCATATGCCTCCTAACCCAGTTGCGCTTCGTGCTTATGGATCTCATCCCGTATGCGGGCCGCCTCCTCATAGGCTTCCCTGGCAATCGCGTCCTGCAACCGCATCTTTAACGTATTGATCTCCTTGCGCACGCGCACCAAACCCCCCGTGCGACGGGGCACCTTGCCCAGATGCGTGGTATTGCCGTGTATGCGCCGGAGAACGGGTTCAAGGTTGCCGGCAAAATGTTCATAGCATTCACTGCATCCCAGTTGGCCCGTTTTGCCAAAGTCAGAATACGTCAGATTGCAGTTCCGGCAGCCGTCGCCTCGGCCCGCCGCTCTTTCCTCCTGCCGGTCCGGCTGGAGAAACCCAGCCAGGATGTTGCCGAAGTTGAAGTCCGGCTGGGCTAGCAGGTTAAATTTCCCTGCTTCCTTTTGATAGCAGGTCTCGCAAAGGTTCAATTCCACGCGCTTGTCGTCGACCACCTGGATAATATGCACGTTGGCTTGCCGTTCTCGACAGTGTTCGCACAGCACCTCATTCACCCCTTTTTAAGTAGCCGCACCTCGCGGGAAGCGAGACAATCATCCGCCGAATTCGCCGCGGAGACACGACTATCTTGCCCGCCGCGCCAGCAAGGTCAAGATCGTCCGCAGCACATGCGCGCGGATCACGCCGGGATCCAGGCTGGCTTCCCCGAGCGCTTCGCAGAGCGCCCGCTCCAATAATACGGCTTCGGTCTGGGAAATGACTCCCTCCTCGACCATTCTTGCCAAAAGTTTCGGTACTTCCTCCGGATCCAGCCGCTCGCCCAAGGCGGCGGTAAGATCCCCTTCGGGCAGTCGGGTGATCCGGATATATCCCCCGCCTCCGCGCCGGCTGTCGACGATGTACCCCCTTGCCAAGGTGAACCGCGTTCCCAACACGTAATTGATCTGCGAAGGAACGCAGCGGAAAAGCGTTGCCAGCTCGCGGCGCTTGATTTCAAGTATCTCCCGCTCCGCCAGCATCTGACGGAGATATCGTTCGATGGCGTCCGCTAGGTTGTACATCGTCTTTGACCTTTCTTGACCTTATAGATGTATTCTACTCTTATACTTGCCAAAAGGCAAGCGGTTAATTGCCGGCTGTTAATTGCCGGCGCGCCGCAACGCGCGCGATAAAAAAGAGCACCTTACGGTGCTCGCTTTTTGCTCCATTATACACGGTCCCGGCTGGCCGAGACCGCCACGGTCAAAAACCTCCCGGTCTAAAAGCTGGAGGCACGTCCGCCGCCGCGCCCGCCGCGCTTGGCATCTGTGCTCTTCCTTATATCGGATTGGCGTTCATCACTATCCTTCATGAAACGAGCCAACTTGTCCTCGAACGTCTGCCTCGTCTGCCGCCGCCCGGCTTGATTACGAACAGCGCTGGCGCCGGCTTGGGCTTGACGAATCGAGAGCCCGACCCGACCATTATCCATATTAAGGATCTTGACCTTGACAATGTCGTTCTGCTTTAGATAATCATTGACATCCCGTACGTACTCGTCGGCCACTTCCGAAATGTGTACGAGTCCGGTCTGCCCGCTCGAGAGCTCAACGAAGGCGCCAAAATGTGTGATGCCGGTCACCTTGCCCTCGACAACTTGGCCAACCTCCAACCCCATGACTCCGCCCATTCCTCCTCACGCAACATAAGACGGTGCTGACTGATTCATTATACAGCAAGGTAAAGAACGTGTCAAGATCCGCCGGCCATCCGGACCCTAATAAGGGGGGCTGGGGCGCGCGCGCTTTTTCTGCACCGCGGCCTCCGCGCTTGGGGATATCTCCTCGGCCAAGGTATCCGCCGTCTCTCCGGGCTCGATATAACCCAGACTGTGCGCCGAATCCCGGAGGAACTCCGTCGTCCGCATATAGTCCCGCTGTTTCTTCAGGGCCTCGTAACGCTTTCCGTCCTGGATGACGCTGTGTGAGAGCGCTCTCTCTTCGCGATGCCGCTTCAGCAAACGGACGAGATTATCCGCCAGCACGTACAGGTTGAGCGCCACAACCGCGGCGAGGATGAGCCGGGCCAGCCTATGGGGCTGAAAACGCCAGCGCCTGCGGCGCCGTTTGCTAACGGCTCGCGAGGCCGGTCTAGCCGCGGGGGCGGGGTTCCTCATCCTTACCATCGTCCCCATTCTCCGACTCCTCTCCTGGCTCGTTCGGCAGTCCCAGAGCCGTCCCCGGCAGGACGATTACTACCTCGTAGTTCTTCTGGCGCGCGCGGTGGATCAAGGTGGCCACGGTGGCCTCACTAATCCCCAGCAAGCGCGCGATGTCAGCGTTGGAACGCCCGGACTCCTTCAAGACGACCGCTTGCCGCTCGCGAAAGCTGAGTTCCTGAACCCCGCGAATCTCCAGTCTCACCTTGACACCTATTTTTACGGAATAGGTACAGATCTTCGACGAGTTTTGTACATCTCCTTCTTCATCTCCCCCAAGTTCTGCCATGAGCCCCCTCGTACTAGTACTCGTGTTTCGACGCTTCGACTCCGCTTAGCGTTCTGAGCTTATCGAGGAATAAGTTAAGTACCCACAAGCATCGTTTCGGAGAACCGTCTGATATTTGGAGGCTTCGATTACGCGTACGAGTACCGCTTCGCTGAGTACGAGTACGAGTACGATTGCGAGTGCGGGTGCGATAAAGACGGATTCTCTCAGGCCTAAATCCTTCTCCGGCCGCATATAGACACATCGCCGGGGGGATGCGATTTGAAGCTGTTCTCGATCAAGCGGCTGCCCTTCCTTCTGATCGTGGGGCTCTGCCTGGGTCTTGCGGGCGCCCGCCTCTACCAAAGCCGTCTTTCCGAAAGCGGCGGCGGGTTCCTGATCCGCCCCGGTTTTCCTCCCCTCGTATATGTGCCCGACTGTACCTCCGGGCCGCGCATCCATGCGGCCTCGGCCATCCTGCTCGAAGCGACGACCGGCACCATCCTCTACGCGCACAATGAGCACGTACGCCGCGCGCCGGCCAGCACGACCAAGATCATGACGGCCGTGGTCGCCCTGGAAAAAGGCAACCTCCGCTCGCTTGTCACCGTCGGGCGGTACGCCAGTTGGACACCCGGATCTTCCGTCGGTCTGCGCCCGCAAGACCGCCTCCCGTTGAGCGAACTCCTGCAGGGCCTCATGCTCTGTTCCGGGAACGACGCCAGCGTGGCCATTGCCGAGCACGTCGCCGGCAGTGAAAGGGCCTTCGTCGATCTCATGAATCGTAAAGCCAGAGAATTCGGCGCCCTCAATACGAGCTTCCGCAACCCGCACGGACTGCCCGCGGTCGGCCATTTCACGACCGCTTTCGACCTGGCGCTCATGACCAGATATGCCCTGCAGAAGCCGGCTTTCGCCCGGCTGGTCAGGACGCGGGAGGAAGAACTGGATTGGGTGGAAGGTGAACGCAAGGCGGCTATCAGTAACACGAACCGCTTATTATGGTCGTTCGCCGGCGCGGATGGAGTCAAGACCGGCACGACCAGCGAAGCAGGGCACTGCCTGGTCGCGTCCGCGACTCGCGACGGACGGCAGTTGATCGCCGTCGTGCTGCGCAGCGGCGACCGGTGGGGTGACGCGGCGTCTCTGCTCGAATACGGCTTCAATGCGTTTCGCCTTTTGGTCCTGGCCGAGGAGGGAAGACCGGTGGCCAAGATCCGCGTCCTGCATGGGACCGCGCCGTCCGTGGCACTGGTGCCGCGGCGCCGGCTGGCCGTTGTCTGCCGGATCGGACAGGAAAACCTTGTGAAGCTTGTCTCCACCGTACCCAAGGAGCCGCTGCCCTCCCCGGTTCGTCCGGGCCGGATCCTGGGCCGGCTGGCGGTGCTCTTTGGCGGCGAGGAAGTCGAAGGGGTCGATCTGCTGCCCCTGACCGGGGTAGGACGCAGGCGATGGTGGCATAAGCTGCGGGGAGGAGACAGGACCTGAACGTCAAGGATAAGCGGGGTTTTGGCATAGCCACCACCTATATCGGCACCGTCATCGGGGCGGGTTTCGCCTCGGGCCAGGAGATCTGGGTTTTTTTCGCCCGTCACGGCCTCTACGGGTACCTGGGACTCCTGCTTGCCGGCGTGCTTTTCGCCCTGGCCGGCGAAAGGGCGTTGATCCACGGCGCGCGTAACGGCCCGGAGAGCACCTATTACCAATCCCTGCAGCATTTATGCGGCCCTTTCGCGCCATA
Organism: Bacteroidota bacterium; assembly: GCA_050260415.1. Lineage (GTDB taxonomy): Bacteria > Bacillota > UBA4882 > JAAYXC01 > JAAYXC01 > JBLNCE01. The sequence continues at coordinate 13,791 of JBLNCE010000092.1, read as the reverse complement.
CCTCGATATAATACTCCTGGTCTTTCTCTGCGTGCTGAGCGGGGTAATGCTGGCCGGAACAGGCGCGCTTGCCGACACGCTAGGCTGTCCTCCGTGGGCGGGCATCATCGCCATGGCTCTGCTAGGGCTCGCGGTAATCGCGTGCGACATGCCCGGCATCGTGACCGTGAACAAGATCGTGGTTCCCTGTCTCATATGCATTGCGGCCCTGGTGGCCCTAGGCGCGCTGGGCGGAGAATCCCGGTGTTTCCGCGCCGTTCACCATGCGGCCTGGCTTCCGTCGGCACTTTTGTACGCCTCCTACAATACGGTCCTCTCCCTCCCGGTCTTGGCCGCTCTGGGCGCATCCCACCCCGATTGCCGGCTGCTTCGCGCGGGCAGCCGCTGGGGAGCGGCGGGCCTCGTTCTGATCGGCGGTCTGGTCTTGACGGCATTGCTCGCTCGCCCGGGGACTCTGGCCGAGACCGAGGTCCCCATGGCGCTAGTGGCGTCCGCGTTAGGCCGTCCGCTCGGCTTTGCTTATTCTTTCGTCCTCTGGGCCGAGATGTTCACCACCCTCATCGCGGACGTTTACGGGGCCTCGGCGCGTCTCCGCCAACTTTTGGGCGGTTCCCGGACCTTGTACGCCCTGGTGACCATGGCTCTTGGCATCACCCTCAGCAGTCTGGGCTTTGCCCGTCTGGTCCGGACGGCTTACCCGGCTTTTGGCCTCGTCTGTCTGATCATCCTCCTGAGGCTAATCCGGCCCCCTCGCGCCGTAAAAGGCCCGGCTTCGGCGATATGCCCCCGGTGACGCCGTAACTTCGCGATCGCCCTCTAACGACCACCGGCCTGTCCGCGCGGGTATCAGTCGGAAATGAACAACGACGGTGATGGTGAAAACAGATCCGTGTCACAAAAGAACTGCCATGACGGCCGGGCGATGCCGGCGCCAGGCAAGATCCGTTCCTCGGCGCCTTGGCCGCGGAGCTAATTGCCTGTTCCCGGCCATGCTTGCCGGATTCCCTGCTCTCCGGGGGTTGAAACCAAACACATCTTACCTTGGCCGGGTTGCGGAGGTGACCGCCGGCGGCCCCGGCCTTTACCGATTTTTCTTTGCCGGGCCAAGAATGACCCGGAAACTGACTTCGGCATGGTGACAAGGATCGACATCCCAACCGCCGTCCCCATGCTATACTCGGGGTGTAGTATATAGTGGCAATCCACATATCCGACCCGCGGGGAGATCTACCAGGAGGTGCGGATCCCTTGGGCGAGACAGCTTTGGTCAAACACCAGGCTTCTTGGGCAGATAAGGATCCTCCTCGAGCCAAACCGTCGGACCGTAAGAATAAGCGCCGTGAGAGACCTTCTTCAGGGCCGGAATCACGGGCAGGGTGGCGGGAACCGCTGGCGCTCGCAACGCTCGCCCTGCTTCTGCCCCGGGCAATCCTGCCGGGCGGCCTTACCCCGGCGGGATTGGCATTCATTCTGACCCTTGCCCTTTCAGGCGTGGACCATATCTTTTGGTACACCTCCGCTTCTCTCCTCGGTCTCTTCAGCGTTACCGCCCCGCTTACCGCCCTTGGCAACGCCCCGGCCTATATCCTGGCCGCTCTCCTCAGCCGGCGCCGGACACCGATCACCAAGACCACCTGGCTTATCATGCCGGTCGTGGCCCTGAGCATGCTGGGACATGCCCTGCTTGCCATCTGGATGGACACGCTTGGGCCGTATTGGACGCTGATCCTCTTGGATGGCGGCCTGACCGCGGCCCTCGGTCTCATGTTCCTTCATGCACTGCCCGTCCTGCGACACGGGCCATTGGCTTCGGGGGGCAGCGAGGAACGGCTCTTTCTTTCTCTGATACCAATCGCCCTGGCCATACTGGGTCTCAGCCGCATCACCCTGTTCGGTTTCAATTTGGCGGCTGTCTCTTCCGCTTTTATGGTGGCTTTGCTTGGCTATCTCGGCGGTCCCGGACTCGGCGCGGGCATGGGGATCCTGCTGGGCCTGGCGCCGGGTCTGGGTCATGCGCCGTGGCCGGCGGCGGGAGAATTGGCTCTGAGCGGCTTCCTCACCGGTCTCTTCCGTCATTCCGGACGCCTGGGCATGGCGGTGGGTTTCGGCGCCGGTTTCGGCGTCCCATACCTATGGCATGCCGCCCGGGCCGCGTTCGCCTGGCCGATGGCCGGACAAGCACTCCTCGGCTTTGGGGCGTTTCTTGCCCTTCCGGACCAGCCGCTACGGCATCTAGGCCTTGTCATGCCGACCGGTAACTCCTGGGGCGCGGCCAAACGCGCGGAACAGGCGCGCTTGCGCGATCTCCTGTCCGAGCGCGTAACGCAATTGGCCGGGGTTTTTGCTCAGTTATCCAAGGCCTTTGTGGCCAACGACCGTGAAAACACGGATCGCCCGGACCTCTATAACCTGCTCGACCAGGTAGTCCAGAAAAGCTGCCAGCAATGCGCGGGGTTTGACGCATGCTGGCGCCAGAATTTCTATGCCAGCTACCGTGAGTTGTTTGACTTGATTGCCCTGGCCGAGATGAACGGGACCGCCCGGCAGGCGCATTTGCGCGGCCGGCTGGCCACGGCCTGCTTTCAACAACGCAAGATCCTCGAGACCGTCGATGCGGTGCTGTGCCGGGTCCAAGCCGAGAGCCAACTACGCCAACAAGCCAACGACCATCGGGAATTTGTGGCCGACCAGCTTGAGGGCGTGGCGGGGATCATGACCGGCCTGGCCAAGGAGATGCGGCTGGATGTGGAGTTTCGCGTGGAAGTGGAGGATCGCCTAAAGGCTTCTTTCAACCGCCTGGGGTTGGCCGTGGAATCCTTGAGCGTCCTCGAATACGGCCAAGACATGCTGGAAGTGAAGATCAAGAAGCTCGGCTGTCTCAATTACTTCGAATGCCAGTATCTAATCGCGCCGATGGTAAGCCGGATTCTCGGCCACGCCTTTACCGTCTGGGACAAGCAGTGCCCGAGCGGCTCCTGCCAGGATTGCTCTTTCGCGCTCATCCCGACGGGCAGGTTCAGCGTCAAACACGCGGTGGGCAGAATCGCGAAGGAGGACGGGTGCTGCGGAGACAACCATACCGTGATGCACACCAAGGACGGCCGCGTCGCCCTCATCCTGAGCGACGGAATGGGCACCGGCCGCAAGGCGGCGCAGGAAAGCCGGGCCACGGTCGATCTCCTGGCCCAGCTTCTATCCTCCGGATTGAAGGAAGAATTCGCCCTAAATCTAATCAACTCGGTGCTCATGCTGAGAACCCCGGAGGAACGCTTCGCCACGGTCGACGTCGCGCTCGTCGATCTCTTCCGGGGCCAGACCGAACTGATCAAGGTCGGGGCGGCGCCAAGTTATGTCAAACGCGGCCGTATGGTCATCCCGATCCGCGCCACCACGCCGCCGGCGGGAATCCTGCAAAAAATCGAGATCGACCGGCAGCGGCTCATGTTGATGGCCGGCGACTACCTTGTTTTCGTCTCCGATGGCGTCTTTGCCGGCGCCCTTGGCCCCGAGGAGACCGAGGACTGGGTTGAACGGGCGTTATCACGGGTGGAGGTCGCCGGTCCCGAGCCGATGGTCGATTTCCTGCTCAAGATCGCCCGGACAAATATGGGGTCCGAAGTGAAGGACGACGTGACGGTGATCGTGGCGCAACTGGTTCCTTCGGGCACGAATTGAGCGCGACCAGCGGCCAAAACCGATGCGCGTGTTTCGCGCCGGGCTTCATCCCTCTAACGTACAGCGCGGTAGACCCTGAAACCGCCTCCCTTCTCGACTTCCATCACTTCGCGGAAGACCCTGCCAAGCTCGGCCTCGAGGCTTTTTGCGCCCTGGCTGGTCCTGATGACCGTCCAGAGCGCGCCACCCGCCTTGAGGCGCTGCGCCGCTTCAGCCATGAGGCCGTACACGACCTTTTTCCCCGCCCGGATCGGCGGATTGGTCGCCACCAGGTCGATTTCGCCGGGGATCGCGGATAAGCCTTCGCCTTGCACGACCGTCACGTTGGCGATCAGGTTTTTGGCTGCATTGGCTTTGGCCAGCATACATGCACGTTCGTTCGGATCGACCAGGAAGACGCGCGCCGTGGGTGCCAGTAACGCAAGCGCAAGTCCGATGGGGCCGTAACCGCAGCCGAGATCCACTAGACAACGCGCCTCAGGGGGCACGACAAGAGCCTCGATGAGGAGGCGCGTACCCCGGTCCAAACCTGTGGCGGCAAATACGCCGGCGTCCGTGGTCAGATCGAGTTCCCGGCCGCGGATCGTCAGCTTGAACAGACGGGGATGAGACCGGCTTTGCGGATTGGCGGTGAAATAGTGCTCGGTCAACGCGCGGACCTCCATGGGCATGCAGCCCATAGTACAAGCGGCCCGGCGATTGGCCCGGGCCGCTTTTTTGCATCTATGCTTTATCCTACAAGTACATCTTATAGAAATCGATCAACCTTGCCTCCGCGATGCTCGAGGCGATTAAGATCAGCACCGCGTAGAGCAGTACTTCCAGATCCTCACCGTCAATGTCAGGTTTACCGAGTGGGCGAATCCGGGCCCAGTTGCCCTGGAGCCAGCCCGGCGTGGCGAAGGCGGCCAACCCCGTGGTGGCGACGGTGGCCAGCATGAATGAGAGCAACTGCCAGAGGCTGAAACGAATGAACGTAATCAAGGCGCCCAGACGGGTCGAGCTGAAGTAAGGAAACGACTTTGTGCCGACGACGACCCCGATGAGCAAGGCGTACGCGAAGAGGAAAACGTAACCCAGATTGATGCGGCCGACCCGGAAATGGTTCAGCAGGAAGATGAAGACTGTAACGACCACGAGATAATGAAGCAGAATCTTTCCGGCGACAAACAGGACCCGCGGCCAGTAATGAACGTCCTTGCCGGTTTCCGGAGCCAGCAAACTCTTCAGCGCCTTGATGCCGAAAAACTTATCCACGAGCCAGGTCTTCTCCATGAGTCCCATCTTGAAAAGGAAGAAAGATACCACCCATGACAAGGCGAAAAACAGGAACATCCAGATCGCCGCTGCGCCCATGCGGCGGAAAACGTCCGGGTTATCCAGGTCTTCCTTCGCGGTTTTGACGAGAGACCGCCAGAGGTTAGCAAAGAATGTGCCGATATTACTAAGAAATCCCAGCCTAGCTCTGGTTCGTTCCTTTGGCGCGTCACTCTTCTTCAAATTGGCTCCCCCTTTTGCTGGAACTAGCCTCACCTTTTCATAATCCGGGTATGTATTCTCCGCCTCGGCGGATTTCCCTGCACTACCCGGACGGCCTCCAATGGCGTACATGACCCGTCTTGGCGGTAACTCTCCGCCCGGTCGCACCGGGTTATGATAACGCGGAATTGAGCGCTTCGGTTCCCGCGAAAACGGAAAGCCCGCGTCTTGGGCGCGGGCCAGCCTACCGGAAGTGATGGCTGGGGCGGCTGGACTCGAACCAACGCATGCGGGAGTCAAAGTCCCGTGCCTTACCAGCTTGGCTACGCCCCAATGCCGTCCAATAGCAAAATCAGTATACCAGAGGACATAGGCGATGTCAAGCTGGGCCTATTGCGCCTGTTCGTATTCATGCAGGATCGCGGACTGGATCTGCTCGCGCGTCTCGGTGGTGATGGGGTGGGCGATATCCCTAAACTCACCTTCAGGCGTCTTGCGGCTCGGCATTGCCACGAACAGCCCGTTTTGTCCCTCGATCACCCTGATGTCCCGCACCACAAACGAATTATCAAAGGTAATGGAGGCGATTGCTCTGACCTTGCCCTCGGTATTGACCCTCTTGACGCGAATGTCGGTAATGTTCAAGAATTCACGCCCTTTCTCTTGAATAGACAGTGTGACAGATCAATTCAACCACTTGCCATAATTTCCTGCCAATCCATGAACAAAAATTGGAAGGTCTGCCTGGTATCCGCTGGGACGAAAATCGCCGCTCGGGGAACTGGCTCGGACTTTCCCAAGGTCGTCCCGGAGGCAAGCCGGGGTGGGAGGCTAATCTGGTGTTCCGGGACTTGACTTTTTCACACCGCTGGTTAGAAAATCGCATCAAACTCACCCCCCGTCCCCCTCTCTAAGCTTCGAGAGGGGGTGCCCGCAGGGCGGGGGTGAGTTGACAAACGCAGAAGCCGTCTCATTTTCATCCTTGTTGTCCCGGCAGAATACCGGGGTGGATACTTCTAAGGATAGACCGTATGCCCGATCCCGCTTGAGCCTTTCTATGCCCGTACGGCAAGCACACGTTCCACCAAGTCCAGATCGCTCGGCTTATCCACATCGATGCCGATCTCCGCGAACGGCGTAATCACCGCCGCCCCTTTGAAGTGAAGCTTCTTCTCCACGCGTTCCTCGACCTCCGTAATGGACAGCCGGCCCGCGAGGAGTTTGAGCAGATACCGTAAGCCCAATAGTCTTGCCATTTGCAGCGGTTTCTTTCGCAGGGCCACCGCCTGCTCGATGGTGACCAAATGGCGCTCCACGATCTCAGGGGCCAGGAGGATGATGTTGCCCCCGGTGAAGGTGCCTTCCCGAAGCGTGGCATAAGTTCGCTTGACGCCCGGGAACCGGGATTCGATCGGCGCGCGCGCGACGATCGGGTAGTAGATGTCCGCTTCCCGCGCACGACAGCGGCTCAGAAAGTCCTCGATCGCCTCAGGGGTGATCAGAGGAATATCGGCCGTGGCAATGAGGACTTTGCCCTTGGGCGAGAGCGCCTCCAAACCCCGGCGAAGGTTGTCCACCATGGTGGCCCCGCAAGGTACCACGCGCCATACGGCAGCGCGCCGATCCGGGCTGATGCATTCCTCCGGCCCCACGATTACGATGCGCTCGACCTCACCTACCCTGGTCAGCGGCTCTACGACATAATCCAGCAGCGGCCTCCCGTCGATCGGGATCGTGGCCTCGTACAAGCTGTCGCTGCTCTCGCGCAATGCGCCGCAATTCTTGGCTCCAGCCAGGATTATGACATCCATGATGGTCGTGTCCCCCCATGATGAACCTACTGATCGCCCCCGCGGATGACTTCCATCAGACTGTTTTCGGCGTTCTCGATGTGCTCCTCGGCCAAACGTCGCGCCAGTGAACCGTCACGGCTGCTCAAAGCCTCAACAATCTTCTTGTGTTCCTCGAGCGCCCTCCGCATGCGTCCTGGAACGGAAAGCGATGTCTTGCGAAACCGCTGGATTTGTTCGCGCAAATTGTTGATGATTTGCGACAGGCGCTCGTTGCGGCTGGCGCGGTAGAGCTGGCTGTGGAAATCGGTATCCACTTCCACCATGAGCGTCAGATCCTCGGTCTCAATACTCTCGGTGATCCGCACGAGATACCGTTCGAGTTCCTCGAGCTCCTCCTCGGTTATTCGCTCCGCGGCCAACTCCGCCGCCAGACCTTCAAGGGCGCCGCGAATCTCGAAGACTTCGATGATGTCTTTCATCGACAGACTCGCGACATAGGCGCCCTTTCGCGGGACCATGGCCACCAGGCCCTCCAGTTCCAGCTTGCGGATGGCCTCACGCACGGGGGTACGGCTGACACCCATCTCCTCGGCCAGCTGTATCTCCATCATGCGTTCGCCGGGTTTGAGAACACCCTTGACGATCGCCTCGCGGAGCGCTTCAAAGACCAGTTCCCGCAGGGGCTTATAGTTATCCAACTTGATCTGCACAAGAGGGGGGCGATCCATGTTTGGTTTCCTCCTTACCCTTGACTAGCTACGGCTCTTGTTTGAGAACTCGTAGGTCATATATCTTTTGCCTCGCGCCTAGATCGTCTTCGTCGCGATGATGGTCCAACCCGGCCTGGCCAGCATCCGGCCCGCCCGGTAGGCCCAGCCGTCCTCGTCGCTGACCGCGAAAACGGTCGGACCGCTGCCCGTCATGAGCACAACCGGCGCACCAGCCGCGAGGAGAGCCTGCTTGATCCCGGCAATCTCAGGCACCAATTCAAGCGCGGGCTGTTCAAGGGCGTTTCCGACCACCCGCCCGAGCGCGGTCAGGCTTTGCTGCCGTATCGCCGCGACCACCGCCGGTATGTCGGGATGCGCCACCCGATCCAGGGCCAATTGGGCATAGACCCGCGCCGTGGATAATCGCGCCGCGGGTTTGACCAGTAAAACCTCGTACCCGGAGAAATCGGGTAAGGGATCCAGGAGATCCCCTATGCCTCCGGCTCTGGCGGTCACCCCGTGAAGGCAGAACGGCACATCAGCGCCGACCATGCGCGCCAAGGCCAGCTCGCGCTCGGCGGACAATGCCGGCAGATGCCAGAACGAAGGCAGGGCGCGAATGACGGCCGCTGCATCCGCACTGCCGCCGCCAAGACCGGCGGCTATGGGGATGCGCTTTTTGAGCAGGATCTTGACGCCCGTTTTGACGCCGTACTCCTGGGCGATAAGCTCGGCCGCACGGTAGACCGTGTTTTTCGGTCCGGTCGGGAGCGCGGCCCTGCCGCATACCACGCTGATACCTCGGGCCGCGGGGTAAAGAAGGAGCGAATCGTGAAGCGCGAGTCGCTGGAAGATCGTATCCAGTTCATGATAGCCGTCCGGGCGGCGCCCCCGCACATCCAGGCTGAGATTTATCTTTGCATGTGCGGCAATGATCTTTGGTCGCTCCGTATTCATCGCAGGTAATATTATGCGCCAACGCCTCGAAATCCTCCTTGGCGGCGCTTCCCCCAATCCGTTGCCGGCTGCCGCGGCGCCGCCGGAGAAGTATACTTTACCCCGAATCCGTGACTTACCGATTTATACCAGGCAAAACGCTGGCGCAAGTTTTCGCAATTTTGCCTGGTTGGCCAAGGAGGTCACGGATTCAGGTTACGTAATTTTTTACGGAATTATGGAAGGAGCCGCAGCGCATGCGCAGAATAATAATTGTGGCCTGACTGGATTTCGAATTCGATCCAAAAAACCTTTCAAAATCCGGGTTGATCCGTATCATGCCGCGCGGTGGGCGGTCCCAAAACGGCGATGAACATGCGAAAGCTATTACTGAGCCTCAATGTGCAGCCAGAAAGCACGTACGCGGTAAAACCACAGGAAGCTATATGTTCGGCTTTCACTTTCGAAATCTCGGTTAAGAAGTTCACGCGCTTGGGGTAGTTCGCAAGGGTTCTGGGGGCGGTACATATGGCGGCACGCCTTCTCCTATCTCTGCGGGCGCGCAAGGCCGGCGATCCGGAGATCGTCGGTGGAAAAGCATCCGGCCTGAATACCCTCCTGCGCCACGGCTTCCCCGTTCCCCCGGGTTTCTGCCTCCTGCCGGCCTCGGCCATGAATATCTCCTTTCGTGGTTTACCGCCCGATTTCCGTCACGATGTGGCACGGGCTTTCCGGCGTCTGGGCGGTCTCGTGGCGGTGCGCTCCTCTCCCCCCGATCGGACGGGGGCCAGCCGGCCGCTCTCGATCCTGGGCGTGAATTGCGAGGAGGCCGCGGTGAGAGCGGTCGCGCGGTGCATGAGCTGCCGCCAAGACGAACCCCAAATCCATGGCAAACGTCATAAGCCGGCGGGAGAATCCGGACAAGACGCGTCTTTTGCGGTTGTGGTCCAGCGTCTTGTGGATGCGATTGTCTCGGGCGTCGCCTATAGCCGCAACCCCCAAACCGGCGACGAAACCGAGATCTTCATCCAGGCCCGGTGGGGTATCGGTCAAGAGTGCTCCTCCGAATCGAACTGCCCCGATCTGTTTCGCTTGCGCAAGTACCCCCTCTCTCTCCTCGCGAAAGAGCCCGCGGCGAAAACACAGGAAGTCCGCGCCGGCCCCGTAGGGCTCGTCCGGCGTCCATTACCGCAGGCGCGCCGCATGGTCCCCGTCCTCACGGACGACCAGGCCTTGCGCCTGGCCGGCTTGGTGCGACGGATCGAGGAACGGGTCGGATTTGCGGTCGAAGTCGAATGGGCCTTGTCCAGCAGCGGTTTTCAATTCTTGGCCTTGCATGCCGCCCCGAGGCCGGCGGAGGATCCATTCTATATCTCGCCCGAAACAGGCGGCGGCTACGGCGAGACGATCGGCGGTCTGAATGCTCTGGAACTGCCCACCGGCGTTGTATCCCCTTTTACGTGGGATTTAGTGTCAAGGGCGGCAGACGCCCTGCTGCATCCCCTGCTCTTGCAGGCCGGCATGCGGCAGGTCACGAAGACACCCCCGTTGGTGCTGCTCGCCGGGAGAATATACTTGAACGCCACCAATTTCCGTACCATGACGGAAAAAGCCTTGGGCTTGTCCGAAGGCAGCTTGGCCGCCCTGTTCGGCGCCGGCGACGGCGTTTCCCCCGCGGAACATCCTTTGCTCAAGTTACGCCTGGCGCTGCGCCTGGCCCCGAGGCTCCGTTTCCTGCTTCGATGCCGGGGGCGCCTGGCGCCGGAGCGTATCCAGACCACCCTCGGGGAAGTACTTGACGAATGTGTACGTCTAGACCGCATCCTGGCCGAGGATCTCACCCCTGGTATGCTGGTCAAGGTCCTGGAGGCGGTGGATGCATTTCTCCTGGGACGCCTGGACTATCTCCTCGCGATCCAGTACGAATCCCGGCGGTTCCGGCGCTGGCTTCGCCGCTTGCGCAGATGGTGCGGACCGGGGGGAGACGTCATGGCCCACAAGCTTGTCGCGGGCCTGGGGGAGCAGGACGGAGCCGGCGCCGGTTATGCCCTTTGGCGGCTGGCCCGGATGGTGAAAAACGAACCGGTATCGCCGGATGGATTCCGCGCGGAGACGGTGGAAAACACCTCGAACCCGCCGCTCTCTCCCGCGATCCGCGAGTTCCTTCATGGCCACGGGCATCTCTGTGCCGACGCGCTCAACCTGGCGGTGCCCCGCTGGGGGGATGACCCCGCTTCATTATTGGAGGAACTGCGCCTGCTGGCGCTGCTGCCGGAGGATGAGGACCCGGGGGATTTCCTGCGCGCCCGCGCCGCGGCGCGCGGCGAAGCCGAGGTCTGGCTTGACGGGCGCTTGTCCTCCGGCGGACGACAGATGTTCTTTTGGCGCCGCCGTGCCCTCCGGTTGTTCCATGCCAGGCTGGCGACGGTCTACCCTCTTCTGACCGAGATCCGTGCGGCCATCGCCAAGCTCCTCTGGCGTTACCGCCGCATCTTGATCCTGGCCGGCCGACAACTCTCGGACCGCGGCCTCATCCCGCGGCCGGAAGATGTTTTTCTCCTGCGGCTGGAGGAGATTACGTCTCTGCTGTCGGGACGGGCGGATGCGGGCGCGATCGGGCGCCGGAGGGAGCATCGCGCGGGCGCGCAGGCACGCTACCAAACCCTTGCCCCCCCGGTAACGATAAAGGGACCCTATAGCCTGGCGCAATTCGCCACACCGGTCGCCATCCAAGCCAAGACCCTGCGCGGTCTTGGCGTCAGCCCCGGGAAAGCGCGGGGAGTGGCGCGTCTCGTGCACACCGCGGCCCAAGCCAGCCGCGTACTTCCGGGCGAGATCGTCGTGGCGCGCAACGCGGATCAAGGTTGGGCACCGGTTATCCTCCGGGCCGGCGCGGCCGTCTTCGAATTGGGGAACTGCCTCTGCGAGGGGGCGGTCCTTGCCCGTGCGTATGGGCGGCCGGCGGTCGTCCGGGCCGGCGGCGCAACCGCGGCAATCAAGGACGGAGATCTCATCGAAGTGGACGGGGATAGCGGTCTGATCGAATTGGTGGCCTCCCAAGCCACGCTCGGCGCGCGGGAGGGAACCAGCGCGTAGCAAGAACCGGTCCGAGGCCAATCCCAGTGCCCACCCGTGCCGCGGTGGGCATTTTCTTTGGCGACGGTAGACTGCCGCTCAGGTGCCGTATTCGCGCCATCTCCAGACCGATTGGCGGCTGGAGGCAGCGGCACCGTATAATAGTTCCTCTGCCGGTCAATCCTGTCAAGGGAGGGAGGTAACTGGCTTGACTGGATTGCTCTGGCATCTTAGTCCGATCGGGCCATCCGAGCTGCACCGCCGTTTTCTCGCCGACGAACCCGGGGAGGCGATGGTGGAACTGCTCTGTGGGCGGCGCCTTCACCGCCGTGCCGTGGAAGAGATCTGGCGTCTTTGGTCCGCCTTGCCGCCGGGTAAACGCACAAAACTGCGGGATCTGTGCTGGCACGGCGGTATAACCGCTCGCCTGCTGGCCGAGGTCGCCAAGCGGCGCGGCCCGAAGCGGACCGTGGCTTTGAACCGTTTATTGTCCTTGGCCGACCAGCGTACACTGGCCCCGCTGCTTTCCATGTGGTCCCGGTTGACCCCGGGCGAGCGGGAGAACGTGCTAAGCTTCATCAGCAGGTTCGATTCGCCCGGCCTTGCCGCGCTGTTCTGGCGCATGGTGGCCCTGCCGGCGCCCGATCCGCCTGGGGAGATGGCGCGCCTGATCCGCTGCGCGGGACCTAACATGCTCAAGGCGGTGAGCGCCACCCTCAAGAGCGGCCAGCCATCTGCCTGGGCTTGGGATGCGCTCGTCCGTCTGGGAACCCGCGAGGCGGAGGAAAGCCTGATCGGCTGCCTTGGACGTCAGGACATCCTGGGTGAGCGCGCTAAGACAAGGTATATGACTCTTCCGGCCGATCGATCCCTGCCGCTGCTCATGGAGACAGCGAGGTTTCATCCTTCCTGGGAGGTACGGGTCGGCGCCGTTACGGTCCTGCTGGGGCGTAAGGAACCGCAGGCTTTGCGTTTTCTCACCGAACTCCTCCGCGATCGTTCATGGTATGAGGATTTCCCGTGCGGGACGCCTCCCGAGGGCTACCATTCCTGGCCGGCCCTTTTCGGCCTCAAGGCCTGAAGACAAGTGGGCATACTAATCTCCCGGAACGCAATCAAACCCCCGTTTTCAACCCGGATTTCGTTCCGTAAGGCAGTGTGCCGCACAATCAAGAGCGGCCAGGAGGACGAGACGCGATGAACATGGGCGTGAACCAGCCCTTACAACCACCCGGCTATGTGCCGACCGTGAATCCCTATGCTCAAGCACAATATCAAGGCCATCCCACAGGTTTTGCCACCGATCCCGGCCAATCCGCCGCCAACTCCCAGTTTGTGCCCCTGGGGCAACCCGCCTCTCCGCTCCACGGCGACCCCACCGGCGCCATGGACTCAGCCGGGATGCAGGGAGTGACGGCCCTGGTCGGCCTGACCCTGCGGGCCCTTGATGAGATCAGTGCGATCGGAGGCCGGGCTCTGGAGCAGACCCCGGACGTGGATGCGCGCCCGGCGCTCTGGCAGATGCGGCAACTGGCCAACCAAGCCAGGTCGTATGCCTATCAGATCAGGGGTATGCTCCTGCCATAACGCGGAACAGGCGGAGGTGTCTTACGATCGTCACTGACAGCGGAGGGTGCGCGCGCTCCCCCATCGACTATGTTGAAGTACCTTCCCTCGAAGCCGCCCTCAGGAGGATCCACTCCATGGGGGGAGACGTGCTGGTGCGAAAGACGCGGGTCAGCGGGAAGGGTTATTTCGCCGTGGGGTTGGACGCCGATGGCAACCCAATTGGACTCTGGGCCGCGGACCCTTCGGCCTGACATAAGACGGCCCTTGCCTCAGCACCGTCCTGGGGGCGCAAAAAGTTCCGGCCTCTTGCCTCTCCTTCGCCTTGACAGGCCGGCCGCGATCTGTCATCCTTGAACCGTGACTCCGCGGCGCTCACGCCTGAGATGGCGGCCGAGCGTGGATGGAACCGGGGAGGGTCGTGGTTGGGCATCGAGCCTGAGGCGCCGAGGGTCGTCCTCTCCGCGAGCCGCAGGACGGATCTCGTGCGCTGGTACCCCAAGGCGATACTCAAGGCGCTCGAGACGCGCTATCCGCCGTCGCGTGTCCATACCATC
>JBLNCE010000091.1:0-26354 GCA_050260415.1 Bacteroidota bacterium | reverse complement strand
AAGGTCGCTGCGGCACATCCTGTGCGCCGCGACTTCGGCCCATCCTGGACCTGAGACGTTTTCGCGCGCAGACGTACTCGCGTCCGTCGAGCACGAAAACGGCCGAGAACTTTGCGTAAGTTGGATATCCCTTTTGCTCAGGTAATAAGAACCCGGATTCAGGCCGTTTAAATCAACCCCCGCCGTCGGCCACCCCCACACAAATCTTAGAGAGGGGGACGGGGGGTGAGTTAAAAGCGCAAACCAAAGGTGTTTTCGCAACCTGATTTAAGAGAATATCTAAATTGCACCATGGCGTCTACCGGGTTATCCGGATGACGAAACAGTGTTGGTTCATCGCTTTTCGCCATCCGCTGCATTGAAAGACGCCATTGTCGCAGGGATGCGCAGCCCATCTCAGGCCCACGATGGGCCAAAGCCCGCGATGACCAAGGCCTGCTCTGAGCCATCCTGGCTTTCGCAGGCTTTCCATCTTCCTGGCGAAGAGAGGGTCCTAAGCGGGACAGGCCGCACCGGCGCACCCGGCGCAGTCCCACATACCGACTACAAAGTCTTGTCATAAGAAAGCCCATACGACTCTTTAAACCTGACGTAGTAGTAAGGGAAGAGATAAAGAATAAGCCATCCCAGATTCTTACTTAGCCCGCCTTTTCACGAACCTCTCCATCCTGACCAGGGCTTCCTTTAGATTGTCCATGGACGAGGCATAGGAGCAGCGCACATGGTTCCTGCCCGAGGGGCCGAAGGCCTCGCCCGGCACGACCGCTACCTTTTCCTCCTTGAGCAGCTCTTCGGCAAAGGTCAGGCCGTCCATGCCGGTCGAAGCCACCGAAGGAAAGGCGTAGAACGCCCCCAGGGGCTCGAAACAGGCGAGGCCGATCTCGTTCAGGCCCTTTACGAAGAACCGGCGGCGGCGGTTGTACTCCTCCATCATGCGCTGGCGTTCTTGGGCGCCGTTGCGGAGGGCCTCGATGGCCGCCTTCTGGGCGGTGATGGGCGCGCAAAGCATGGTGTACTGATGCACCTTGGTCATGGCGGCGATCACTTCCCGGGGGCCGACCGCGTAACCGAGCCGCCAGCCGGTCATGGCGTAAGCCTTGGAAAAGCCGTTCAATAGGATCGTGCGTTCCCGCATCCCCGGGAGGCTGGCAAAACAGGTGTGTTTGCCGGCGTAGGTAAGATGGGCGTAGACTTCATCCGAGAGCACGACGAGATCGTGCCGGGCTGCCACTTCGGCCACGGCCGCCAGCGACTCGCGGTCCATCACGGCGCCGGTCGGGTTGTTGGGATACGATAACACCAGCACCTTGGTGCGCGGCGTGATTTTGGCCTCGAGATCAGCGGCGAGAAGGCGGAACTCGTGCGCCGCCGTGGTCGTAAGGTAGACGGGCTCGCCGCCGGCGATGCTGGCGCACGGCCCGTAGGATACATAGCACGGCTCCGGTACGATCGCTTCGTCCCCGGGCTCCAGGAGGACGCGCAAGGCCAGGTCCACCGCCTCACTGACGCCCACCGTGACCAAGACCTCATTCCTCGCGTCATAGCTCACGCCGTAATTACGCTCCAGATCGCGGACGATCTCCTGCCGTAGCTCGAGGAGGCCCCAGTTGGACGTGTACATGGTGAAACCCTTTTCCAGGGAGTAAAAACAGGCTTCCCTGATATGCCACGGCGTCACGAAATCCGGTTCGCCGATCCCCAGGGAAACCACGCCTTTCATCTCGCTGACCAAGTCAAAGAACCGGCGGATGCCGGAAGGGGGGAGGGCTTGGACGCGGGCGTTAATCTGTATTGTCATGGAGAGATCGCCAACCTTTCGGGTCCGTCCTGCTCCTCGAAGATGACGCCGTCCTGCTTGTAGCGCTTCAGCACGAAGTGCGTGGCGGTGCTGGTCACGTGCTCCAGGGTGGCAAGTTTCTCCGAGACGAACAAGGCTAGTTCCTTGAGATTCGCCGCTTCAACCAGGACAGACAGATCGTAGGCCCCGGACATAAGGTAGACGGATTTGACCTCCGGGAACAGGTAGATACGGCGCGCCACGTCGTCAAAACCCACGTTCCGCTGGGGAGTCACCTTGACGTCGATCAGCGCGGCCACCTTCTCCACGCCCGTCTTCTCCCAGTTGACGATGGCCCGATACTTCACGATTACCTTGGTCTGTTCCATGGCTTCGATCTCGGCGCGCACCTGCTCTTCGGTCAAGCCAAGCATGGCCGCGATCTCAGCCGGGCTGGTTCGATCGTTCTCTTGCAGGATTTCCAGTAGCTCGCGCATGGTTCGGCCCTCCACGGTCCAAGCGGAAATTTCTGTTGTATTCGGTGCAAAGCGCGCAATTCCTGCGCTACACGCGGCACTTTTTACCCATCATCCAAATAACACCTCGCACGCCAAGACGCTGTGCGCAAGAAGCAGGATTTCACAAGAACGGCGCGAACATTTTTCATCAACAAACGCCGGGGGGCTTCAATAAAAGCGCCCGACCAGGAGGGATACCATGGCCAAGTCCGCGGACAAGGGTAACCCGAAAGACGCCAAGAAGAAGCCGAAGAAGACCAAGTAGGGAAAGCCCGGACAGACCGGGCTTTCTCATTCACTTCTTCTGTTTGACGTGTTCGATGTAGTACTCGAGCGAATCGACCAAAGCTTGCCAAGACGCTTCGATCAAGTTCTCCGACACCCCGACGGTTCCCCAGTCCTCATGCCCGTCCGAGGACTGGATCAGGACCCTGACCTTAGCGGCCGTGCCGCGGTTCTCTTCCAGGACGCGTACCTTGTAGTCAACGAGGGAAACATCGGCGATCTCTGGATAGAAACGCACAAGCGCCTTGCGGATGGCCCCGTCAAGCGCATTGACGGGACCGTCCCCTTCCGCCGCGGTCAGCTCCTCCACGCCGTCCACGATGACCTTGATGGTAGCCTCGGAAAAGACCGGCTGGTCGCCGTGCTTCTCCACGATAATGCGAAAGCCTTTGAGGGTAAAGGCCTTGGCGTATTCACGAAACGCCTTGCTCATGAGAAGCTCGAAAGAGGCTTCGGCCGCCTCGAACTGATAGCCCAGGTATTCGAGTTCCTTGAGTTGTTCGGTCAGGGCGGCCACCTCGGGCGTGTCCTTGGTCAGGCCGGGGAAGCGCTCCTCCGCCTTTTCCAAGATGCTGCTGCGGCTCGCCTGATCGGAGAGGAGGATCCGTCTCGAATTGCCCACCGCCTCCGGGGAAACGTGCTCGAGCGTGCGGTGATTCTTACGCATGGCATCGACATGCATGCCCGCCTTGTGCGCGAAGGAACTGGCTCCCACATACGGCTGGCGTTCATCGTGGTGCAGGTTGACGAGTTCGGAGATGAAGCGGGAATTCTCGGTCAGGCGGCTCAGGTGAGGTGCGACCGCGCACTCGAGCCCCATTTTCAGGACGAGCGTGGGCACGATCGTGCAGAGGTTTGCATTACCGCAACGCTCGCCGTAGCCGTTGAAAGTGCCCTGGATCTGGGTCACGCCTGCCCCGGTGGCAAGCACGGAGATGGCGGCGGCCATGCCGCAGTCGTTATGTACGTGGATGCCGAGCGGCACCGGGACGGCCTTGCGGGCATGTTCGACCGCGGCCAGGGCCGCGAGAGGCAGCGTGCCGCCGTTGGTGTCGCAGAGCACAATCCAGTCGGCGCCGCCCCGGGCCGCGCTGGCCAGGGTGGCCAAGGCGTAGTCCGGGTCATCCGCGTAGCCGTCAAAGAAGTGTTCGGCATCGTAGATAACTTCGCGGCCGTGCGACTTGAGAAAAGCCACCGAGTCCTCGATGAGGGCCAGGTTCTCCTCGGGCTGGATCCTCAAGACTTCGGCTACGTGCAGGTGCCAGCTCTTGCCGAAGATCGCCACCGCCTGGGTGCCGGCGGCCAAGAGATTGGCCAAGACCGGATCGTCCTCGGGTTTGTTCTGCGCCCTCCTCGTGCTGCCAAAAGCGGTCAGACGCGTGTGTTTCAAGGCAACCTTGCGGGCTTCGGCAAAGAATTCGAGGTCGCGGGGGTTGGCACCGGGCCACCCTCCCTCGACGTAATCGAGGCCAAGTTCATCCAACCGGCGCAGGACACGGATCTTGTCTTCGACCGAGAAGAAGACGCCTTCACCCTGTGTGCCATCCCGCAGGGTGGTGTCGTAGATGTAAACCCGCCCCATTCCCCACCATCCTCCCATCCTGCATACATCCAAGGGGGTATTTTTATAATTTTATCCCGGGGAGGATGGCCTGTCAAGTCGGGAATTGCCTGGCCAAGACGCTTCCGAAATCCGACAACCGGATAGCCGGAACTTGGTGGACCCATGCGAGAAAAGGCCCTCCCCTTCCGGGGAAGGCCTTGAGCGCGCAAGGGCCGCCTTCTTACCGCCACGCGTCCGTCTCGATCGCGATCTTGCCGATGCCGCCCTTGACCTCGAGATCCACCCGGTTTTTTGCGGTATCGAAGTCCGGCGAGACGTAAGCGCCGTCACGCTGCATAAAGTCGCCGTCAACCTCCACGGCGCCGATGCCGTTCTGGATCCGGATCCGGGCGGCCATCCCCCGCGGCACGTAGATGGTCGTCTCGCCGATCCCGCCTTCAAACCTCCCCCGGACCTGGCCTTTCGCCGGCAGAACCAAGGTGGTTTTACCGACGCCCGTCTTGACCTCGATCTCGGTTGCCTGCAGATCGCGGAGGTCAAGGTCGGATACGCCCACCCCTGTGTTTATTCTTAATACCATCGGCACCTTGGGACTGAGACTCAGATCCCAACGCCGATGGTGTTGTCCCCGCACCGGAAAGTTGAATACCCCGTGGCTTTTCAAAGTGAGGTAGCCTTTGTCGCCGGCGACATGAAAATCACGTTCCAGTCTCTCCCCGTTCGCCAGGGAGATCGTGCCCTGCGCCAAGACCGCCGTATCCTGCGCGGGACCGACGCGAAGTTCACCGACGCCGGCTTCCAGGGTAATATCGGCGCCCTTGACGCCGCCCAACGGTTCGCTGATGCGCTCATCCGTCATAGTGCGGCCGAATGCGATCGGAGGGCCGTCGCCGATATGGACACTGGAGATGATACTCATGATGCCGGCCAGACCGAAGACGATCAAGACTACGACCAGGGCACCCCAGGCCGTCCCCCGTCCAAGCAGGACTTCGAGTCCGATGGCGATCAGGAGGACCGGCCATAACCTCCAGAGCGTCTCCCAGACACTCCAGCCGAGCATACCGAGGTTGCTGAGGAGGAATACGACCCCCAAGCCAATCAGAATCAGGGGACCGACCAGGCTTCTTCTTCTTTCGCAGGTTTCCATCCTTTATTCCCCTTTCTGGCTAGACGTGTTAGTTTGACGCGCGCAAGGTCCGCACGACCAGGATGATCCCCACCAAGATCAGCATGGCGGGCCAGATGTACCGGATCAAGTCCGTGGCCGCCGCGGTCAGCAGCGTGCCCATGACAAACAGTATCCCGGCCGGAATCAGCGCCCAATTCATACGGCCCTCCGGCTTAGGCAGCAGGTAGACGGCGCCGAAGGTGCAGGCCAAACCCAGGAAGAAGACGCCGCCCAATTCCAAGTCGGGCGATAGGGAGGAGAGGCCCGCGATCAGCGCCAAGGTGAAGAGGACGCCGCCCGGCACGATTGCCCACCAGTTTTTGTACTGCGTCAGATAGATGATCCAAAAGCTCAGGCCGATACCCCCGAGGAAGATTGAGCCGCCCCACACCTTGGTGAAGCGCGGGTCGAGGTCGTCGACGCCGATGAGTACCGCCAGGCTAAGAAGGACCAAACCCGGAATGACCGCCCACCATTGGGCGCGATCGCCGAGGAAGACCGCCAGAAACGCCAGCCCCCCGAGGGCGAAAAACAGAGTCCAGACAAAATCGCGCGCGCCCTCCAGGAAACCGAAATTATGCAGGAGCAGCAAAACACCGGCGGTTACGAGCAGGAAACCCATGATGCTGGAGAAACCAAGTTTTTTCATGGCCATTACTCCTTTGCCCTGATTATATATATCGTCAAGCTCATACCAGGGGTTTGGCGGATACGCTTGTACACCATGGTTGATCCGCTTTCGCAATCGCGGTTATCCGGCCATTGCCTTGCGGATCGCCGCCAGCAGGAGTTCCGGTTGATCTCCCTTGCTGACGAAAGCGTCCACACCGGCGGCCAGAGCGGTCTTACGGGCTTCCGGGCGCCCGCTCAACGCGATGATACGGAGGCCGGGCCGGAGCGAACGCAAGGCGGCGACCAGTTCCGAGATCCGGGGGCTTGGCAGTTCCCAATCCAGTAGAACCAGGTCGGGGGAGGCCGACTGCACTTGCCCGAGCAACCCGGCCGGTTCGGCGACTTCTCCCACCACCACGACATCCGGTTCTTCTTCGAGCAGCAGCCGCAACCCCGAGCGGATCTCCGCTCGATCATCAGCCAACAAGATACGCATTCGGTATACCTCTGATATTCGTATTCATGGGTACGCGCCCGGTAGTCTCCAAGCGTCATCTCATGCCGTGCATAGGCCCTCCCGCGCCGTATGTGGCCGCGGGTCGAGGCCCCGCGTCCTGGGGCTGGCCCCATAACGCCGGCCAAGCGCCTCGCGCGCCCGAGCCAGGCGCGACTTCATGGTGCCGAGCGAGCAACCCATCACGGAAGCGATATCGTCGTATGACAGCCCCTCTATTTCCCGGAGGATCAGGATGTTCCTTTGATCGGCGTCCATTTGCAGCAGGAGTTGCGCGAGGATCTCCCTCAACTCGGCCTGCTCGAGCGCATCCTCCGGCCCGCCGGCCGCCCGCAGCGCGGGCGGTTCACCGGGGCCGATTTCCTCGAGCGAGAGGCATTTTTCGGGCCGTCGTCTGAGCGTGTCCAGGCAGACGTTGGTAACCACCCGGTAAACCCAGGTCTTGAATGAGGCGCGGCCGCGGAAATCTCCGATGCGCCGGTAGATCTTGACCATGGCCTCCTGGGCCGCGTCCTCGGCTTCGACCGGATTCTCGAAATAGCGCCGGACCAGATTGTAGATCAAGCCTTCGTATCGGCCCAGCAGGATTTCAAAGGCGGCGGCTTCTCCCGCCTGGCAACGCTGGATCAAGTTCTGCTCGTTCATTGCCGACCGACCCTCTGTCTCCCTTCATTTTTTGACCAGAAAAACAATCCCCAAGGCGACCATGACCAGCGGCCAGAACGTATGCTTGTTCAGCCAGGCGAACCATGGCAACTGCAGGTTGCGGAGCAGAAGCAGACCGCCCAGCCCGATCAAAAGACCCCCGACGACGATGGCGGCCGGTGAAGAATCCATACTCCGGCTCCGCGCGGAGTCGGCAAGCGCCCGCGCCCGCGCGGCGATCTCATCCGCGCCGGCCCTGGCCGTCTCGGCGGGCGAGAGCCCGCTCCGATCCTCGCGGGGCACGAGAACCCAAAAAAGCAGATAAGCGACGAGCCCGAAGCCGGAAAAGAAGAGCAGCACGAAGATTAAGCGCACGAGCGTGGGATCGATCTTCAGGTATTGTCCAAGGCCGCCACAGACCCCGCCAAGCATGGCGTTTGTTTGGCTGCGATAGAGATTGTTCATTCTTGTATGCTTCCTTTCAAAAAGAGGTCGGAACTCGTCTTTATGCTCCATATACAGGATAAAACAAGATCTCCCCTCTGACGCCGGTCATCTGGGGAGATCCATGGTGGACAGGTGGGCAGTATTTTACCTGGCCGGATGGGGGGGAGGCGTTAGCCAACCAGCTTGTGTTGGAGCGCCAGGGCCACCGCTTCGGTGCGGCTTTGCACGCCCAGCTTGGACAGGATGCCGCTCACGTGGAATTTGACGGTCGAGCGGCTGACCACAAGTTTCTCGGCGATCTCGGGGTTGCTCAACCCATCGGCCATCATCGCCAGTATTTCCCGCTCGCGCTGGGTCAGATCGTGCCCGATGGCCGGCGGACGGTTTGAGGCCTCAATCAAGGCCTGGGTGGCTTCGGGCGCCAATGTCGGCCTGCCTGCTTTGGCCGCGCGAATGGCCGCCGCCAGGTCTTCCGCGGAAACGTTCTTGAGCAGGTACCCGATGGCACCCGCCTGAAGCGCCGCTTGCACAAGGTCCTGTTCCTTGAAACTCGTCAGCACGATCACTTTGACCTCCTGATGATTCCGTCTGATCGCCCGCGTGGCCGCGGCGCCATCAACGTCTGGCATCACCAGGTCCATGAGGACCACGTCCGGCCGGCATTTGGCGCAGAGTTCAACGGCTTCCTGGCCTCCCGCGGCCTCTCCGACCAGTTCAAGGTCGTCGTAGGCCAGCAGAAAGGCGGCCAGACCGCCCCGTACCACCGCATGATCGTCGACAATCATCACTCTAATTACATCCTGCCCTGCCATGGTTCCCACTCCCCCGCTCAACCGGCCCAAGTGACGGCGATCTCCGTCCCCCGGCCCGGCCGGCTCTCGATTGTCAGCGCGGCCTTGATCGCCTCCGCGCGCTCGCGCATGATACCCAACCCCAGACGATCGGGCAAGACGCCGCCCGGATCAAACCCACGTCCATTGTCACGCACGCGCAGTTCCACGAGATCCGGCCGGCAGCGCAAGGCCACCGTGGCCTGGTCCGCCCCCGAGTGTTTCGCCACGTTGTTCAATGCCTCCTGCGCGATCCGGTACAGCGCCACCTGGACATCCGGCGGCAGGTGCCGGTGGCCGCCTTCCATCTCCAGGGCGACTGGGAGTCTTGCCCGGCCTGTGGTCGCCTCGGTCAGCTGGCGCAAGAGATCGTCCAGCCCCACCTCCACCAAGGTCGCGGGGCGCAACTCCAGCAGCAGGGTGCGCATCTCGGCCAACGCCCCCCGGGTCAACTGCCGCAGTTCTCCCAGGCGGCGGCGCCCTTCGGCCGGGTCCTTATCCCATAGCTTGGGCAAGACCTCGGCGATCAAGCTGGCCGAGAAAAGGGTTTGCGTCACGGCATCATGCAGGTCTCGCGCCAGGCGGCTTCGCTCCGCCGCCACCGCGGTTTCCTCGGCCTGAGCGCGCAGGCGCGCATTCTCGATCGCCAGGGTGGCCTGATCCGCAAAGGAGACAGCCAACTCGAGCTCCTCTGGGGAAAAATCGCGCGGTTCGGGATAGTACAGCACGATACCGCCATAGATCTCATCTTTGCTTATTAGGGGCACGGCCAGCAGGCCGGCGTATTTGCGCGCCAACCAGGTGAGGTGCTTGCGCATGTCGGGATCCCGCCAGAGGTCCTGTTGCGAGCCCAAGTCTTTCACCACCACCGGGCGGCGTTCGGCGACCGCGCGCCCCACCGCGCTTTGTCCGGCGGGAATGGTGATCTCGGCCATGTGCTCATCCGAAAGTCCGCGGGCGGCCTGAATCGAGAACAATCCCCGCTCGGCTTTCAGCCGGAAGATGGCGCAGGCATCCGTCCCCAGCAAACGGCCCGCCCCGGCAATGATGTAATCCAGGATCTCGTTCAGCGAACGGTTTGAGTTGAGGATGCCCAGGATGTCCCGCAGTCCTTCCGCCACCTGCCGCCGCTGGTCGGCCTCGCGGCGGCGTTCCTGCTCCACATGGTATAGACGGGCGTTTTCCAGGCCGATGACGGCCCCCGAGGCCAGCATGGTCAAGACCCTCTCGTCTTCCGGGCCATACGGCCCCGTGGTCTTGTCGACGACGGCGATGGCGCCGATCGGTTGCGTGCCCGAGATTAGCGGGATGGTGATGAAGGATTGCACCCCCGCGCGCGCCACGATCTCGGCGTTGACCCTCGGATCATGGCGCGCATCGTTGACGCGCACCACCTCTCCCGTCTGCAGGGATTGTCCGGTCAAGGACTGTCCGATCGGCATCCTGTAACCGAGCATGCCTGAACTATCGTCGCCGGAGACGACCGAGACGCACAGGGATTCGCCGTCGACCATGAATACGGCCGTCCGCTGCGAGGACGTGAGCCGGCGGGCTTCGTCGGCGATCAGTTGCAGCACGGCGTCGGGATCCAGGCGGCTGGTGATTGCCTGCTGCACGGCAAACATGGTCTGCAGTTCGTCCATGCGCCGCCGTGTCTCCGAGATTTGCCACTCCAGCTTGACGCTGGCCTGCCAGAGTGCCTCCTCGTACTGCTTGCGATCGGAGATGTCCAGGCCGATACAGAGAAGCTCCACGGCGCGGCCGTCTTTGTCGCAGATGGCCTTGTTAGTCCAGGAGATCCAGACTCTCTCCCCATTGCGGCGCATGTTCTCGTTTTCATGCGTGGCGTAGGACTCCGGATGCAGGCAAAAATCTTTCACCATCGCCGCCAGATCAAGGCCGGAAGAGTCCGTGGGCGGGACGATGGTGCCGATTACGTGGCGGCCCAGGATCTCGTCCGCGCGATAACCGAAGAAACGCTGGGCGAATTCGTTGAAGTACGTGATCTCGCCGTTGACGTTCATGCGCAGGATGATACTGTTGGCGCTCTCGACCAGTTCGCGGTGGCGCTCCGCGCGCGCGCGCAGCGCCTCTTCGGCGCGTTTGTATTCGTCCTCCGCGTTGCGCCGGGTATCGATCTCCCGCTGCAGCTCTTCGTTGATCCGGGTTAGTTCGACCGTCCTGGCGGCGACCGCCTCCTCCAGGTGGTCGCGGTGTCTGCTCTCCGCCAGTTTGCGTTCGGTGACGTCGATGGTGACGTCCACGAGGCCGACTACCGTCCCGTTCTCGATCAACGGCGTCAGGATCACGTCCCAGTACGAGACGATACCGCCGCTTTCCATCGGGACCGCTTCCTCGCGGACCGTCTCTCCGGCCAAGGCACGCCGGTAGCGCCGGAGGGACGTATTCTCCGTGCCGGGCGCCAGATCGATGAAACGGGCGCCGGGGATCACCTTGGCCGCGGAGGTCGGCGTGTGACGCTCGATGAAGCGGACCCAGGTAGGGTTGGCACGGCAAAGCGTCAGGTTTTTGTCCAGGACGGCCAGTCCCACGGGTACGCGGTCGAAGACCATCTCCAGCAGTTCCCCCGGGAACTCCGGCGTGGCCAGCTGCTGATCCATTTACGCACCTCTTACACACCTTGGTAAGCGCCCAAAAGAGAGGTGAAACAGGTACCGGATCACATCGCTCCTAAAGCATGGTAACGCAACTTGATCGTAGCCTTTGCCCGGGCCAGCGTCAAGGGAGCGCAATCACTAAACCCAACCCCACCGCAGGGGATCGTTGGGAACTGTCGGGGTGAACAGTTCATGTCAAGGCGGCTTTTTCCACCTCATACCCGGACGGCGGGCCTTTTTTTGCCGCCCCTGGGAAATGCGCGCAGATACCTCCGCACGCCCCAGATGTTCGCCATCGCCAGCAGAGAATTGCCCGCCGAGATCCCGATCATGGCGCCGGCGACCCCGAGATGCGGCAGGCCGGTAAGGACGTAAATGAGAGCGGACCGTATCGCCGCACAGACCAGTGATTGACGGAACAGCAATCCCGGCTGGTTAAGCCCGATCAGGAAGGTGCCGCCGATCGAGGCGAGGTAGATCGGGCAGGCGACCCAGGCCAGCATGCGCAGATAAGGCGCGGCGGACGGGCGCGCATACAAGACCGTCACGATCGGCCCCGGGAAGGATAGGAAAACAGCCGTCGTCACGAGCGCGACCGCCCCGACCGCCAGATAGGTCAAGAAGATACGCCGCTTGAGTTCGGCGCGGTCGCCGCGGGCCGCCGCATCGGCAAGGACCGGTAGTGTGGCGTGGGCGATGGGCCAGATGACCACCATCGCGAGGAAAAGCGTCGGCAGCGCCATGCCCCAGACTTCACCCATCAGCGAGGTCACCGCGCCGCGCGGGAAACCGGCGGCGACCAGGCGGGCGGGGATGATTACGACGTCCACCGCGCCGGCAACGGCAAAGACGAGGCCATCACCCATGAGCGGGAGCGAGGACGCGAGCAGTTGCTTCTGTTCCGGGATCCCCGCGATCCGCGGCCAGCCGTTCATGGACAGGAGAAGGACGAGGGCTCCGAACTCGCTCAGGGCCGTGGCGGCCAAGGCGGCTCCCGCCATAGCGCCCGGGCCTTTGCACGCCACCCGGGCGATCAAGATCATGCTGAGCATCAGCTTGGCGCCTTGCCCAATGATACCGGCCAACGCGGTGGGCCACATCCGGTTGCGTCCTTGGAAGTTGGCCTGCAACAGCGTGGCGATACAGTCGCAGACGATGATGGGCGCCAACCAACGCAGGAGGGGGACCACCCGCGCGTCCGGGAAGAGGTACCGTCCCAACGGGGCCAAGAGGAGCAGCATACAGGCAAGCACGCCGGCGACGGCGGACGTGGCCCGTAAAGACCAACCCATTGCCGCCCTGGCTTCGCTTTCATCCCGCCGCGCGCGGGCTTCGGCCACGACCCTGGCCAGAGTCTGGGGCAGGCCAAGCGTACCCAGGATCAAGCAAAGCCGCAGGATCGGCAGGCAAAACTGGATCAAACCCAAAGCGGCCGGCCCGGCCATCCGCGCCATGGCAATCCGATACAGAGCCCCCAGCATCCGCTCCAACACACCGCTGGCCGTCAAGATGGCCACATTGCGCAAGACGGGTCGACGCCGCGCCGGCAAGATCCCACCCCCAATCGTGCTCGCTGATCCCTGCAATCTGGAATGTACGCGCCGCCCGTACAAAGTAGTCGGGGTTTCTCCGCCAGAGCCGGCCATGGTATAATGGTATAATTGTGGAGAATCGACCACCCTGAGGAGCTGGAAATGATTCGCGCTGCAAGATTTGTCCGGAACACTTCCGGGACCCTGGAGAGCGCCCATGCGTAGATCGGCCAGACTATCCGCGCGCCGCTATCGCTACCGTCAAGAATCTCCCTGGCGGACCATCGGTGCGTGGCTGGGCCGCATCCTCTTCTCGCCCCTGGTCATCGGTATTGAGTTGGTCAAGGGGCGGGGCCAGGCGCGCAGCGACTGGGTACGGGGGTTTCTCCTTTTCGGCGTCTTGCTCATGGTCTCGGTGGGCGTCGTGATCCTCTCCGGACAAGCTTACGATCGCGAGGTCTTCGCCGCGCTCGCCCGTTTTGACGCGCCTGATGAGCCCGCGCCCAAGAGCCGGCCCTATGCCGCCGAGATCAACGCGGCCGCCAGCCACTTCGGTGTCAGCCCGATGGCTGTTGCCTACATCGTGGAGATCGAAAGCGGCGGCCGCCCGACACTCGTATCGCGCAAGGGCGCCCGTGGCTTGATGCAGATTATGCCTGCCACTTGGCGGGAACTGAATCCCGAGAGCGCCTGCCGGGGTAATCACGCGCCGGGTATCTGCCAGGCGGGTGATGATTGTATCTTCTCTTCGTGGGGCAATATCCGTACCGGGACCCAATATTTCTCCCGCCTCATCGAGATCAATCACGGTGATTATATCGCGGCTCTCCAGGCATATAACGCGGGCCAGAGTCACGTGGTCTTTTCCCCGCAAGCCAAATTCCCCGAAACTCGCCGCTACGTGGCGTCTTTCATCCGCCTTTACCGCGATATCCAGCATAAACACCTGGCATTACGGCTCAGCCTCTCCAGGCGGCTGCGGCAACTCGTCCTCCCTCTGCTCATGCTCCTCGGCGGCTATATCATCCTGGCCACGTGCTATTTCTGGCGTTGTCACCGGCGGGTGTATTAGCGCGACTGATCCGCCGTGGCAGGAAAGCTTGCATAAAACGGCGAATTATGCAACCGATAAGGTGCTTTCGGAATCCGGGGTTTATTAGATCGCATTTTCCGGCAGGCTATGCTGTATCGATTTCTCGGGGCTCCGGCGCAAACTATCCGTGCGTGCGTTCGGTAAAGCGATGGGAGGGCAAGCAATGAACGGGGAAAAGGTTCTAATCGTGGAGGACGAACAACACCTGGCCGAACTGGCCAGCATCAAACTTTCCAATGCGGGCTACCGTGTGCTGACGGCCGTCGACGGCCAGGAGGCGCTTGCCAAGATAAAGACCTCCAAGCCCGATCTGGTCTTGCTGGATATCACCCTCCCCGTCAAGGACGGTTTCGAGGTCTGCTTCGAACTGCGGCGTGAGGCGGACACAAGAGACATGCCCGTCATCATGCTCCTCTCGAAGGGTCAGGATCCGGAACAGGTCAAAGCCATGGGACTGCGCGTGGATGACTTTTTGCTCAAACCGTTCAGCCCGCGCGACGTTCTGGTCAAGGTCAATACCCTCATGGCGCGGGCCCGTTATCTCAAAGAGGCCAACCCGCTCACGGGGTGGCCGGGCAAGCAACAGATCCAGGACCAGGTTGGACGCCTGCTGGCGGAGGGACGTGGTTTCGATCTACTCTTTCTGGACCTGGACAACTTTCATATTTACAACCAGGTCTACGGGTTCGCCAAGGGCAACGAAGTCATCAAAACCGTGGCCGCGGTCGTGCGCGAATCCTTGAACGGGCTCGTGGAAGTGGATTTTTACGTGGGTCACGCCGGCGGCGATGATTTCATGGTCCTCCTGCCGCCCAAGAAGGGTGAGCAGGTCGCCGAGGAGATCATCAAGCGATTTGAGACGGCAATCAACGCGCTTTACAGTCCCGAGGATCTTGAACGCGGTGGGATCGTGGCGCAAAACCGCCAGGGCATCGCCAAACAATGGCCGATCCTCACCATCTCCGTCGCCCTGGTCACGAACGAACACCGCCGTTTCAATAATGCGTTGGAAGTCGACGCGGTCGGCCACGAGTTGATCCGTTACGCCAAGTCCATGCCTGGGAGCAACTATGTATGGGACCGGCGCCATGCCTGAGGCAAGATGGAGGACCTGACTTCCCCGCGCGTATTGCGGGAGATATTATCGCGTTACGGTTTGGCTCCGCGCAAGAGTCTGGGCCAGAACTTCCTGATCGACGCCAATCTCAGGGACAAGATCGTCTCCGCGGCGGATCCGGGTCCGGGTGAACTCGTCGTCGAAGTCGGTCCAGGTCCCGGGACTCTGACGGCCAAGCTGCTGGAAACGGGCGCGACCGT
This sequence comes from Bacteroidota bacterium, assembly GCA_050260415.1. Taxonomy (GTDB): domain Bacteria; phylum Bacillota; class UBA4882; order JAAYXC01; family JAAYXC01; genus JBLNCE01. The sequence continues at coordinate 11,431 of JBLNCE010000091.1, read as the reverse complement.
AATCGCCATCGAAGCCGATCGGGGATTGGCGCGGATCTTGGCGGATCGGACGGCGCACGAACCGAACAGGATGACCGTGATCGTCGACGATATCCTCCGGGTCGATCTGGGCAAATCGATCGCCGAGGCGGGTTTGGCGGAACGCCCATGCGTGGCGGTGGCCAATCTGCCATACTATATCACCACGCCGGCCATCTTTCACCTCCTCGAGACCAAGCTGCCCTGGCGCGGCATGGTATTTCTTGTCCAGCGCGAAGTCGCGGATCGGATCGTGGCGGCGCCGCGGCACAAAGACTACGGTTTACTCTCCGTCATGACCCAATACCGCGCGGTACCCGAGATCGTTACCATCCTGCCGCCCAGCGTTTTTTGGCCGCAGCCCAAGGTGCAGTCGGCTCTTCTTCGCTTGACCTTTCCGTCCCGTTTCCATCTCGAGGCGCGCGTGGAAACGGTCTTGGCCGGAGTGGCGCGGGCCGCCTTTGGCCAACGCCGCAAGACGCTGGCCAACGCCTGCCGGCGTTGGGCGGAAGATCATGGCCTCCGCGATGCGTTCATGGACGTTTGCCGCCAGGCAGGCATCGAACCCGGATGCCGTGGCGAAGATCTCGCGGTCGGCGACTTCGTCCGATTGGCGGCGGCGATCGCGGACAGGCTAGAGGTAAGGTCTCCGGAGAGCGGGTCGATCCAGAAAGGGTAGCGTCATGCAATTCATCAGCCCGACAAAAGGCAAACTTAGCTTTGATGGAGTCTTCGCCGACATCACGCGCTATGTGGAGGAACATCCCGAGGACAACTACCGCTTGATCGTCGGCACCGACTCCCAGATTCGCGACGACGTATGCTTTGTGACGGCAATCATCATCCATCGCGAGGGAAAGGGGGCGCGGTTCTACTACGCCCGTTCCCACGACCGGTCGCGCTACGGGTTAAAGCAGCGTATCTTTCATGAGGCCGCGCGCAGTCTGGGCGTGGCCTCGCGCCTCGCGGAGAAACTCGCCGAAAACGGCCTCGCCGATCTCAACATCGAGATTCACCTGGACGTGGGGGAGCAGGGCCGGACCAAGGAACTGATCCGGGACGTGGTCGGGATGGTGACGGGAAGCGGCTTTGACGCGCGCATCAAGCCGGAATCCTACGGTGCTTCCACGGTCGCGGACAAGTTCACGAAATAACTCACTCTTTCCCGCGTGTAGGTTCCACTTGACAGCAGGCCCGTCCGTCTGCTATAATTTTCGCCTTTCGTTGACACGCTTGTCCCATTGTGCTATAATACGTGGCATGATGTTGGCAAGGTGGTGAATCCCATGGCGGAGATCAATGTTCTGAGCCGCATCCGCGAGGACCTGAAAGGGTTGGTCGGCAAGCCGGTCCGGCTTCGTGCCAATCGGGGCCGTAAACGTGTGCTGGAAGTGGATGGAGTACTCGAACAGACCTACCCTAACGTGTTCGTGGTGCGCTGGAACGATCGCCAGACGGAGCGCCGGACCTCCTACAATTACGCGGACCTCCTGACCAAGGAAGTGGAGCTTTCGGCGGAGGGGGAGGCCAGAGCCGTCGGTGCGACGGGTTAGGTTACTTGTGCCTACGGTGGTATGACCACCTTTGTTGGGCCCGCCCGATGAGGCGGGCCTTGCACTGAGCGGAGATAAGTGGCTGGAAGCCAACGGCGCCCTAAAGAACGCCGCTAATCTCACGAAGGCCCATGAATGGCCCTGAGACCGGTGTTGTCCCGGCAGAATGCCGGGGTGGATACTTCTAAAGCCCGATGCATACAGCGCCTTTGACCCTTATTTGTACTTACGTAGAATACTCGATCACGGCCTGCGGGAAATGGCGGACGATGCTTTCTTGGACCAAAAGCCATAAGCGGCGCAGTTCCTCGGTGGGATAGACGAATTTCGTGTGGCCGTAGCGCCCCCATTTTACCCGGCGGTGTGATTCATCCAGATCCAGCCGGCAGCGTGGGAAGCGCGCCTGGATGATCTCTTTGGCCTTTGACGTGAAACGGTGCGAGATAAGTTCGAATGTCAAACCGGCATGCAGATCCGGCGCCAATCGTTCCGCCAGGAGGCGCAGAAGGTCCCGATAATCGGCTTCCCAACCCTGGTAGATCATGAGCGGCGCGAGGACAAAACCGACCGGATAGCCCGCGTGGCCGATCCGATTGGCGGCTTCGATCCGATCCGCCACCGCGTCTGTGCCCGCCTCGTAATTGCCCACCACGAACGGCGTGTTCAGGCTATAGCGCACTTTGGTGCGCCGGGCGTGATCGAGTCCGAGGAGACCCTCGGTGTACGCGAACTTGGTCACCAATCGCAGACTGGACCGCGGTGTTTGCCCGAAGAAGGGGATCAGCTCCGCCAAGGCGCCGGTCAAGTGTTCGACGGCGATCGGATCCGAGGTGCTCGCCGCCTCGAAACTCAACGCGGCCTCGGGTTCCGCCTCCGCCTTGCGGGTCACCGCGCGCATGATCTCGTCGAGATCGGCATAGACCCGGACATATGGCCGGGTCCCCAACGAGCTCTGCAGATAGCAGTACTGGCAAAGACCGGGGCAACTGGCGCCCAGCGGCAGTTCGTAATCGGCCGACGGACGGCAGCCGCGCAGGGGCTGCCCGGGAGCGCGGCTGATGATGAGCATGCGCTTGGACGCGCCGTAGACCTCCCGCGCGGTGCCGCGAGGAGCGGCGGGAATCCGCCCGGCGGTCGCAACGACCTCCACGGGTACGGCGGCTTCAAGACGCGCGAGGACACGACGGGTCAGAGGCAGATCGAGGACGGCGCGTTCGATGAACACCCGTTGCGGCTGGAAGAGCAAGGCGGACACCCCTTCATGGAGGCAGCAGGCTGTCAGGCAAGAGGTAAGAGGCAATAGTTTGAGACATGGGTTTGATGATCTCCCGTAACGATCTCTTCGCCTTTGCGATCCCGGTTTATCTAAGCTTCTCCGGCATATACTGCCCAGGAGAATCACCATCTTATCCGGGGGGTTGATCTGTGAGAGACTGGCGCGAGGAACTGCGGACGATGATCGCCGCGGGCGAGGTGCGCTTCGACGAGCCGATGCGGGCCCACACGAGTTTTAGGATCGGAGGGCCGGTGGATGCTTTGGTCGTACCGGGTACGCCGGCGGAATTGCGCCAAGCGGCCGACTTTGCCGTCCTGCGCGAGCTGCCATGGCTTGTTCTGGGCCGCGGTTCAAATCTACTGGTCAGAGACGGCGGCCTCAGGGGTCTTGCTCTCAAGACCAGTCCCTGCTTGCGTTGGTGCCGTTTCACGGACGGAGAAGTCCTGGCGGGGGCGGGCTTGACCCTTGCGGAGCTTGCCAATGAAGCCGCAGCCCGATCGCTGGCCGGGCTGGCTTTTGCCGGCGGCATCCCCGGGACCGTGGGCGGCGGCGTGCTCATGAACGCCGGTGCCTACGGCGGGGAAATGGCCGCGGTGGTAACGGAAGTCACGGCCTACTATCCCGGGCGGGGCGAAAAAGTCTGGTCCGGGGGCGAGCTCGGATTCGGCTACCGGCAGAGTCGCTTTCAAGGCGAGACCGTCCTCATCGAAAACGCCCGCTTCAAGCTGACCGCCGGGGATGAGGCCGCGATCCGCGAAGAGATGGCGTGCCTTGCGAGACAGAGGCAAGCGAAGCAGCCTTTGTCCATGCCCAGCGCCGGCAGCGTCTTCAGGCGCCCCCCCGGCGGTCATGCCGGTCCTTTGATCGAGCAAGCCGGTCTGAAGGGTGTATGTATAGGCGCGGCTCAGGTCTCGCCGCTGCATGCCAACTTTATCGTCAACTTGGGCGGCGCCACGGCTGCGGATGTTTTGGCCCTGATCGAACTGGTGCAAAGGAGAGTGCTGGCGAGTTCGGGGGTCATGCTCGTGCCCGAGATCAAGGTGGTTGGGGAAGACTAACAATGGATTCACCCAGCAGGAGAACCCCCGGCACCCGGCGAAATCTATCGCTGTTTGGCAGCAGGGGGCGACCGGATGCGATGGATCGGCTGGTTTCTTTTGTGCCTGGCGATAGCATGCGCGGTGGCCGGAGGCGAGGAGCGCCTTACGCGCTTATTTAGCAACGATTTCGATTTCTGGGACTGTGATTGGTCACCGGACGGCCGTTACCTGGCCTTGGCCGGCAAGTATCACTCCCAATCAGCGGAACAGGCGCGTGTCTGGCTCTATGCGATCGGCGCGGAGAAACCCGTTCTTTGGACTAACACCAATGAGTTTTGCGATGATTGGCCCCGATGGTCGCCCAACGGCAAATACCTGGCGTTGGTCCGCCGCGAGCTCTCCGACGGCCGCAGGACCTGCCTCTGGTGGAAAGACGTTGCCACGGGCGCCGGACGCAGACTGACCAAGGGGCCGGATGACCGGCAGCCAAGTTGGTCGCCTGACGGGAGCGCCATCGTTTTTCGGCGCGGCTTGGGGCTGCAAGAGTCCGTCCTGGCCGTATTCGAGGTTGCAAGCGGCCGCGTCAACATCCTGCCCATTTCCCCCGGCCTGCTTGGGGAACCGTGTTGGGGACCGGACGGCGCGATCTATTACACCCGTTACCGGCTGGTCAAACGCGAAACGGTGGTCGGCGGCAAAACTTACTCGGTTCAGGTCATTGCCGGCGGCCGCCTCTGGCGTTTCTTAACCGCTACCGGTAAGGACGAACCTTTGTCAACCGCGGAACTCGACCAGCGCATGCCCTCCGTCAGCCCGGACGGTAAATGGCTGGCGTATTACGGCCAAAAAAAGAACACCGGCCAGGTTTCGTCGATCCCCGATCCGGATCAATGGGCGTTGTTCCTGCGCGACCTAGCCGGGACCGCCGACCGCGAGATAGTGTCGAACGTCGCCTTGACCGGCGGGCCGCCCGTCTGGAGCCCCGACGGCAAGACTTTGACATTTTATTCCTTACGCTTGAAGATGCCCGCGTTATGGACCTATACGGTGACGGAGCTGAGTAAATGATCGATCTACTCAAAAGCGCCCATGATCTGGTCCCGGAGACACTAACATTCCTGGGCGAACTGGCGGCGATCGACACGGGGACGGGCCAGGTGGAGGGGATCGGGCGGGCAGGCGACATCCTGAGCCGGGAACTCCTCGCGCTGAACTTTGAGGTCCGGACCGTCCCGGCGGAAAAGTACGGCCGTCATCTCGTGGCACGGCATGCCGGGCAGGGGCGGCCCATATTGTTGCTGGGGCACCTCGATACCGTCCATGCGCCCGGCACCGCGCGCCGCCCGGAACCCGCCGGGGACCGCCTTTCCGGTCCCCGGAACCCGCCGGGGACCGCCTTTCCGGTCCCGGGGTCTACGACTGCAAGGGCGGGCTGGCTCTCTGCGTGGCGGCTTGCCGTATCTGGGCCCGCGAAGGGTGGCCCGCTTGTCCCGTGACAATCGTCATCAATGCGGACGAGGAGATCGGCTCCTTGTCATCCCGTCCGTTGATCGAAGCCGCGGCAGTCGAAGCCCGTGCCGCACTGGTGGTTGAACCGGCACCGGCGCTGGATAAGGTGATCACCGCGCGTAAAGGCATCGGCCGCTACATCTTGCGCGTCTTCGGCCGGGCCGCGCATGCGGGCGCCGATCGGGAGGCCGGCGTAAACGCCCTCGTCGATCTGGCCGCCAAGATTTTGGCGCTGGAACGTTTGAACGACGGACAAGGAGATTTTTCCGTCACGGTCGGTACCGCCGCCGGCGGGATCAGACCGAATATCGTGCCGGACTATGCGCAGGCGGAGATAGACCTCAGGCTGACGAACCCCGCGTCTGTCGAGGCTGCTCTGGCTGCCATCAACCGCGCTGCGGCTGAGACCCGGGTCGTTGGGGCGCGCTACCGGCTGGAGGGAGAGATCACCCGGCCGCCCATGCCCGAAAATGATGGCGGCCGCGCGTTGTTCGCTCTCGCCGAGCGGATCGGACGTCCCCTGGGCTTAAACCTGAATGCCGCCGCCTCCGGAGGCGGTTCCGACGGAAACTTTTGCGCCGCGCTAGGCGTCCCCACCCTGGATGGACTCGGACCCGCCGGGGCCGGAGCGCACGCGGAACACGAGCATATCCTCGTGTCATCCCTGGCGCCGCGCCTTGCCTTGCTCTGCGAGCTCGGATGGGAATTAGGGAAGTGTAAGACATAAACGGTACGGCATAAAATGAAGCAGCCTCGCTGCTAATAAGGGGACTGATATCCGTGAATCCACGCGCATTGGCACAGCAACTTGGGCAGGCCGTCAAGGAAACGCCGGAGTATGCTTCGGTGCAGTCCGCGCGGGCCAAAGTGGAAGAGCACGAGGCGGCCCGTCTGATGCTGCGGGATTTCAAACGGCGCCAGGAAGAATACCGCAAGGCATTCGTGGCCGGTAAAGCGGGCGAGGATGAGGCCAAAGAACTGCGCCGGCTGGCGGAGATCGTCGGCTACAACCCCTATATCAGGGAATTGCTTGCCGCGGAGGCACGCTTGGCTGATCTTGTCCTGGGTCTTCAGAACGAGATAATGGTGGCCGCTGGACTGGCAGAGCGCGCGGCGGAGGGGGATCTGGAAACGGATGCCAAAGATAACTAAACCGCCTGGCACATTGCTCTGCCCGGTGCCCACGGTAATGGTCGGCTGTGCCGCTCCCGGGCGCCGCTCGAACATCATCACCCTGGCCTGGGCGGGTACGGTGTGTTCAAACCCCCCCATGGTCGGACTGGGCATCAGGCCGACCCGTTATTCATACGAATTGATCAAAGCGACCGGTGAATTCACCGTCAACCTGCCCAACCAGCGCCTGTTGCTGGCGACCGATTTCTGCGGCGTCGTTTCCGGGCGCGAGGTTGACAAGTTCGCCGCCCTGGGCCTGACCGCCGTGACCGGGCACGCCGTGCGCGCGCCGATGATCGCCGAATGCCCCGTCAACCTGGAGGTCAGCGTCAAACAGACGATCCCCCTTGGTTCGCACGACCTCTTCCTGGGCGAGATCCTGGCCGTCCATCTCGACCAGGAGATCCTCGATCAGCACGGCCGCATCGATCCGCAGAAGTTCGGCACCTTTGCCTATGGTCCGGGCGCCTACTGGGAAGTCGGCCGGACTCTGGCAACCTATGGCTTTTCCAATGGCGAAGCCGGCAAAGTCTGACCGTCTCTGGCGCGGCCTGCGGGCGATCGCCCGCCGGGAAGGGCTGGTTGCCTTGGCCGTGGCGGGCTTGCCCGCGCCGGTCGAGGGCCTGCCTTCCGCCGTGACCATCGCGGTGCCGCTGGCGCCGGAAGTCGTCGCGCAGGTGGCGGCGGGCATGGCGCCCACCATGACCTATTACCATCACTACCGCACCGCCAACGCCCTGCTCGACCGGGCGGCGTTTCTCATCAGCGGCGCCCTGGCGGCGGCGGGATTCAGCGCGCTCCCCATCCCCGCTTCACAAACGACCGACGCCGTTGCCCAGGCCGCCTTATTTCCACACAAGACCGCGGCTACCCTGGCCGGGATCGGATGGATCGGACGGCACGCGCTGCTGGTGACCCCGGCATACGGCCCGCGTGTGCGCCTGGCCACGGTCTTGACGGATCTACCCGCGCCAAGTTCAACAGTTGACGGGACCTCCAGGTGCGGCGCTTGCCGGGCGTGCGTCGAGGCTTGTCCAGCGGGGGCGATCCGCGGCGCGACGTGGACACCCGGTACCGCGCGCGCGGAACTGGTGGATGCGCGGGCTTGCCTGGATTATATGCGCGCCCGCTTTAGCCGGGTGGGGCGCGGCTCGGTCTGCGGCGTATGCATGGCCGTGTGTCATGGGGGGGAGAAAGAGCGGGCGTGAGGCCGGAGTAGTCGCGCGTCGCGAGTCGCGAGTCCACTACAAATAAGGTGCGAAGCCTAGACAACCAATTCCCCCGCGAGGATCGTCACCGCCTTGCCTGAGAGCAAGACCCGCTCGCCGCGCACCGCGACTCTGACGAGGCCGCCCCGCGGCGATACTTGGTATGCCACGAAATCATCCTTCCCCAGCCTCTCCCGCCAGTATGGTCCCAGGCAGCAATGGGCCGAACCGGTCACGGGATCCTCGTCGATACCGACCGCTGGCGCGAAGAACCGGGAGACGAAATCATACTCCTGGGACCGGGCGGTGACGATGACGCCGCGCATCTGCACCTTGGCCAAGCTTGCCAGATCCGGTTCGAGATCGCGCAACTTGCTTTCAGACTCCACCTCGACCAGGTAGTCGAATTTGTTCCGGCCCGTGTACACGGGCCGCACACCCAACGCCTCAATCAGCCCCGCGGGCGCTTCCGCTTCTTCCGCGGGGACGGCGGGGAAATCCAACCGGATCCACCCGTCGATTAAGGCGGCTGTCAGACGGCCGCTCTTGGTCTGGAACGCGGCCGCCGCGCCGTCCGCCAGGTATCCCCGGCTATACAGGATGTGGGCGCTCGCCAGGGTCGCGTGGCCGCAGAGGTCGATCTCGGTCGTGGGCGTGAACCACCGTAAATCATAGCCCGCGCCCCGTGGCAGAAGAAACGCGGTCTCCGGCAGGTTCATCTCCCGCGCCACGTTCTGCAGCCACCGGTCGTCCTTCTCCCCGTCCAGCATGCAAACCCCGGCGGGATTGCCGGCGAAAGGTTTGTCGGTAAAGGCGTCGACTTTGTAGATCTTCAACATGAACCCTCCTCATCATGACATCATAAACGATAAACCGAATTTGCCGGGGCGGGGGTTGCATTATGGGGCATTAGTCAGCAGAGGTCCTGATGCTCTAATCGGGGTCGGGGTCGGTATCGGAATCGGGGTCGATCCTTTCGGCTTTGCTATAAACGAGGGGCTCATTCTGGACGGGGTTCGCTCGTGTTCGAAAGATAAGGGATTACCCCCTCGATCCCGATACCGATTTCGATACCGACCCCGATGAAAAGCGCGGTAAGTGGCCGTTTAGTGTGCGGGTAGACGTACCGCACTAAATAAGACTTCTTACCACGGAACGATCTGCAGCTTCGGCCAACATTGCTTCCAGCGTTTCACCTTGTTGAGATAGATTTCCTCCGTGATCTGAAGCTTATTGGGCCTGACGATCATCCCGAACAGATCGTTCAAGCCGTACGGGGCATAGACGGAGAACGTGTCCTTTTGATATCTCACGCCGACGCAGGTGGCCGTGGTCAGCCAGGTGTTGATGGCCTCCTCCACCGAACGGTACGGCTCGATGGGATAGCCGAAATGCCGCTCGTACCAGAGATGGACGCGGGCTTGGTTTCTTACTTCCACCCGTATCGGCAAATGCTTGAATAGCTCATGCGCTTGCCGGATATACCGATCCTCCGCTTCATAGCTGAGATCGTGTCCATCGAAGTAGACCAGATCGAGATCGTTGAGATGGGCAGTGAGATCGTATCCGGACAACGCATTTCAGACGGTCTGGGCAAGACAGCCCGCGCCCAGATACCAATCGGGCATCCCGAGGCGGGCTGCATGGGAAAGAACCCGCTCGATCGGGGTGCTCTGACGAAGGATCGCGCGCAGTGTCCGGATCTGCGTATCGAGGTCCTCATTCCAGGCCGTCATGCAAGATTCTCCCCGTTATCCCAAGGAATCACGGTCACCAGTGGCCATTGTTGCTGCCAGCGCGAGGTTTTCTCGAGGTAATGTTCCCGGGATTTAGCCCTTTCCGATTCCTAGATGGAGTAACCTCTTGGCTTGCGATAAAGACACCGGCCTTACTCGTTCGATTCCGATCCCGATTCCGATACCGACCCCGATGGAGCCACCTCGTTGACATAGTCCCAATACTCCCCCGGCGTCGTGGGTTTCGGTGCCGCGGTCATTTCCGCGGCGCGGGCGATGGCCGCCACTTTGTCCCGGAGCATGGGCTGCAGGCAGTTCGGAACGTGGTCGCCGAAATGGCGGTGGATGCGGACGCATTCGCAGCACTTGCCTGCCACTCACACTTCGTTTTCGGGCACGGGCAGGCGGAATCCTCGTCGGTGGCAAGGAAGGAGCGGATGCGTTTGATCAGTTGACGTAGTCGTCTCTGGACATTGAGATCGCCTCGTGTTGCATATCGGGGTCGGGGTCGGTATCGGGGTCGATCGTTTTTGCCTTACCATTACTCTTTCGGTTTCGATCCCGATTCCGATACTGACCCATGACCCCGAAGTTTGCCTTTATCGCCAATGGTATGTTTGCTCATACTTGGTCGATCCTTTCGGCTAGTCATAACCGATCGTCTCTTCCTGGACAGAATAACCGCGCTGGCCCAATTTTGTAAGCATGGCGACAATGCGATCAAGCAGCTTCTTGGCATCAGCGTTCTCTTGCGATGAAAGAGCGCCGCACACCTCCAGAACATCCTGTACAGCACCGCATTCCAAAGCCGACCCCCGAGCGATCTCAAAGAATCGTCTACGATCTCCTTCGGTGGCTTTACCGTTGCCCTCCGCAATATTCAGCGGGATTGCCTGTGATGCGCGTAGGAGCTGGTCCTTTGCATGACGATGTTGGCCCGTAAGCTTTTCACCCAGTCTGAAGGCCCACCCGACGTACTTGATGGCCGCTTGATAGACATCAAGTTTCTCATGTCCGAATGCCATTGTATTACCCCTTCGATCCCGATTCCGATCTCAATCGGGGTCGGGGTCGGTATCGGGGTCGATCGTCGTTTACCCCGAAACCGAGGAGGGTTTCTCGGTATTTGCCCTTTCGATCCCGACCCCGATTCCGATACCGACCCCGATGAAAACCTCTGCATTGGTGAGGCGGTTCATCTTTCGCCGCTTATCCGGTCAAGATTCTCCTTTTTTCGAAAGAATGCCTCCTCAATCAGAGCAAAATCCCTACAATGCTCGGCCTTCCTCTTCCAATCCGCGGACCGCCGGAGGGTCTTTTCCACGATTTTGCAGGGATAATCCTCACACAGGCCGCAATTGGCGTGCTTCCGCCCGAAGGCGCAGTCGCGCTGTTCCCGGTAGGCGCAGTTGTTTTCGGGGCGGCACCCCTCGCACCTGATCTCATCATTTGAGACGAGGCGGTCGCGCAACCCGAGACGCAGCCAGAGACGGGCGACTTCCGCCAGGCGCTCCTCGGAGCCGGACTTAGTGGCCATGAATCTGGGGCATAGATCGCAATTATCGCCGCAGGCGCCGATTGTCATGGTGGCAATTCACCTCTTGGTTTTTTTGAAAATTCGGCCACAAACCTTCAGTTCCTGCAGACCAACCAAAGTGTGAAGAGTGAAGGGTGAAACAATTACCACAACCAACGCCCACCCGCGCCACCCCTAACCCCTCTCCCCCAGAACCCCAGCCACGGCGCGGTTGACCTGTCACCCAAGGAGTGTTATAGTTTTTCTGTCATTTTGCGCGTGGCTATGTTCTGAGCAATGGTTGTTCCGAAACATCGTTTCTGTCGACGGTAGGCTGAGAGCCTACCGCTACACTAGATCTGGCAAGGGCATAAATGCCCTAGGATCCGGATCCCGACTTTC
>JBLNCE010000090.1:0-5104 GCA_050260415.1 Bacteroidota bacterium | reverse complement strand
CGCGGTGGCTCTCAGTGTCAACGCCTTCGCCTATATCTATGCCCGGCGCCATGCCCACGATAGGCGTTACAGCTTCGGCACCGGCAAGATCAACACACTTGGAGGCTTCAGCGGAGCCGTGCTGTTGGCTGTGTTTGCCCTCTTGATGGCTGGGGAAAGTTTTGGCCGGCTTATCCAGCCGGTTCAAATCATCTTCGACCAAGCTATTCTCGTTGCTGTGCTCGGGCTGCTTGTCAACGGCATCAGCGTCTTCATTCTTGGAACAGATGATGCCTTCGAGGGCGATGATCACACTCACGCATATCACCATGACCACAATCTCAAGTCGGCTTATCTGCATGTGATGGCTGATGCGCTGACCTCCGTCTTGGCAATCCTCGCTTTGCTCGCCGCGAAGTACTTGGGCTTTATCTGGATGGATCCAGCAATGGGCATTGTGGGTGCGCTCCTCGTCGCCCGGTGGTCATACGGTTTATTGCAGTCGACCAGCCTTATTTTGCTCGACCGGCAAGGACCGGAGGCTCTCAGCCAGACAATCAAAGAGAGTATTGAAGGGGATCAGGACAGTAAGGTTGCTGACCTGCATCTGTGGTCTATCGGTCCTAATATCTACGCTGTGGTCGTGACGGTCGTCGCGCGCGAACCCGCAACGCCAGACGAGTACCGAGCACGCATGCCAAAGCATCTTGGGCTTGCACATGTTTCACTTGAGATTCACCAGTGCTCGACAAGCAGTACTGAACAGCAAAGTGGATTGGCAACACCCGCCACTTAAGAAAGCGCTGCATCTGACTGCCTACGGCGTCCGCTGCGCTCCCGCTTCCGGCAGCAGGTGAGCGCTGGTGTTGTCTGGAGACAGAGGCAGGGGGCGCACGACCGAGGTGCAGAGCCACCGCCCCAACCACCCGGCCCGAGGAGGAGGTAGAACCCGTGAAGCGCGAGATCGGTATCCACCGGCCGGACATCTACAGCTTTGGCAAGGACTTGACCGAGGAGGATAATCCATGAATTCACCAATCGGCGACGAGGACATAAGCCCCGCGCGGAAGGCTTTCGTCGTATCCAAAGCTCACGAATCCATCTCACGTTACTTTGCGCATTGGGACCAATCGAGGTTGAGCGAACGCGACCTGGACGACGCGGTGGCCTCGGTGTTGGACGCGGCGCTCGCGACGCGATGCCGGTGGGATTTCACCCTGACGATGATGGAGTTCGTATCCAGGTTCAACAATGTTCACACGCGTTTCATCGACGACCTCCTCTACAGGCGGCCGGCTCTCTCCGTGGAGCTGCGCTACGTGAACGGGGACTGGCTGGTTGTCTCGGACGGCCGACACGACCTGACGAAGGGAGACCGGGTACTGGCCATCGACGGCGTTGCCATGGCAGGCTTGTTCAAGCGGATGTCCATCTACACGCAGGGCAGCCCGCAAGCCAGACGGGCCTGCTTCGCCCAGCTGGTCCTACATCAGCTGCTTCATGATGAAATCGAGCTGACCGTGGAGGACCGTCGAGGTCTCCAGCATACGGTGCATGTAGGTCGTGTCCCGCCCGGTGACGCTCGTCAGGCCCGCCTCAAGCATAGATGGCTCCGGCCGGGGAGAATCGCGTACCTTCGTCTGCCCACATTCCAGGATCCTGATCTCACGAGGAGCGCCGAGCGTCAGATTGGGGAGTACGCGCAGGCGGCCGGGCTTATCATCGACGTACGGGGTAACGCCGGTGGCAGCACCCCGACAGATCTCGTGGCGCGTCTGATGGACCGGCCCCACAGATACTGGATGGACCACGCCGTACTTCACTTCGGCCAGCATACTACGATCGCCGGTGTTGATGCCATCCTGGCCGTTCTTGGTGAACCAAGCCCTTCTTGGGCAGCGCAGATCCGGCCGGGCGCGGCGGACGGCTACAGAGGAAAGATCGCCATCCTCGCCGACGGCGAAACGATGTCCGCGGCTGAGGACTTCATCGTCCCGTTCCGCATCTCACGCAGGGCGGTGGTGGTCGGCGAACGTACCTCCGGATCGACCGGCCAGCCCTACTTCCACAGGTTTCCGTGGAATATGATGCTTGCGGTCGGATCCATCCGGTCCCGGTTTCCGGACGGGGCCGAATTCGAAGGGGTGGGCATCGAACCGGACTTGCACGTCTCCATGTCGCGCGAAGATCTCTATGGGAACCGGGATCCCGTACTTGATGCCGCTATCGCTGAAATAGAAGAGTCATAGGAGCTACAACTTCCGAGGTTCTGGGCTCTGTGGGAAAAAAAGGTATTTTGCACGTGGATAAGGGTATTACCGGCTCCATCGAAAGGAGGACACCAATGAATGGGAACTAAGCCGCATGTACGGTTCGTGCATCTGCTCCTGTTCGTTTTTTTCCTCAACTTCCTCGGCGCCCAGATGCTGCACGAAGGGGGGCACTGGGCCGTGCTGCGGATCGGCGGCCGGGATCCGGTATTCGGCTTCACGGGATTGGTGCAAAAGTGGGACAAGGAGCCGGTGACGCCCGACCAATGGGTCATGTTCACCGACCCGCATGGCGATCGCGGGTGGCTTCGACTTGGCTCCCTGCCTGACAGCCGCACCGAGTGGGTGATCTTCATCGCCGCAGGGCCATTGCTCCAGCTTGCGGCCGTGATCTTGGGGCTGATGCTCAATAGCCTGGCCAGGCGGCAAACCACCCGATTGTTCGGACTGCTCCTCGCGCTCATCAATTCCTTCGGGCAGCTCATGTATCAAGTCATTGCCCCGATCCGTGGATCCGGCGGGGATGAATACCTGCTGGCGTACCATCTGGGTGTGCCCAGGGCCGTCATCTCCGTTTTTCTGGCGGCGGCGTTTGCCGTTGGGCTCGTCTTGGCCTTCCATCGATTGGACGGCTGGCGCCAAAGGCTGATATACGGGGCGGCTTTGTTCATCGGGATCAATCTTCAGGGACCGCTCTTGATGTATGCAAATCAGGTTGTGCAGGACCAAATCGATGCCGGTAATCCGTTTTTTCAGCCGGTCTGCGGTTTCTCCCTGCCGGTTCTGATCGCGGTTCTCTTTACCGCCCTTGCTCTGCTGGCGGTCGCAAAAGCCCACGGGACAAGGTACCGGCTGGGGAAGGGAGCAGGCCATGAGCAGTCTCTATGACGACCTGTCCAACGTAGGCCAACTACGAAATACGCGAAGGCGCGAAAATGGAAGGAGGAACCGCGATGCATAGGGTAACGAAACGGGCCCTTTTCTGGAGTCCGAGGGTTCTCTGCCTTCTTTTCGCCGCGTTTTTGAGTCTGTTTGCCTTTGACGTATTCGAAGGTGTCGGCATCGGGGAAGCAATTCTTGCCCTGCTGATACACCTGGTTCCCGTATACATCGTCGTCATCGTATTGGTCGCTGCCTGGCGGCGGGAGTGGATTGGAGCGATCCTGTACAACGCTTTGGCCGTGTTCTATCTGGTCTGGGCTTGGGGACGGTTCGATTGGCGCGCTTATTTGGTGATTTCAGGCCCTTTGGCCTTGATAGGCGTGCTATTTTTGTTCAACTGGATATACCGGGTACAATTGCGAACGAAATAGTCGTTATTTAAAGTCTGTATCGAGGTCGAAGGGCGAGGGTACCGTGATGTGGCCTGCGAACCTCTGGATTGGAAATTCGGGCCCGTCCTCGAAAGACAAACGATCACCGTCAGCGTGCCCGGCGATGCCGCCGGCTGGCAGGTGGATTTCTTCGACACCTAAACCGGGATCGATCTCATCGGTTCCACTACGGTTGCTCGGAAAGAGATCTCCCGGCATAGAAGAGCAGATACTTCTCGATCATCGGCCGCCAGTACTCGGCGTCATGCGCGCCCGGGCTGAGATGCAGTTCCGCCTCGATCCCCCTGTCGCGCAGGATCCTGTATAGCTCCTTGCATCCCGCCTGGAATTCCGGATCGTCCTGTTCGCCGCAGTCAAGATAGACCTGAAGACCCTGTAAGTTTTTCGTGCGGGCCAGGCGGAGGGGGTCTCTTTCTTCCCGCAGTGCCTCGCTTGGGTAGACCCAGAGGCTCATGACGCCCGGGATTTCCCCGGGCCAGAGCGCCGGGCTGTGCCCGCCGGCTTTGCCGTAGAGATCCCGGCGGGTAAAGGCGAGCCGCAGAGCGACCGCGCCCCCCATGGAGATGCCGCCAATATAGCGCCCGTCCCGCGAAGCGATCGTGCTGTAGTGCCCATCGATGTACGCGATTAATTCGCGGCACAGGAAATCCTCGTACCTTTCGCCCGAGGCATTCAGCCCCCAGCTGTCGCCGATGTACGGCGCCACAATGATCAAGGGTTTGATCCGGCTTTCCCCGATCAGTCTGTCCGCCGTCCGGCTCCCGCCAAGACTTGTCAGCCAGGTCTTTTCGTCCGCGCCGTAGCCGTGCAGGGCATAGAGTACCGGGTATTTTTCCCGCTCATTGTACCCTGGGGGAAGATAGACGATGGCCCTGGCCTTACCGGCCAGAGCCTCACTGGGCATGGTAATCTTCTTGGTGCGCAGGAATGAGGGCTGTCGGCAGCCCGCCAGGGCGAAGATAGCGGCAAAGGCGCATCCCACGGCAAGCAGCATCCGTCTGGACTTCAGACCAATCACCCCGCGCTCCGCGTCCATCTGGCCGTAAAGTGCATTCGTCAGGAAGATCCGAGACGAAGGACTGGACGATTACCTTCAACGCAGATTCCGGGACTCCTGCTTCGAATGGATTTGCCCGCGGAGAAGAGGGTTTACCTTCGAATTTACGAACCTGTGTCTTAAAAGCGATGTGAAAAACCCCAGACGCTTTTATAAGGGTGCAGGGAAGCCCTGCCGTGGTGCTTTCTGCAAACGAAATAAACCATAACCTACGTTAACGAAAACGCGATGGTTCAACGCGTTTTCGTTAACGCCTAATCAAGGAAATTTCGTTTGCAGACGGGTGTCCCCGCTACATCAATATCTTCAAAGCCCCTCCCCTGGGGAGGGGTTGGGGTGGGGCTTTATCACACCTCTTTTAGAAGTACTGTGAAAAAGCTCGATCAAAAGCCCGATCCGGGGGACCGAACCTAACCCGGCATCCCTGCCACCCTTCCCTGAAGGGAAGGGTAAAAAAACCCTAG
>JBLNCE010000089.1:0-4598 GCA_050260415.1 Bacteroidota bacterium | reverse complement strand
GGCCGCACCCTGGTATGATTGGTGCATGAGCTTGACCGCAGAACGGATGCTGGACCGGTTCTACGCGCGCGACGCGGCTTACGACGGCCGCTTTATCACCGGCGTGCTCTCCACGGGGATCTATTGCCTCCCCTCCTGCCGCGCGCGTAAGCCGAAACAGGAAAACCTCCGTTTCTTCAATTCCCCGGCGGAGGCCGAGGCGGCGGGATTCCGTCCCTGCCGCCGTTGCCGTCCGGACGATTTCTACCGCCGGTACGATCCGGAGCGCGAGGCCGTTCTGGAACTAACCCGCAGGATCCGGGAAGAACCCGGTGCATATGCCACGGTCGAGGATTTGGCACGGGCGCTCGATATGAGCACGACCCACCTGAACGATCTCTTCCACCGCTTTTATCATCGATCGGCGGGGTGGTTCCTTACCGAGGCGCGGGTGCATAAGGCTTGCCGGCTATTGGCGGCGACCGATGAAAGAGTGCTCGAGATTGGCGCGGCGTCCGGCTACGCCAGCCTGTCCAGTTTCAATGAGAATTTTCGCAAGCTGACGGGCATGAGTCCCGCCGAATACAGGCGTCTGCGGGACAGCGGCGCTTTCGTCTTGCGGTTGCCGGGCTGGGAGGCGGCTTGGGCTCTTCGTTTTCAAGGCCGCGACGGTGAAAGCCTCTGCGAGCGTCACGACGGAGTGGCACTGACAAAAGCCTTGACGGTCGAGGGGCAACCGGTGGTGCTGAAGCTGACCGCCCTGGACGGTGTGGTGTACTGCCAGGCCGAGAGCGCAAGCCAAAGCGCCGTCGATATGTTCCAGGTACACGCCATCGCCCTCCGCTTGTTGGGCGCCGCGCCCGATCCGTCCTCCTTCGCGCGGACGGCAAGCCAAGAACCCCGCCTGCGCGCCCTGGTCAAAGACCGCCCCCGCCTCAGGATCCCGCAGACCGCCACGGTCTTTGAGGGCCTGTGTTGGGCGATCATCGGCCAACAAATCAGCCTCCCCTCTGCCTACCAGCTTCGCCGGAATCTCGCGCGCCTCGCGGGCACGCCGCTGGCAAGCGGGCTCTTCACGCATCCAACCCCCGCCGCGGTGGCCGCGCTCGACTATGCCGACCTGCAGCGGTTGCGCTTTTCGCGCCGTAAAGCGGAATACCTCATCGACGCCGCCCGGTCGATCGTCTCTGGCGTCTTGCCGGTCGAGTCTTTTTCGGGGTTGCCCGCCGACGAGGTGCAAGAGAGGCTGCTCGGCGTGAGGGGAATCGGCGTTTGGTCAAGCAACTACCTGGGCATGCGGTCCTGCGGCTTGGGCGATTGCGCGCCGATCGGCGACACCGGGCTGGCCGCCGGCCTGCAGCGCTATTTGGGTTTGAGTCAAAAGCCCGACGGGGAGGAAACCAGGCGGTTGATGGAAGGGTTCAAGCCTTTTCGTAGTTTCGTGACCTTTCACCTTTGGCAGACTCTGGGGGGTGGGGGATAGAAGCTACGGTTGACTCCTGAGATCGCAGCCCTACGAGGCGCAAGCCCGATGCCGCAAATGGCATCGTCCTGGGGAATCCCTTCCCCGCGCATGATGCGGTCGTTCCCTGCCGCCTGTAACGCGGGACTTATGTCCTTCATAGTCTAGCATCAAGATATTGCCCCCGGGCAAAATCCTTAACGCACGGCAGAGGTCAAGAAGCTATGGTGCATAGTATGTTCTCCATGCCCTTGGGCAGCAGGGGCCGCGTTATCTCGATTGAGGTGGAGGGCACCGCCCGCCGGCGCCTGCTCGATATCGGCCTGGTGCCCGGAACCGTGATCGAGTCCGTGCGCAGGAGCCCGGCCGGGGATCCAACCGCTTTTTGCATTCGCGGCGCCACGATCGCTTTACGCGCGGAGGACGCCGCCAAGGTTCTCGTGCGGGCGTTCTGACTTGGGTCGCGGGGAGGAAGACCGGGATGGGTTTGACGCGGCAAGCATCCGGCACCGGCGCGTGCCACGAAGACCCTGTTGATCGCCGGACGCCCGCCGATTACGTGGTCGCTCTGGCAGGTAACCCCAATACAGGCAAGAGCACGGTCTTTAACGCGTTGACCGGCCTCAACCAACACACCGGCAATTGGCCCGGGAAGACGGTCATCCAAGCCAAAGGCCAGTATAAATACGGCGGCAAGACCGTGACCGTGGTCGATCTGCCTGGGACCTATTCCCTACTCGCCACCTCCGTCGAGGAGGTCATCGCCCGTGATTTTCTCTGTTTCGGCGAGCCGGATGCAACGGTCGTCGTAGTGGACGCCACCTGCCTGGAGCGCAATCTCCATCTGGTCCTGCAAGTCCTGGAGATCACGCCCCAGGTCGTGGTCTGCGTCAATCTAATGGATGAGGCCGGGCGCAAGAAACTTCGGGTGGACACGGTCAAACTGGAACAGCTTCTAGGCGTGCCGGCGGTTCCCACCGTGGCCTGCCGGGGAAAAGGCCTTGCCAGACTAAAGGAGGCAATCGACCAGACAGCCTCGGGCGGGATCACCGGTAAGCCGCCGCGCCTTCAATACCCGGCTGAGATCGAGGCGGCCGCGCGGTCGCTGGAGAACGATCTCGCCCCCATCCTCCCGGCATGGCTGGATGCCAGGTGGGTGGCTCTGCGCCTGCTTGACGGAGACGGTTCCCTGCTCGATGAGATAGAGGAGTATACAGCCGCGCGGTGGTGCGAGCGGGAGGTGGAGGTCTCATGCCCGCCGAGGCGGTGAGATTTCGGGAGGTCGCGCGTAGAGCCAGAACAATCGTGCGCGGGGACGTCGATGTGCACGATGCAATCGTCAAGACCATCTACAGGCGGGCGGAGGATCTGGCGGTCCAGGTCGTCTCCGCCACCGGGGAACGCAAGCGCGATTGGGACCGGCGGATCGACGACCTTGTCACCTCCAGGATCCTCGGTTACCCTCTTATGGTAGCCCTTTTGGGTTTGGTTTTCTGGTTGACCGTGACCGGCGCCAACTATCCCTCGGCTTTACTTGCCGATGTGCTCTTCGGCCTGGAAAAGCATCTCACCGCGGTCTTCCATTGGCTTGGCGCCCCTCCGTGGCTGCACGGCGTCGTCGTCATGGGTTCCTATCGCGCCTTGGCCTGGGTTGTTTCCGTCATGCTGCCGCCCATGGCCATCTTCTTCCCTCTCTTCACCCTGCTGGAGGATCTGGGCTACCTGCCGCGCGTCGCCTTCAACCTCGATCGGTTCTTTAAGAACGCGGGCGCGAACGGCAAACAATCACTGACCATGGCCATGGGATTCGGCTGCAATGCCGCCGGCGTCATCGCCACCCGCATCATCCAATCACCCCGGGAGAGGTTGATCGCTATCCTGACGAACAACTTTGTGCCCTGCAACGGCCGATTTCCCACCCTGATCTCCCTAGCGACGGTCTTCTTCGGGGTGGGTCTCGGCGCCGCCTCCAGCGGCGCGGTTGCTGCGGGCGTGGTCGCGGGCCTGGTCCTCCTGGGAATAATTGTCTCTCTCCTCGTTTCCTGGTTCCTTGCCCGTACGGTTCTGAAGGGCGTGCCCTCCTCCTTCACCCTGGAACTGCCCCCGTACCGCCGGCCGCGGATCCTGCAGGTGATCGTGCGTTCCGTCTTCGACCGCACGCTTTTCGTCCTCTACCGGGCGATGGTGGTGGCGGCGCCCGCCGGCGCGCTGACCTGGATCTGTGCGAACATAACCATTGGTGGCGGTAATCCGATCGATCTCATCGCCGGATGGATTGAACCCTTTGGACGCGCCATCGGGCTCGACGGCGTCATCATCCTCGCTTTCCTGTTGGGTCTTCCGGCCAATGAGATCGTGGTTCCCATCATCCTCATGAGTTACCTCTCGGCCGGCGCCATGCTGGAACTGGATAGCCTCGCCGCATTGCGCGGACTTCTCGTCTCCAGGGGATGGACCTGGCTGACCGCCTTGAACACGATGCTCTTTTCCCTGCTGCATTTCCCCTGTGCCACAACGCTCCTGACCATGCGCAAGGAAACCGGCGGTATGAAATGGCCCGCGTTTTCATTCGTTATGAGCACGGGGATCGCGGTGGCCGTTTGTTACGTCGTTGCACAGGTTGCGCGCCTGTGCAAACTAGTCTGAGGCATTCTCAAGTCGCCTGAATCCGTGACGATCGATCCATACCAGGCGCAACGCTGCCGCAAGCTCGCACAGTTTTACCTGGTCAACCAAGGATGTCACGGCTTCAGGCAGTTGTGGAAGGTCGTGGCGCCATGCTGACGGAGAGCATGGAAGACTATCTGGAGACCATCTACCGTCTCGTGAAGGAGAAGCGCTATATCCGGGCGGTGGATATCGCGGGGGTCCTCAGCGTGCAGGCTTCCAGCGTGACGCGGATGATCCAAAAGCTCAGCGACGGCGGCTATGTAAACTACGAGAAATATCGTAACATCGCCCTCACCTCGTTGGGAGAACGATATGGACGGTTTCTGGCCTGGCGGGACGGGACGCTCGAGCGGTTCCTGTATTTGCTCAGCCCGGACATGGGGGTCAAGGACCAGGTCGAGGGGATCGAACACTACATCACGCCGGTAACCATGGGCTTGATCCAGAACCTCATCGGCTATTTTACCGCGAACCCTGATGCCTTGGA
>JBLNCE010000088.1:0-73867 GCA_050260415.1 Bacteroidota bacterium | reverse complement strand
GGCATACAGCGAAGCCCTCGGCGCGGCACACTATCTGGTCAGTCACAAACGTCCTTGACTGGGGACCGGGGACTGTGGAACTGGGGACTATTTTTCCATAATCGCCGCCGCCGCCTCGGTCGCCGCGGCCCTCCCCACCGCCGCCGCCACCTTGCGCTCCTCCTTGGCGTAGCCGAGGAACTTCAGGATCGAGTTCAGGCCCTCGCTGCCGACGCTGATGACAAAACCGGTGATGATGCAGTCAAAGATACCGGCGTCAAGGATCCCAAGGGGCCGGAGCACGCTCAGCTTGGCCCCGTAGACCAGGATGAACCCAACCAGGAGCGAGGCGAGGCCGAGGATGATCTTCTTGTTCTCATTGCCGCAAAGCTTTGTCAATAAAGGATCGATCACTTCCAGAAACCGCTGAACGGCGAATCCGCCCACAAATGCCGGCCCCAAAGCCATGATGAGCTTGTCCATCTTAGCCACTCCCGTCGTTAGAAATTTGGTCAGATTTATTCGAGGTGTCTGAGCAATATCCTTTATTCTAATAGGTCCCTACGCGTGCTTCCAAGCTCACTTCCTCAGCAACTCACCCACCGTCACCAACTTAAGCCCCTTCTCCTTCAGCGCCTTAATGACTCCCGGCAGGGCCGCCACGGTGGGCGCGGTCGGATGCATGAGGATGATGGCGCCGTTTTCCACCTTATTGACCACGCGGGCGTGGATCAGGTCGGGGCTCGGGCGTTTCCAGTCGATGGTATCCACGGTCCACAAGATCGTGCGGTATCCCAGTTCGGCGGTGATACCCACCGTGCGCTGGTCGAATTCACCCGATGGCGGGGCGAAGAGCGGCGGGGGCTGGCGCCCGATGATCGAGGCCAGGAGGGTATTGTTCTCCAGGATCATGCGGGATAGTTCCTCGCGGGTGAGGGTGCGGGGTTGGCCGTGGTAGAGGCCGTGGTTGCCGATCTCGTGGCCGGCGGCGGCGGTCTCCCGCACCATCTCGGGGAATTTCCGCGCCCAGTCGCCGACAAAGAAGAAGGTGGCGCGGACGTTTTCCTGCTTGAGGATCGCAAGCATCGCCGGGAGCGATTCCTCCCCCCAGGCGACGTTGATGGCCAGGGCGGCCTCGGGGCGGTCCGGCGCGCCGCGAAAGACGGGGGTGAAGTACTCCCTGGTGATCGCCGGGGGCACGGGGCGGGTGATCGGGCGCAGACGCGCCTGGGCCTTGGCCGCGCAGACGAGCCGGACCGTGCCCGCCACATCAACCGTGATTCCCTGCTGTTCGGGGATGATCTGCCCCGTCTCGAGGAAGTACATGGCGTTGCGCGCCTGACGCTCGTACTTGACCGCCATGCGCTTGATGATCTCCGTCAGTTCCGCCGGCAGGAGCCCGGCCACGGGTTTCCCGTCGAGCATAACACCAGGTTTGACGCCGAACAGGCGCCGCTCAACTCCCCTCACCTGCAGCGCCAGCATGAATGCCAAGACGAACAGGCCAAAGAAGAGTCCGCTGCGCGTCACCTGCCGCCGCTGGATCACGTAGATCCTCACCCCTGTTCCCCCCCGCCAAGGTTCCTCGCCGACCGAGTCCGGGACGCAAACCTTGCGTCACTTACTAGGTATGTCGGTGCCGGAGAGGCTAGAACCGGGTTGGTCGACGGCTGCATCAAGGGAGTCTACCAGATCACGGTTTCGCGAGGCTGAAAAGCTCCGTGATTAAGAAATTTGGGTATTCCCTTAAATCAGGTTGCGAAAACGCCTTTGTTTTACGCTTTCAACTCACCCCCCGTCCCCTCTCCAAGCTTAGAGAAGGGTCGCTGTCATCCATCTCTGCGCCACGAGGTGGAAAGCCTGCGAAAGCCAGGATGGCCAGAGCAGACCTTGGATTTCGCGGCTCTAACCCTTCCTGGGTCTTAGGTGGCGCCATCGCGCCGGCCGGGTGAGTTCGCTCTCTCCCCTTTTGCCTCTTGCCTTTTGCCTCTTACCTTCCGCCTCTTGCCTGCATCAAAACAACCTCAGCCTCAGCATGTCGTCCCGCACGAAGCCGAACTCCCTGATTGCGGCGAGGGCCCTGTCCATGGCCTTCTCCGACGCCTGATGGGTCAGGATGACCAGCGGGACGTAGTTGTCGCGTTCGTGCCTCTCCAACTGGACCACCGAGGAGATGCTGATGCAGTTGTCCGCGAGGGCGCCCGCGATCTTTGTCAGGATGCCGGGCGCGTCCAGGGTGTAGAAGCGGAGGTAGAAACGGCTGCTGATCTCCGAGAGGGGCAGCAACTGCACGTCCACCGCGGGATCGATGGTCCGCCGGCAAAAGCGTTCCCCCTCGTTGAGCAGGAGGTCCCGGGAGAGATCCACCAGGTCGCTCACGATGGCGCTGGCGGTCGGCCGTTCGCCCGCGCCCGGGCCGTAAAACATGGTGTCCCCCACGAAATCGCCCTGCACGAACACGGCGTTGAGTTCGTTATTGACCGCGGCCAGGAGGTGATCGCGCGGGATCAACGTGGGGTGCACGCGGAGGTCGTAACGGCCGTCAAGCTGCCGGCAGATCGCCAGCAGCTTGATCTCGAACCCGAACGACTTGGCGAAGTCGACGTCGATCTTGGTGATGCCGGTGATGCCTTCCGTATAGACGTGGGATAGATCCACCGAAGCCGAGGCGGCGATGGAGGCCAGGATCGTCAGCTTGTGCGCCGCGTCGCCGCCGCTCACATCGAGGGTCGGATCCGCTTCGGCGAAGCCGAGCCGCTGCGCCTGGGCCAGCGCCTCGTCGAAGTTCAGGCCCTCCTGGCTCATCTTGGTCAGGATGAAGTTGGTGGTCCCGTTCAGGATCCCGAAGATGCTGCGGATCCGGTTGGCCACGAGCCCTTCCCGCAGGCCTTTGATTATGGGGATACCCCCGCCCACGCTGGCTTCAAAGAGAAGATCCACGCCGTTCTCCCGGGCAAGCCGGAAAAGCTCGCGCCCCCGGCTGGCCACCAGGGCCTTGTTGGCGGTCACGACATGCTTCCGCTGCCGCAGGGCCTTGGCGATGTATGTGGCGGCCGGTTCGATCCCGCCGATGGTCTCCACCACGATGTCGATCTCGGGGTCCTCGAGCACGAGCCCCGGATCGCTTCCGGTCCGGATCCCGTCCAGGTCGACGTCCCTGGCGCGAGACCAGTCTAGATCCACGGCGCTCTTGAGTTGATAGACGAGGGCCGAACGCTGGCGGAGCAGATCGCTCTGCGTCCGGAGCAGCCGGATGACGCCCGTGCCGACCGTGCCCACGCCCAGGAGACCGATCTTGACGGTATGATTATGCATGACGATGACCTCCTCGAACCGTATGGTGTATCGTACCGGTGGAGACGTGGCAGGCAACACCGCCACAGGTACAAAAAGACCCCTCGTCAGGGACGAGAGGTCTCGCGGTTCCACCCCAATTGACTTGCGCGAACAAGTCCACTCTGGCCGGATAACGGACGGTGCCGTAGCCCTCGTCAGGTTCACTCGGGGGTGGTTTCTCACCGGCGTTTGAACCGAAAAGGCTCTCAGCCCACGACCTTTTCTCTCTGCGGCGACGCGCGGTTACGCTTCCCCTTCATCGCTTTGGCGCGTATTTTGTTCCAACTATAGGTCTCAGTATAACAGTGGCGGCGCGGTCAGTCAAGTACAACCGCTCTACGCCCCATCCGTCTTTCCGTCGCCCAGATCCGGCACGGCTTGGGCGGGGATGATGGTGGAGATCGCGTGCTTGTAGACCAGTTCCTGTTTGCCTTCACTGTCCAGGATCACGGTGAAATTGTCAAATCCGCGCACGAGGCCGCGAAGTTGAAAGCCGTTGATCAGATAGATGGTCACCGGGATTGAGTCCTTACGAACCTGGTTTAGAAAGCCATCCTGCAGATTAATGCCCGGTCTATTCACCGAAATCCCTCCAAACTGGATTTCTCTAAAATAGAGAAGTGGAAAAGTCCGTGAATAATCTCACCTGGAGACACCAAGAGCTCATTGGATTCACAGCTAAACGCTTGTTTGCGTTCTGCGTTTTCGCCGCGACTTTAAGGCTTTTTGTGATTATACGTGCTTCACATAGCTTCTAGGGACACGTTGATTCATTATTCGACGGACCTTTCCTTCTACCTGCCAATAGACGCAAAATTTCCGAAGCGGCTTCCGCCGGTGAACGCGTCGAGAGATCGAGCCAGATCGTGTCACGCTCATGGCGGAACCAGGTAAGCTGCCTTTTTGCGTAATTGCGGGTTCGCTTCTTCAGCTCGGCCACGGCCTGCGCCAGGGAACACTCGCCGTGGAGATACGCGCCCAGCTCGCGGTAGCCGAGGCCTTGCATCGCGGGCAGATCGCGCCCGAAGCCGGCCGCCAGGAGATTCTCCACTTCCCCGGCAAAGCCGTCCGCCATCATGCGATCCGCCCTGGCCTCGATCCGCGCGTATAATTCCTCCCGGCCGCGGGATAGACAGATATAGAGCGCGTCATAGGGGGTGTCCGGCTCCGGCTCACGCTGCCAGGCGCTGATGGGGCGGCCGGTGGCTTCATGGACCTCGAGCGCCCTGATCGCGCGGCGTATGTCGTGCGGGTGTATCCTGGCCGCCGCGGCTGGGTCGACGGCTGCCAACCGCGCGTGCAGAGCCGCCGCGCCGTCCGTCTTGGCAAATTCCTGCAGACGCGCCCTGATCTCGGGACGGCAGCCGGCATCAGGAAAGAGGAAAGGTCTCAGGGCGGCACGTATGTACAGACCGGTCCCGCCGACGACGATGGGCAGCTTGCCCCGCTCGTCGACGCCGCGCACGGCCTCGCGAAACGCCTCCGCGTATTGGGCCGCGGAAAAGGGTTCATCCGGATAGACGAGATCCAGGAGATGATGCCGGACGAGGGCGCGTTCGGCCGCCGTGGGTTTCGCGGTGCCGATTTCCATCAGGCGGTAGACCTGCATTGAGTCCGCGCAAAGGATCTCGCCGCCCGTTTTCCGCGCCAAGTCCAGGGCAAGATCGGATTTTCCTACGGCCGTGGGCCCGGCCAGGACAAGCACGCGCAAGAGCGGCTACCTCCGTTTGAAACGGCGGGCAATCTCGTCCCAGGATAGCCGGATCGCCGTCGGACGCCCATGCGGGCACGTGAAGGGCGATGCGGTCGCGGCCAGATCATCCAGCAACGCCTGCATCTCCTGGGCGGAAAGGACATCCCCGGCTTTTACCGCGGCATGGCAAGCCATATTGGCCAAGAACGACGCCCTGACCGTGCCGGCGTCCCTGACGGACGGTTGGTGCATCAGCTCATCCAGCAGATCGATGACCAGCCTGGCGCCGTCGGTGCGGCACAGCGCCGCGGGCAGGGATCGCAGTAAATAAGTGTTTGGCCCAAAAGGCTCCAGGCCGAAGCCAAGCTCGGCGAAGATCGGAAGCCGCTCGGCCAGGATTCTTGCTTGTTGAAATGAGAGATTGACGGTGGCCGGAAGCAAGAGCCGCTGCGGTCCCAGTTCCCGGTCGCTATGGGCCGTATATCGATCGTAGAGGATGCGCTCGTGCGCGGCGTGTTGATCCACGAGCAGCATGCCTTCCTCATCCCGCGCCAGCAGGTAGGTGCCGTTCACGGCCACGCCCAGGGCGACGAAGTGCTCGCGTGTCCGGGCGGCGGCAGGCTGACTCTGTGCCAGGGGTAAGGAGGCCTGATTGGGGGCGGTATCGGCCGCCACGTCCGGTTTGCTCGCCTGCGCGGCCGCGGCCGGGACTTGCGGGCCGGCCTCTCCGCGCCAAGAGTAGATCAAGGAGGCGCCGGCCAGGGTCCGGCGGGCCGCTTCATGCACCGCGCGAAAGACGGCTGCTTCATCCGCGAATCTGACCTCGGCCTTCGTCGGATGCACATTGACGTCCACCTTGCCAGGGTCGACATCCAGGAAGACGACGGCAAAGGGATAGCGGGCGATCGGCAGCAGCGAGTGAAACGCCTTCTCGACGGCGGCGCCGACGGTACGGCTGCGGATGGAGCGGCTGTTCAGATAGGCGAGTTCGTAGTGCCGCGTCGTGCGGGCAATGCTGGGCTTGCCGAGATAGCCGGTCACGCCGACAGCCCCGGAGACCGGTTCGAGCGGAAGCATTTCCCGGGCGATATCGCGTCCGAAGACCGCCGTGACCGCGTCGAGGAAACTGCCGGACCCGGGCGTGAAAAGGATCTCATACTCGTGATGCAAGAGACGGAAAGAAATCTGAGGATGGGCGATCGCCAGGCGTCCGAGCACGTCCGCGGTGTAGCCGGCTTCCGTGGGGATGCTCTTGAGGTATTTTAGCCTGGCGGGTACGCTGCCAAAGAGGTCGGTCACGATCACGGTCGTACCTTCGGGGAGACCCGCTTCCTTGACGCCCTTCACCGCCCCCCCGGCGGTCTCCAGGATATAGCCCTTTTCTTGTCCCCGCAAGCGGGTGGCGATCTCCATCTCCGCCACCGCGGCCACGCTCGGCAGGGCTTCGCCGCGGAAACCCAGGGTCGTCAAGCAATCCAGGTCGTCGGCCGTCGCGATCTTGCTCGTGGCATGGCTCATTACCGCCAGCCGCAGATCATCGAGGCCCATGCCGGAGCCGTTGTCCGTCACCCTGATGAAGCTCCGGCCCCCATTCTTGATCTCAATCTCGACGCGCGTCGCGCCGGCGTCGATCGCGTTTTCCACGAGTTCCTTGACCACCGAGGCCGGCCGCTCGATCACTTCACCGGCGGCGATCTTGCCCACGGTGGCCTCGTCAAGCACCCTGATGCACCCCAAGGCGTCTACCTCCCGCGGTTCCTAGTACGGTGGCCTTCCGTGCCTTTTTTGCGCAAACGGGCCTGAAGGCGGGCGAGATGATTCAAGGCTTCCAAGGGAGTCATGTCCTCCAACTCCAACTGCGCCAGTTCCTCGCAGATCTCTTGTTGATGGTCGGCAAAGAGGGTGATCTGCCGCACCGGGTAGACCGTCTCGACCCGTGCCGCCGCCGTTTGCCTTGCGCTTTCCATCTCCAGCTGCAGCTCACGCGCGCGCGCCAGGACCGCGGATGGGAGACCCGCCAGCCGGGCTACTTCGATGCCGTAGCTCCGGTCGGCGGCGCCGGGCTCGATCCGATGGCAGAACCTGATCTCCTCGCCCTCGCGGACGACAACGACGTTGTAACTGCCCATCGCGGGCCTGTCTTCGCAAAGCGCGGTCAGATCGTGGTAATGGGTGGCGAACAGCGCTTTGGCGCGCACGCGGTCGTGGATGTACTCCAGCACGGCTCGGGCTATGGCCTGCCCGTCGATTGTGCCGGTGCCGCGGCCGATCTCGTCCAGGACGAGCAGGCTGCGCGCGGTCGCCGCCCTTAGAATCTCGGCGGTTTCCGTCATCTCCACGAGAAAGGTCGAACGTCCTCCGGCCAGGTCGTCGGCGGCGCCGATGCGGGTGAAGATCCGATCGACCAAGCCTACGCGCGCGGATGCGGCCGGCACAAAGGAGCCCATGTGCGCCATCAGGACGATCAGGGCTGTCTGGCGCAGGTAGGTGGACTTGCCGCTCATATTCGGCCCGGTGATTATCTGGACGCGGGTTCCTTCGGGTCTCAAGTCCGTATCGTTGGGGACGAACCGTCCGCCGGGAAGGCATTGCTCCACCACGGGATGGCGGGCCGCGCGCAGAACGAGTTCGCCGTCCTCGGTGATTTCCGGACGCACGTAGTTGTTCCTGACCGCCAGATCGGCCAAGGCCAACAGGACGTCCAGCTGAGCCATGGAGGCGCCGATCTCCTGCAAACGCGCGGTCTGCGCCACGATCTCAGCCCGCAGGGCTTGAAACAATTCATACTCGAGCGACCGGGCGCGCTCGTCGGCGCCGACGATCCTACGCTCGTACTCCTTTAGCTCCTCGCTGACAAATCGCTCCGCGTTGGCCAGCGTCTGCCGGCGGACGTAATCGCCGGGCACGAGCGACAGATTGGCCTTGGTGACTTCAAGGTAGTACCCGAAGACTTGATTATAACCTACTTTGAGCGAGCGGATGCCGGTTCGTTCCCGTTCGCGGGTCTCCAGCGCGGCGACCCAGCCGCGGCCTTCCCGTGCCGCGTCGCGCAGCGCATCGAGTTCGGGGTGGTATCCGGCGCGGAAGATGCCGCCGTCTTTGACCGTCGACGGCGCCTCGGGCGAGATCGCGGCACAGAGTTTCTCCGCGAGTTCGGGAAAGGGCGCCAGGCGCACGGAAAGCTCGGTGAGGGCCTCTGCGGTGAAGTGGGCGCAGATCGCTTGCACCCGAGGCAAGAGCGCGAGGGTCTTGCCCAACGCCAACATGTCGCGGCCATTGCCGCTATTGCAGCAGAGTCGCGCAATCAGCCGCGGCAGATCCGCGGCCTCCAGCAAAAGCGCCCGGAGTTCTTCGCGCCGCGCGAGATCGACGGTTAGCTCCGCCACGGCATCCAAACGGCGCTCGATTGAGGCGCGCCGCGCTAAGGGGGCTTCGAGCCACGCGCGCAGCGTCCGCGCGCCCATGGGGGTTACGGTCCTATCCATGACCCACAGCAATGTGCCATCCGTCTTGCCGTCGCGCAGCGTGCGGGAGAGTTCGAGATTGCGCCGGGCATTGGCGTCAAGGTACATATACTCCCCCAATTGATACGGCCGCGGCCATTGCAGATGCTGTACCTGGGCGCACTGGGTCCGAGCCAGGTAGGATAGAACGGCCGCGGCGGCGCGCGCCGCGGCCGGCCTCGAGGCCAGTCCCAGGGCCTCGGCGGAAGCGATCTCGTAATGGCGGGCAAGCCGGCGGCAGGCGTCGTCGAAATCCACGAAATGGGCCGGGTCGACGGTCTTTGTCCGGGCGAATTCCGCACCGGGCGCGGGTTCGCCTGGCACCAGGAGTTCGGCTGGAGCCAGCCGGGCCAGTTCATCCACCACGAGATCGCGCTCGCCGACCTCGGTGACGAGGAACTCGCCGGTGGAAAGATCCGCGGTCGCGATCCCGAAAACGTTCTTTTCCTCGGCCACCGCGATAAGGTAGTTGTTGCTCTTGCCAGGGAGCAAGCCTTCCTCGACCACGGTGCCTGGCGTGTATACCCTTACCACCTCGCGGGCGACCAGACCCTTGGCGGTACGGGGATCTTCGACCTGTTCGCACACGGAGACGCGGTAGCCCCTGGCAAGCAGTTTGCCAATGTATTGCGTGGCGGCATGATAAGGCACGCCGCACATGGGCATGCGCACATCCTTGCCGGCTTCGCGGCCGGTCAGGACGATCTCCAGTTCTCTACTGGCGATGAGCGCGTCGTCATTGAATAATTCGTAAAAGTCGCCGAGGCGGAAGAAGACCAGCGTCTGCGGATATTCTTGCTTGATGCGCAAATATTGTTGGAGCATGGGGGTGATCTCAGCCAATTCGTCAATCCTCCGGGCGCTTCACTGGGTGCACTATTCCCCTTCCGCCAAGAAAATCCTGCACGGATGCACCTTGCCGCAGATCACTTGAAATTCACCGCTGAAACCAACTTGGCCTGGGCGAGGCCGAATCCGGCTCGAAACCTTATCTCGAGGGGAAGGCGTCCGGGTCCGCGGTCAAACCAGATATCGTACTTGAGCTCGCGGTTGAAGAGATGATATGTTTGGTCGCTGCCGCCGTACGGCACGCGCACCGGCCGCGTCTCCGCCTCGACCTCAAAGGTATACCAATCCACTCTTTGGCCGGTGAACAATGGAACGCGGTATTGGCCCTTTTCCCAGGGAAAGGTGCGCAAGTAATACAGGAGGGTAAAGTTGGTCTGGGTATTGCCGACGTAAGGCAGGGTCGAGTCGTTCGGCGTTTCGCCGGGCCGGGTGCTGGTCATGAGGATCGCGCCTTGCGCCGGGCGAAACTCGATGCGCACGGTTTGTGCGGCGCGATGCTGAGTGACCGTCCCTTCCTCCGCGAGCGGATAGGCGCCTTCGGGGTCCCACAGCACGCGCCTTTTTTCGTGATAGTCCAAGAGGCGGAAGAGCATAGGATAAGAATCCAATGACACCTCAAAAAGAAGCGCCGGCTTTCCATCGGGGGTTTTTGACGCTTTGACGTGGAGCTGCTCTTCGCCAAGGGCAAAACCAGCCAGATAAATGCGGTAAGTCAGCGATTCACCGATATTGGGCGCGAAGGCGCCGCCAGCGCGCACCGGGATCCCGGCGAGCAGGAACACGCCCACGAGGACGTATCGGATCAACCGTCGACGCAAGCTTTTCCCTCCCCGGCCCGGAGAACGCGGCCTCCCGCCGCCTTGAGGAGCCGGTTCATCACGGCGCGCCCCATACCTTCTTCCGTGGTGCCTTCGACCAGGATCCCGTCGACTCTCTCCTGGTCGCAGGCGCGCAGATGGGCGAAGAGCCTGCGGCCCGCCATCTCGGGCCGTGACCGGGAGCCTAGATCCAGCACCAGGCCGCCCGCGGGGATCAAGGGCACGGTCTCCGAGAATACCAACGCCGCGAGACGTCGGCCGGCGCTCCCCGCGGCCCTCATCTCCGCCCGGATTATGGACGCCACCTCCGCGGGATGGCCCGTCACCACCGTAAGCGGCGCCGCCGGCGCATAATGGCGGTATTTCATGCCGGGCGCGGCTGGGCGTTCCGCTTCCCCTTCCCCCGCCAACTCCAGCACACCCCGGCCCAAGACCGAGGTCAGGTCCTCGAAGGTAACGCCGCCGGGTCGCAGCAGTCTGGGCGAGGCCAGGCTCAGATCGATTACGGTCGATTCGAGTCCGACCGCGGTCGGACCGCTATCCAGGACCACATCCACCAAGCCGTCAAGATCGGCCATGACATGTGCCGCCGTTGTCGGGCTAGGCTTGCCGGATTTATTGGCGCTCGGAGCCGCCACCGGCACTCCCGCCGCTCTTATCAAGCTCAGCGCCACCGGATGCGCCGGAACCCTGACGGCGACAGTGGGAAGCCCCGCGCTGACCACGTCCGGCACGCATGCCCGGCGGCGCAACACCATGGTCAACGGCCCCGGCCAGAACGCCTCCGCCAGGCGCCGCGCCACCGTGGGCATCTCCGCCACGAGTTCCTCGGCCGCCGCCAATGATTCCACATGCAGGATCAGAGGGTTATCCGGCGGTCGGCCCTTGGCGGCAAAGATTCTACCCACGGCGTCGGGGTCGAGCCCATTGGCGCCAAGCCCATAGACGGTCTCGGTGGGAAAAGCGACGAGACGGCCGCGGCGAAGCGCCCGGGCCGCCGATACCACGGCTGGATGTACCGATACCGCCGTCGGTGGGACCCGTAGGAGTTCAGTCAAGGCTTTGCCTCCAGCCACTTGAGAAATCGCTCGTGCCAGCGCAGACAGAGAAAGAACCCGACATAGAAAAGAAAGGCTTTGAACGGTCGCCAATAGCCGTAGATAATCCAATCCCGGCGGACAAAGACCCATTCGCCCAGGGCGTTGCCGACGGTCCAAAAACCCCAAACCGCCCACTGCCAGCGGGAGAAGCGCCGGAGAGACCAGGTGAAGAGACCTGCCTCCGCCGGCGCGACCCCGAGGTCCGACCACAGACTCAACCCGGCGGTCGTCGGGCCGAGATAATGCCACTGGAACGTGGTCACGCCGATCAAATCGGACAGGGTGCCCAAGAGAGCGCCGAAAAGTACCTGCGGATAATATTGCCGCCATTCGGACGGGCGTACCGCCCAAAAGAAAGCGGCCCAGGCGATAACGGTCAAGAGGACGTAACTCAAGCGATCCAGCCTCTTTGGGGTCATATGCGACGGTGTGGCGGCCGGCCGCATCAACCTCCAGCCGTCTGGCGTCTTGGTTGACCGTCCTTGTGCCCGAAGCCGTCTTGCGTTAGCTTGCCCCAAAAGGAGCCGCCGCTTTTTGAGGCGCGGTCCCGGGCCGAACAAAATCCTGACCCATGCTTGTCCTCGCCCTGTGACGGCCAGGCATCTTATACCAGGCGCCGGCCTCGGGCAGGATATAGACCGAAAGGGACGGGATCTCGCGATGGCTTCTGTCAGCCTCATCGTCTACAGCGGAGATTACGATCGCGCCATGGCCTCCCTGACCATCGCCAACGGCGCCTTGGGTGAGAAGGCGAAAGTGACGATCTTCTTCACGTTCTGGGGTGTCAGCTTGCTGCGCGTGCGAAATCGCCCCGGCAAAGGCCTCATTCAAAACGCTTTCAAGCTGCTGATGCCGCTGGGACCGGACAGCCTCCCCCTATCACGCTTCAATTTCCTCGGGCTCGGACCAGTGCTCCTGCGCCGGCTCATACGCGCCCAAAATGGCCAGACGCTGAGGGATTTATTGGATATGGCGCTCGATCGCGGCGTGGAACTGATTGCGTGCGAGGCCTCGCTCAAACTCATGGGCATCACCCGGGGGGAGCTTCTGCCCACCGAGAGGCTGCGCATCGGCAACGTCCATGACTTCTTGGCCGCCGCCAGAGACGCGGACTTATGTTTGATGATCTAGCCCGGGGCAATGCCTCTTCCGCGGCGCCGCCACAACTTTGACGCGGAAACCATCGCTTTGGTTACGGCCCGGCTTCACCCGGCGTACCATCGTTTGTACGTCTCGTATGACCGCTGTAGCGCCTGCAATGAAGGTCCGAGCCGGCGCTGCAGTTCCGAGGCGGCGGCATCGTCGCCGCGGTCCAGCGCTTCCCTGATCCGTACCGGCAGCCGCTCGGAGACGAGACGCTCCTTTTCCCGCGCGAGCTGTTCCCAGGCGCGCGCGCCATCTTCGTCGTCGGGCCGGTGCAGAGGCGCGCAACTCCGCAAGAAGGCCATGACTTCGGGAAGAACCCGCTCCCTGAGCTCGAGGCGCCAGTGAGCGAGCATCGCCTGCGCGTAACTGTCGAGGATCTCCGGCAGAAAAACATCCCCCGCCAAGAGCAGGCGTCGGCCTTCCGTGTCGGCGGCGAGCTGCGCCAGCGTCTCCCAGGGGGTTCCCGGCGGTTTGCCAAAGAGACGTTCGCGTTCCGCCTCCCCGTAACAATCAAATACATCCTCTTCGCTTCGAAAAGCCCGTTCCGCCGGCAGATAAGCCGCCTCTACCCCGGCGTCCTTGCTGAACTCCGCCAGGAGTTCGGCCTCCGTGCGTCCTTCCCGCGCCGCATACTCCATGCCGTCGATGATGAGCTGCAGAAAAGCGGCGAGGGCCAGATAGGTGTTGGTGTGCGGATTGGGCGCCCTGATCTCGAAGCGGGTCGCCAACGGTTGCTCCATGTCGCGCACCAGTCCGATGAGCACGGTCCGATTCCGCGTGGGCACCCCGACCGTGGCGCCGATCGCCCCCACGGGACATACGGGCGCCTCGAAGCCCGGTTGCAGCCGGTTGAACGCGTCGTTTGTCGCCGTCACGAGCGCCCCCGCCACCGGCCAATGCTTCAAGAGGGCAAAGAGCGCCCCCCAGCCAAGCGGACTCAGGTATTCGCGCGCCGGGTCGGCGGGGGCGAAAAGATTGACCACCCGCCCGCTTGCGAGTCGCGCCGAAAGGCCCAAGTGCGTGTGTTCTCCACTCCCGGCCACCCCGGCCATGGGCTTGGCCATGAACGTGGCGTCGAGACCGAAACGCCGGAAGGTCTCCTTGATGACGATCCGCGCCAGTAATTCGTTGTCGGCGGCTTGCAACGGCGCGGCATACCGCCAATCGATCTCGACCTGTTCCATGATATCGCCCAGCCTGCCCTCGCCGGTTACGCGGGCCTTGATGCCGCCTACCTCCTTGTGTCCCATCTCCGGTTCCAGTCCATATTGCGCCAGGAGAACCAGGGAAGCTTCGAGAGCGGACCGGACCGGACCTTTGGTACGCTTCCAGTACTGCTCCTGAAGCGCCTGGGAGGCGGCGAGCTCCTCCACGCCGACATGGTGATCCGGGGTACGCACCCAAAACTCGAGTTCCGTGGCGGCGGTGGGCATGATCTCGACCACTTCATCCGGGTTGAAACCCAGATCCGCGGCCAGCTTTGGGTAGGCAAAGAGCAGACGGCGGACGCGTTCCGAGAGATGGGCGATGCTGCGGGATAGCACCGAGCGGGAATCCACGCGGCGGCCGCTGTGCACGAGAAATGAGGGTATGCGCAGAGTCCCGACCGGCATCCCGGTGGCCGGGTCGGACAACTCCCAGTTATAATCGACGTACCAGGCTACGGATGGATCGGTGACGAAATCGACCTTGCCGTCGTTGAGCGTGGCGATCCCCGGCAAAACCACACTGCTGCCGTCCGTTTGAATCGCCCCGTTTAGAAAACCCGAGGTATCCCGCAGAAATGCGGAGACCGGGATCTTCTCGTCCGTGTCGTTGCCGCCAAGGTCTACGGCCACAAGCGAAACGAAGTGTATCTCAGGGTGCTCGGCCAGAAAATGCTTGATCCCGGCCTCGCTCCGGGCTGTGGGCGGCACCAGATAGGTCAATGTTTTCGGCGTAAGTTCCAGCACGTAAACTCCTCCTGGTAAGAACGCCTTTTATCGTCGGAAACGCGTTCATCCCTTCGCGGATTCCATGCTATGGATGCCTTGGGCCTCTCGTTGGGCATAGCTGGCCCTCAGCCAAACTTCGACACGATCGTGTCTTCTCCTCCCATCCAAGAACGCTATTACCATGCGTTTTCTAAAGGAATCAGGGCGCCGCCAGCGAAAACGAGATGGACTTGTGGTTAGGAGGCGTGCACTTGGGCAGGCGCAGTTGCTGGATTGTCATCGCCGCATTGGCAGTGTCCTTGACGATTGTCTCGCTTAACAGCAAGGCCATTGTGCCGCAGATCAAAGGCATCACCCCATTGCCCCCGCCGGTGCCAAAAAAGACTTCCGTGACGCGGCCCGCCCTTGCATGGACCAGGCCGCAAGTCGTGCGCGGGATATACGCCACGGGCTGGATCGCCGGTTCCTCCAAGTGGTTCCCCCGGCTGGTCCAGTTTATCCGGGCCACGCAAGTCAACTCGATCGTGATCGACATCAAGGACGACGAGGGGACGCTCAGCTATAAGAGCGGGGTGGACATGGCCAAGGAAGTGGGTGCGGATGTCGCTAAAATCAAGGACCCGCGCGCCGTCATGGAAGCCTTGAGCCAGAACGGCATCTGGCCCATCGCCCGGATCGTGGTGTTCAAGGACCCATTCTTGGCGCGGAAGAAGCCGGAACTGGCGGTAAAGAGCAAATCCGGCGGACTCTGGCGCGATCGGAAGGGTATGACCTGGGTCGATCCTAACTGCCGGCAGATCTGGAAGTACAACGTCGCCGTGGCCAAAGAGGCGGTGGCGTTAGGATTTCAAGAGATACAGTTTGATTACGTTCGTTTTACGAGCGACGGCCCGATCGCGGAGTGCGTCTATCCATACGGTGACGGCATCCCGAAAGAGGATGTCATCCGCAATTTCCTCGCCTATGCGCGAAATGAACTCAAGCCGCTCGGGGTCGAGGTTTCCGCCGATATCTTCGGCCTCGTCACCTCCGCCGAAGACGACCTGGGCATCGGACAGCGACTCGAAAAAGTCGCGGAAAACGTGGACATCGTCTCGCCCATGGTGTATCCGTCCCATTATGCGCCGGGTTCGTTCGGCCTCAAAAATCCCGATCTGCATCCCTATGAGACGGTACTGCGCGGTCTGAACGACGCCAGAAAGCGCCTGGAGAAGACCGGGGTGGTTATCCGGCCCTGGTTGCAGGATTTCAGTTTGGGAAATCGATACGGCCGGGAACAGGTACAAGCCCAGATTAGAGCGGTCCATGACGCGGGCCTGAGGGAATGGATCTTCTGGAATCCTAGCAACAAGTATGACCCAAGCAAATACTAGACGTTTACAGAAGCTAACGTGCGGCGACTTGCCGCGCTTTTTTTTGCCGGCGCCGCGCATCCTTGGCGGTTTTCAAGGCTTCGCGGGCCAGATTCAGCAGACGGTCCCGCTGTCCGCGCGGGATCAACAGTTCCGCGCCGATTCGTTCGCCCTTTAGCAGCAGAACGTCACCGCGCGGCACGGCGTCATGATAGTCGCGCCAGTGTTTGAAACCGACGCGGAAGTCTGAGTAGGTCTTGCCGTCGCGGTCACGTTGGCCAGGAAGAAACGGGATCAGGGCGAAACAACCAAAACCTTCCGGATGCAATGTAAACCGCGCCGGGATCAGTCCCCCGATGATGAAATAAGCCGCCAGCCCCGGCAGAATGGACGCAAATCCTTGCAATTGCTCCGCGATGGCGGCCCGGCGGTTGAAGAGAACAGGCAGCACAATCATGATTGCGAGCACCAAGCCATAGGAGATGATATACCGCCGCGCTCTCCGCCAGTAATACGGGCTCCATTCGGCACGGGTCGGCCTGTAGGCGTATACCGGCCGGCTGAATTCCTTGCGTCTTCGCAGCCATGACACCGTGTTCCACACAACGGCGAACCCGAGCATAATCCCTGCGATTAATAGGTTTCCAAGCACGATCGCGGCGACGTTCATTTACTTCCCCCCGGTCTTGTCCCGTCTTTCTCAGATCTTACCCGACCGGCGGCGAAAGATCAACCGTCACTCGGCGACCTGGATCGTCTCCTCCACAATCGTATCTTGCAGACGTCCCCATCCTACCTGCGCGTGGTTAGCAAGAATTTGACCATCCCGACGGCGATTGCCTCCGCAATTTCCTGCCGGTATGCATCCTCCGCCAGCCGGGCGGCCTCCGCGGGATTCGAGAGGAATCCCATCTCGACCAGAATCGCCGGCCGGTTTACTTCCCGGATAACCAGGAGATTTCGTGCCGGCAGCGCTTGACCGGCCGTGCCCGCGACCCGGTTCAGCTCAATTTGCACCATTTCGGCCAAGATCCTGCTCGGACCGGAACGGTGATGGTAGAAGACACATGGCCCGCTTCGCTTGGTCTTCCAACTCCAGTCGGCATGAAGGCAGACCACGAGATTGGCGCGGATCCTTTGCGCTTGTTCGACCCGCGCCAGCAGGTCGCGGCGATGTGTCGGCCCGAGGTGCCGATCGTCCTGTCGCGTCAGGCCGACTCTGAGGCCGAAATACTCCAGCTTTTGCGCCAGGCTCTTTCCGACGCGCAGGTTGAGATCCTTTTCGAGGATCGGCGCGGTACGCCCGCCGCAGCCGCCGTCCATACCCCCGTGACCGGGATCGACCAGCACCACCGGCGCCGGCAGCCGGTTATCCTCCGCCAACTGTCGGCCGGAAACGAACCCCAGACCAAGGAGGATGATCAGGATTACGACTCCAGGCACGGGCACCGTGGTAAAAAAACGCGGGCCATTCATCGCGACGCGCTCCTCGCCGGGAGGCGCTTAGTCCGTAACCAGACCAAACGGTACCGCCCGCAGATCCGCAAGAGGCACGCGACGGCGATCAGCCCGCCGAGGCTCAATGCCAGTTGCCAACCGGCCAGAACGAAGCGCTGTATGATGCCCACGCCGGGCCAACCTTTGATCAGGAGGAACTCGAACCGGCCGGCCGTCTCCAACGGCATCATGGCGAGGATTGCAAATGTATACAAGCCTGCGAGGATAGCATGGCAAAACCTGGCAAAAACATACGGACCCATACGGATATCGGTGCCGGTTAGTACACTGGCCACCTGCCCGTGCACGGACAGGCCGCTCCAGGCAATGACGGCGCTGGCAATGACCGCGCGCTGCAGGAGCGGAGCCGCCGCCACGCTGGCGGCCACCGTACCGAGGTCGATCTCGAGGAGCCCGCGTAGCACCGCGGGTACGAGTGATGGCGACAGCCCGATCGTGCCTAGGCAAGCGGCCACCAGCGGAGTGATGAGCCGCATGACGCCGAAAACGGTAAAGATCCTTACGAGGACGGAAAAGAGCATGATGAAACCGCATATCATCAGGAGCGTGGCAATTGATTCCCTTACCGCTTCCCCCAGCAACCGTCCGAAAGGACGCCCGTCTTCCTTTCGCGCGCGCAGCAGGGTGCGCGCGGCCCGCCGCAGGAGGTTTCCTTCCTCCCTGCCTGCGACCTGATCCGAGCCTCGTTCCCCGTATCGATAAAAGCGAAAGATGAACCCCACCGTAAAACTGGATAGATAGTGCGCGACGCCGAGCACGACCCCCAGCTTAGCCAGCCCGAACATGCCCACCGCCACGGCGCCGAAGATAAATAATGGGTCGGCGGTGTTGGTAAAGGCTAGAAGCCGTTCTCCCTCGATGCGGGTGCACATGCCCTTGCGCCTGAATTTGCCGGTGATGACGGCATCCATGGGATATCCCGCCGCCAATCCCATGGACATGGCAAACGCGCCCACCCCTGGCACATTAAAGACCGGCCGCATCAAAGGCTCGAGCAAGACGCCGACGAAATGAACGAGACCAAGCCCCAGCAAGACTTCGGATAATACGAAAAACGGCAGGAGCGAGGGGAAAACGATCTTCCAAAAGAGCCCCATACCCTCGACCGCAGCCTGCAACGCTTCCTCCGGGTAAAGGACCAAGGAAAAGGTGAGAAAACCCGCGGCGACGGCCGTCATGACTGTACCCAGCTTGCGTATGGTACGAGGCAAAGCGGAGGCCCCCTATAACCGAGTATCGTTACCCGATGATGAGTATATTGGGGCCTTTTGACGGCTAGACCGCGCACCGTGTCCAAGGAAGAATCGGCCTACGTTTCGATCTTGTGACGCCCGGACCGTCGCCATACATTACAAGCGCAGGCAGATGAGGTAGATCGCGGGATCAGCCTATACTGCCTCGACCCTGGTTTTCTTCGTCCGGATACTTATTGACCACTTATTACCTTGGCGGTTTCCAGCGCTACCGGCGGAGAGATTCCTTTCTCCCCAGCTATCTCCGGGTTATCGCACCCACGGTCGATGCATGCTAACCTTGGAGTCCGATGAAAGGGGGGTTTAAGCAAATGGCAGGCGGAAGCAATAACAGCAACACTCCGGTGGTGGTCGAGGCGAAGCAGGCGCTGAAGCGTTTTCGTGATGAGGTCGCCAATGAGCTGAATATCGACACCTCGAAGATCGTCGGCGGTTACTGGGGCTGGATGCCGACCCGTGAGACGGGTGCCGTCGGCGGCCATATGGTGAAGAGGATGATCGAGGCGGCCGAGCGGTCGTTGATCGAACAGTCCGCCGCGGGCATACGGACTGGTTTTGCCGCGGGGTTCAACGCTGCCGGTCAATCAAACGAAGGGCAGCCCAACACCAATTACCAGTCCAATCCCAATCTGAACCTGAACAATCTCGGCAAGCTGTTCTAGGTGCGGTTACTTAGCTACCCCGGGGTGGGCGCGGTAAATCCGCCCCACCCCCCTCATTTTGCTTAGCGTTTGTCGCCCCTGCGGTCAAAAAAACGAGGGCCTTCTTTCCGAGAGGCCCTCGCGACTGTTATCCGTATCTAAGGCTGGCCTATTTCGGGAGCGCGCCGCCATTGACGTCGATTAATGTATCGAGGTTCGAGATGGCGGTGAAGCTAGCCTTGGTCTTCGGAGTCTCGAAGCTGATGCTGGGTTGGCCGCCGGCGGTAACGTCCAGTGCTAGTCGGTGCGTCTCGCCGGTCTTGAACTTGATCTCCACACCCTTGCGGCCGGGGGTGAGGTTCACGGTGAAATCGGCCGGTTTTTTCATGGGCGCGATGACCGTGAAGAAGGTGACGTTCTTACCGTTGATCTTGTAAATTTCGGTCGGCGTCGGAATCATGCCTTCCAGCCAGCCGCGCATCTGCCGCTCTGTGCCGCGCCCGTCCGTCGCCTTGGTCAGATCGGTATTCGCGGGATTCAAACCGCTCACGATCTCGCCGGTAAAGGCGGCGGTGCAAACACCCTTCATGGTCGCTTCGGCCTTGCCGATCAGCCAATACATGCCATC
This sequence comes from Bacteroidota bacterium, assembly GCA_050260415.1. Classification (GTDB taxonomy): domain Bacteria; phylum Bacillota; class UBA4882; order JAAYXC01; family JAAYXC01; genus JBLNCE01. The sequence continues at coordinate 54,117 of JBLNCE010000088.1, read as the reverse complement.
CGCCGTTTTCTCGGCCTTTGTGGCCACGGTGGGTTTGTTCTTTGCGTACCAGCCAATCGGGGTGTGGTAGATTACCTCGTACAAGTGGTCCTTGCCGTCCAAGGCGGTGAAATCATCGGCGATGACGAAATAATTCTTCTTGAGGTAGAAAACGTGCCTTGTATGCTGGACATTGAGGGCGGCTTTCTCCAAAACATCCCCGTAACCGGCACATCCGTATGGCCCGTCAAATTTTGACGCCGCATAGGTAATATCGCCGCCGGCGGACTGATAGTACCAGAAATCCGCCGGTTTGCGCAGCACGGCCATGGGCGTCTTGGCTCCACGTGCTTGTCCGTAACCGTCGACCAAGGCGCTGTTGCTCCCGCGGGTATTGGCGCAGTACCACCGCATCGGGCTCTTGTCGTAATTGTCCTTCCCCGCCGAGGTCAAGAGGGGGAAACCGTTGCTAAAGAGCTGGATGCTGAGCTTGTTTTCGAAGGAATGGTAACTTCCGGAACCCATCGGGCCGGTCATGAAGTAGAGATAATCATCGGTCGGGTTCCAACCGGACCGCATGGTGATAAAACCGGAGTTCTTGAGCCGATAGAAGTTGATCGCGGGCGGCTTGCCCTCTTTACCGCCGGTGGCGATCCACTTGAAGTCCTGCCGATGCGGGAGCAGTTCGGCGCCGGTGGCAAAATACTCGCGCTCCGTATCGTCCCCGGCCAGTTTGTCGAGGCCGGTCTCATTGCCCGTCGGCAGAGAGGCGTTGGGGGCCAGGATGGCTAGGATGGCGTTGTACTGGCTTTCCAGGACCCGCTTCAAGTCCTCGATCGCCCGTGCCTGGATCTTGCCTTCCTTTGCCGCCCTGATCAGAGCATTGTACTTCTCGGTGACGCCCGTATGGTAGCTGGGAGAGAGCTCGTTCAACGAGCCGTCCGGCAGGAACTGCTCGTACAAAGCCGCTTCCGTGAGGCGCGAGATGGCGACTTCCCGCATCTCGCGGCTCGTGAGGATCTCCGGCAGGAAGGAGCCCGCATAGAGCAGCCCCATGGCCTCCGTATTGCCCCAGTTCGACCACTGTGAGTAATGATACGGCGCCGCGAGCCAAGTGGCCTGGTCGATCATGGAGCGGATCATCAAGTCGCAGAGATCGGCATCAAAATACTTGGAGCCTTTGAAGTAATAGATGGTCTGCATCCAGGAGCTCATCAGGCGCACGCCGACTTCGAGGGATCGCCAGGATGCCGTGCCCCCCTCCAAGTCCGCGCCGTTTTTGTCCTTGATGTTGTATGAGAAATCCTTGCCCGCGTTTCTAAAGGCGGTACTGTAATTGAGGACCGCCTTGCCTTCGTCGATGTAATCCGGCCTGGCCGTGTTGACACCGGGGTATTGCGTCGTAATCCAGCTTCGGATCTGGTAGGCGAGTTCCTTGGCGTATTTCTCGTCGCCGGTAACAATGGCGGCCTTGGCCAATTCCGGCCACCACCCGTGGCGGTTTAACTGGTAGACCCACTCGTTGTTCACCGGCACCTTGGGGTTCTTATACGTCGGGTTGTAGTTCCACTTGATGTCTCCCTCGAAGAAGTACTCGTAACCGCTTTTTTCAAAGCCGCGTTTCAGGCCTCTCTCGGCCAGGGTCCAATCGACGTCGTCCTTGGTCAATTCCGACGGTTTCTTGGGGGGGATCTCGATCAAGCGCGCGGCGTCATCGCGCTTAACAAAATACTCGTACCATTTCGTCTTGGCTTCGTCAAGCTTACCCGCACCGGCGGCCTTGACGATCGCCGCGATGCTTGGATTAGCGGCGGGATCGAGCAGCTCGCCGTAGAATTCCTCCTGATCGAGCACGGGACCGCTTTGTAGATTGCTGACGGGGTACTTGTCCAGGATTGCCAGCCGGGCTTCGTACTTGTACCGATAGGCGAAGACATTGGCGGTCAAAAGGATCGGAAGGATCAACGCCACCGCCAGACCCGGAATCAGGATGCCCTTTCTCATTGCCACCAGCCTCTCTTTGGTTGAGTTTTGAGCAGAGTAAGCCCCGATTCCATTATGGCGGACCCGCGCGGACGGGTAAATCTGCAGGAATTGACGCTATAGGCCAGCATTGACATATGCCAGCTAGAGGCCAGTCCGCCGCAAACAGAGCTTATCAGGGTATTCGCTTTGCGGGTAAAGAAAAAGCCCCTTGGGGGGGGGCGGCCAGCGCGAACAGAGATCATCGCGTACGTGCTTTCGCGCCAAAACCGCAGCTCTTCAAGGAGCTTTCGAAATCCGGGTTGAAAACCTCATTCTGCCTCGGCCAAAAACGGAAGCGAGGCGGATTCCAGGTCGTGAACGTGTCCGTCAACCATCTCCGTCGGACCTTCGAAGTAGTGGACGTGCGCGCCCTCGGCGACTGGAACCACCGGGCCGGTAATGAGGCAATACGGATGGAAGTGTCCGTCATCAAAGGTCGTCCAACCGGACAGAACGTGGACATGGCTGCTTCCGCAGGGGATGACCATACCGCTGACGCCCGCGACACGGTGAGCGTGACCGTCGACGATTGCCGTCGACGCTGTATATTCGTGGACATGGGTTTGCGCCGCGGGTAAGTATCCGGAGTCCATCACGTGCATCCCTCCTCAAGTCGCAGTATATTCGGGTTCCGTCCGGCAAGGCACAAAACCATGGCACCAAACAATAAAAAAACCCCTTCTCGACAGAAGGGGGTTCAATCCGAGGGAGCCTGCGCCGCGACCGCAAGTTTTCAGCCTTTAGGGTATTTGCCGCGGGGAACGTAATGTGTATGCAGGAGATGGTGGGATTTCTCACCCAGCGGCTTCTTGAGGAATTCCTCATAGAGCGTATTAACCGCGGGGTTTTCATGGGACTTGCGGATCGGCATCCCGGCATCAGCCTCATAGATGGCCTTGATCCGCGCCAGCCTGGTCTCGAGATTCGTCGGGATAGGCTGTCCGCCGCCGCCGATGCATCCGCCCGGGCAACACATGATCTCGATGAACTGGTAATCGGCTTGGCCGGCCTGGATCTTGTCGAGCAGTTTCCGTGCGTGGCCGAGCCCATGGGCCACCGCCACGTTGATCTTGGTCCCGTTCAGATCCACCGTGGCTTCCTTGATTCCTTTCATGCCCCGGACATCGTGAAAGTCCACCTTCTTTAGTTCCTGGCCGGTCACGACCTCGTAGACCGTGCGCAGGGCGGCCTCCATGACGCCGCCGGTCGCCCCGAAGATTAAGCCCGCGCCGGTGGTGATGCCGAATGGATCATCGTATTCCTCAGGCGCGAGTTCCTTGAAGTCAATACCGGCCTCGCGGATCATGCGCCCCAATTCCCTCGTGGTCAGGACGAAATCAACATCCTGGCAGCCGCTGTCCACCATCTCTTCGCGCCGGCACTCAAACTTCTTGGCCGTGCACGGCATGATCGAGACTGAGACGATGTCTTTTGGATCGATACCTGTCTTATCCGCGTAGTACGTCTTGGCCAAGGCCCCGAACATCTGCTGCGGCGATTTGCAGGTCGAGAGATGCGGCAGGAGGTCCGGGTAGAAATGTTCGATAAACTTGACCCAGCCAGGACTGCATGAGGTGATCATCGGGAGGGTGCCCTTATTGCTCAAACGCTGTAAGAGTTCGTTCCCCTCTTCCACGATGGTCAGATCCGCCGTAAAGTCCGTATCAAAGACCTTGTCGAAACCGAGCCGCCGAAGCGCGGCCACGAGCTGGCCGGTTGCTACCGAACCAGGTTCCATCCCTACTTCCTCGCCGATGGCCACCCTGATGGCCGGCGCCGTCTGCACGATCACGTGTTTCTTCGGGTCCGCCAGCGCATCCCAGACTTGTTTGGTATCATCGCGTTCATAGATGGCGCCGACCGGGCAGACATGGATGCATTGGCCGCACAGCGCGCAAGCCACATCCGCCAAATCTTTGCCACAGGCCGGGGCAACCATGGTCTCGCTCCCGCGGTTGATAGGATAGAGCGCCCCGACACCCTGCACGTTTTGGCAGACCGCCACACACCGGCGGCAGAGCACACATTTTGCCGGGTCGCGCACGATGGAGGGGGTCGATGTATCCTTGGCGTATTTATGGCGGTCTTTCAGGGCAAACCGGTTCTCACGGATGCCCAAACGCTCCGCCAGTCGCTGCAAGTCGCAGTTCTGATTACGCACGCAGTTCAGACAGTCCTGCGGGTGATTGGCCAGCAATAGTTCGACCGCCATCTTGCGCGCTTCGCGCGCCAAGGGGCTGTTGGTGCGGACTTTCATGCCTTCCGCCACCGGTTGGGCGCAAGCGGCCTGGAGCGTGCGGCTTCCCTCGACCTCAACCAGGCAAACGCGGCAATTGGCGCGTACGTCGAGCTCGGGAAGATAGCACAATGTCGGAATCTCGATCCCGATGAGCTTGGCCGCTTCCACGATGTTCGTACCTTTCGAAGCGTTCACCTCGTGTCCATCAATGGTAAGCTTAACTGTTTCCACAAGGTCACGTCCTTTCCGCGCGTGCGTCCGCTGGCGCATATGAGCTACGGATACCGATCGGCCTATACGGCGGCCACGGCCGGTCTGCCCATCGGGCAGACGCCTGCCGGGCAACGCTTCTCCGTCACGTGCGCCTCTATCTCGTCCCGAAAATGCTTGAGACATGACAGAAACGGGACGGAGGCGGTCTGACCCAGCCCGCAGAGCGGCGCCACCAGCATTACCTGCCCGAGCGCCTCCATCACCGCCAGATCTTCCCTGGTGCCCCGACCTTCGCTGATCGCCGTCATCATCTCGTGCAGGCGCGCGGTCCCTTCCCGGCAGGGCGTGCAGCGGCCGCACGACTCGTGGGCAAAGAATTTTTGGAAGCATTTGAGGATGTCCACAATACAATGGGTGTCATCCATGATTAACAAGGCGCCGGACCCGAGCGCCGCGCCGTTCTGCGCCAACGTGTCGTAGTCCATGGGTAGATCAAGAAATGACGCGGGTAAACAACCCCCGGAGGTTCCGCCGGTCTGCGCCATCTTGAAGGCGCGGCCGCCCGGGATGCCGCCCCCGATCTCGTATACGATTCGCCTCAGGGAGATTCCCATCTCCACCTCGATCAAGCCCTCGACATTAATGTCCCCCGTCATCGTGAAAACCTTGGTGCCGGGAGATTTTTCCGTGCCCATGCTCCGGAACCAGGCGGCGCCGTTGTTAATGATCGGCGCGATATTGGCCAAGGTTTCCACGTTATTGACGACCGTCGGTTTGCCCCAGAGGCCTGAGACTCCCGGAAACGGGGGTTTGACCCGCGGCTCGCCGCGATTGCCCTCGATGGATTCGATCAAGGCCGTCTCGTCGCCGCAGATGTAGGCGCCCATTCCCTCGCGGATCTCGACGTCGAAGGAGAACTTGGCGCCAAAGATGCCTTCGCCGAGCAAACCATACTGCCGCGCCAGCTCGATCGCATGCCGCATCCGATCGATCGATTGGCGGTACTCGCCGCGGATATAGATAAACCCGCGACTCGCGCCGACGGCGTAACCGGCGATCGCCATGGCCTCCAGGATGCTGTGCGGATCTCCCTCCAGGATCAGCCGGTCCTTGAAGGTTCCCGGCTCGCCTTCATCCGCGTTGCAGACGATATACTTCTGATCCGCCTCGGCCTTGGCGGTAAAAGACCATTTCATACCGGTCGGGAAGGCCGCGCCTCCACGGCCGCGGAGGCCGGCGTTCTTAATCTCGTCAATCACTTGCGACGGCGTCATGCTTGTCAGGGCTTTACCGAGCGCGGCATAGCCGCCGTGCGCGATATACTCCTCGATCGACTCCGGGTCGATCACCCCGCAATTGCGGAGGACCACCCTTTTTTGGGGCCCGTAGTAGTTCGACTGGGTATAGGACACCACCCGCTCCCCGGCCCCCTCACGGTAGGCCAAACGGTCCACCACGCGGCCTTTGAGCAGATGCTCCTCGACAATCACCGCGATGTCTTCCGCACGCAAACGGGCGTAAGTCGTACCCTCGGGATAGACAACCATGATTGGCCCCTGATCGCAAGGGCCGAGACATCCGGTCTCGACCACTTTTATCTCATTTGCCAAACCCCGCCGCTCGATCTCGGCCAAAAGGCCGTCCTTGACCGCCCGGCAACCACCCAGCACGCAGGGGGTCCCGCCACAGATCAGCACATGAGTCCGGTAAAACGCCATAGCGGCGCCTCCTTTCCCGCTACTCCCCGGCGGCGGTTGCCGCCCGTCGATAGCTGGCGATAATCTCCCGTGTCTTCTCCATGGTTAGGTTGCCATATACCACGTCGTCGATCATCATCACCGGTGCCACGCCGCATACACCGAGGCAACTCGTGTGTTCAAACGTGAAGAAGCCGTCCGCGGTCGTTTGGCCGGGCGCAATGCCCAATTCCGCCTCGAGGGCGGCGAAGATCTCTTCCGCGCCGCGTACGTGGCACGGAGCGCTCTCACAGACTCTGATGATGTGTTTGCCCTTTGGCGCAACGGCGAAGAGGGAGTAAAACGTGGCCACGCCATAGACTTTACCGACCGGGATACCGAGCGCATCCGCGATCCGTCGCATGGCTCCTTCGGGGAGATAGCCATATGTGCTTTGTGTTTCCTGGAGGATGGGGATCAATCTGTCGGGTTTGCGGTCATGCTTGGTGACAATCTCGTCCAGACGCGCAAAATCTGGCTCCGCCATGAACCTCACCTCGCTACTTGCCGGCGACGACCCAGTCGCCGATGACGTTCCCATTCACCACGTGACTGGCCACAATCTGGCGGGCGCGATTGGCATCGACCCTACCGTAGGTAACCTTCGGCTGTCCGGGAAGGCTCACCTCCACCAGCGGTTCCTGGTCGCACAAACCGACGCAGCCGGTCTGCGTCACGGTAACGTTAGCCAGATTCCGCTTACCCAGTTCATCAAGGATCGCCATCAAGGCCTCCCTGGCGCCCGCCGCGATGCCGCAAGTACCCATGCCGACAACGATGCGCGGGCCGCCCTTGGCTTCGCGCAGTTCCATTTGGCTCTTGGCCTGTTCGCGGATCTTGGCCAGTTCTTCGAGGGACTTCATTCTCTCATCCTCCTATGAATGGCATGTGCGTTAGGTCGGCAATCATCTTGCAACAGGAGCGGTTCTTGGGGAGATTGGCGCTACCAAAGGTTCGTTCCGAAATTCACAAACTTCGCCATAAACAGGACGCAGCTTCCGCGCTACGTCCCGCATACTTAATAATTATAGCGCGCAATCGGAATGGACGTCAAGCCTAAGTCCAGGTAGAACTCATTCCCTGATCTGACCGTCGCCACAGATTTGGTATTTCACACTGGTCAGCGCCTCCAAACCCATCGGCCCTCTGGCATGGAGCTTTTGCGTGCTAATGCCGATCTCCGCCCCCAGCCCGAATTGGTAACCATCGGTGAAGCGCGTGGAGGCATTGACATATACCGCCGCGGCGTCGACTTCATTCAGAAACCTTCTGGCCCGCGCATAGTCCCGCGTGATGATGGCCTCCGAATGCTTACTGCCGTAGGTGGCGATGTGCGCCAGTGCCTCGTCGAGATCGCCGACCACCTTGACCGCGAGAATGAGATCCAGGTACTCGGTGGCCCAATCCTCCTCGGTCGCGGGCTTGCTGCCGGGCATCAGCGCCAAGGCCTCGGGGCATCCACGCAGCTCTACGCCGGCATCATGCAGGACTTTGCCAAGGCGCGGCAAGAGGACGCCCGCTTCCGCGCGGTGCACGAGCAAGGTTTCCATGGCATTGCAGACCGCCGGCCTCTGGCATTTCGCATTGACCACGATTCGTTCGGCCATCGCATGGTCGCAGCCCTGATCCAAGAACGTGTGGCAGTTGCCCACGCCTGTCTCGATCGTCGGCACGGTTGCGTTCTCCACGACGGTCCTGATCAATCCCGCTCCACCGCGCGGGATCAAGACATCAAGGTAGCCCGTGAGCCGCATCATGGCCCGCGCCGCCTCACGGCCGGGATCTGAGACCAACTGGACGGCGTCCTCCGGCAGATCCACGCGGACGGCGGCCTTGCGCAAGACGGCCGCGAGGGCTATGTTGCTGGCCAAAGCCTCCGAACCGCCCCTGAGGATGACGGCGTTCCCGGATTTTAGACAGAGCCCCGCCGCATCGACGGTCACGTTCGGCCGTGCCTCATAGATCATCCCCACCACGCCGAGCGGCACCCTGATCTGACTGATATCCAAGCCGTTGGGGCGGCGCCAGCGCGCAATCGTCTGGCCCAGCGGGTCGGGTAAGTCAACGAGGGCCATGAGACCGGACGCCATGTCCTCGACGCGTTTCTCGGTCAAGGACAGCCTGTCCAACATGGCGCGATTCAGGCCGCGCTCCGCGGCCGCGCGCATGTCCTGCGCATTGGCTGCTAGGATTGGCGCCATGGAGGCACGCAGGCTGCTTGCCATCTCCGCCAGGCATCGGTTGCGTTGCGCGATATCCGCCTTGGCCAAGGCCGGCGCGGCGCGGCGTGCGCGGAGACCCATCTCGCGCAGGGCGGCTTCGATTTCATCCACGTTCATCACCCCAAACACTGCTTCCCATACTGCTTCGCGAGTTTACAGGGTCGCATAGCATTCTTGCACTAAACCGCCCCGCGGCGCTCCGTGGCCGATCCGGCAAAGCGGTACTAGAGACATACCAGATTATCCCGGTGGATAATCTCATCGTAGCCCTTATACCCGAGCAGGCTCTCGATCTCCGCGGTACGGCGCCCAATGAGCTTCACGGCGTCCGCGCGGTTGTAGTTGACCAGACCTCTGGCCACTTCGTTGCCGTCCGGGCCGATGACCCGCACCAGATCCCCGGGGGCAAAATCCCCGCGCACCTCGATCAGCCCTGAGGGCAAGAGGCTCTTTCCCCGTTCGCGCAGCGCTCGCGCCGCGCCGGCATCCACGACCAGATCGCCGGCGGCGACTTGCGCAAAAGCGATCCATTGCTCCCGCGCCTGCAGTGCCCGCGCCCGCGGCAGAAAAACCGTCCCCACTTCCTCGCCCTGAAGCAGCCGGCGCATGGTACCGGGGGGCTCGCCGCCAATCAAGGCCATGAGGCAACCGGAACTGGTCGCGATCCGGGCCGCTTCGATCTTGGTCAACATCCCGCCCGTCCCGAGACTGCTTCCCGCCCCGCCCGCGGACGCCAGGATTTCCGGGGTGATCTCCTCGATCACCGAGCGGGGTCGCGCATCTGGGTCGCGGCGCGGATCGCTCGTATAGACGGCATCCACGTCCGAGATCAGGATTAACAGGTCCGCCTCCACTAACGCCGCCACCATGGCGGAGAGCGTGTCGTTCTCGCCGAATTGCAGTTCCTCCGTGGCGACGGTATCGTTTTCGTTGACAATTGGAATCACGCCCAGCTCAAGCAGGGTCAGAAAGGTGTGGCGCGCGTTCAGATAACGCCGCCTGTCCCGCGCGTCATCACGCGTCAGCAGCACCTGGGCCACGACCTGGCTATACTCGCCAAACAGCTTCTCATAGATCTGCATGAGCAGGCCTTGGCCGACGGCCGCCACCGCCTGGCGCTCCGGCAGACTCCGCGGCCGCGTCGCCAATCCCAGGCGTCCCCTGCCGGCGGCCACCGCGCCGGAGGTCACCAGGATCGGCCGGTGACCAGCGTTGGCTAGATCGGCCAACTCCCGCGCCAGTGTTTCCATGCGGCCCAGATTCAATTTGCCCGTCGCGTGCGTAAGCGTGCTCGAGCCGACTTTGATCACGATTCTGGCCCCGCCCGCGAGGGCCTGTTCCATCGCACGTGCGCGGCACCGGCTCTGTCCTTCGCTTTCCCTCCGGCCAGCGTCGGTTTCCCTGACTCCGTCCATGCAATACCCCCATGCGTGCGTCTGGACTATATTCCATATATTATAACATATGAGACCGCGCAGGGATGGATTTCTCGCTCACCGCCCTTGCTTTTTTGCCGGGGAAACGCGTAAACTTATGCCTGGGGGTGGCATTATGCCTCGTTTACAGACACATCTCTCGGAGCGATACAACAATGAATTCTATCGTTTGTGCATCACAGAGAATTACCCATTCGTCCTGGATCTTCGCGGTTGCCACGGCAGCTACCTTCGCACCATCGAGGGCCAGGATATCTTGGATTGGGCTGGTTTCTACGGTTCCAAGATGATTGCCTATAACCATCCGCGGCTTTACGAGCCCGACTACGTGGAGCGTTTGCTCGTGGCGGCCAACAACAAAGTGCCCAATCCCGATTATTTCACCCCCGAATGCCTCGAATTCTACAAGACGATTGTCTCCCACGCGCCGGCAAGCCTGAAAACCTCGCCCGATTTGGAAGTCTATGCGGTCAATTCCGGCGCCGAGGCAATCGAGAATATGCTCAAGTATCTCATCTGCAAGCACAACCGGAAAGCGGGCGGCAGATACCGGCACTTGCCGAAGAGGTTCGTCTTCTTCAAGAATTCCTTTCATGGGCGCACCGTCTTCGCGCTCAGCGTGACCAACGTGCAGAAAGACGTGGTGACCGCCGACTTTCATCCCTTGTATTCGCAAAACCTCCAGGCTTCATTCCCCGCCTGCCGTTTCGCCCCCGACGGCGAGGGAGAATACGTAAAAGCCAACACGGATGCCATCGAAAGGGCGCTTTTCGAGATCGAGCGCTATCTGGAGAACTATCAGAACCAGGTCGTGGCGATCATCATCGAACCGGTGCAAAGCGCGGGCGGCCATCACGTAACGCGGCCGCAATTCTTTCACGAGCTGTCCAAGGTGGCGCGCGCGCATGATGTCTATCTTGCCTTCGATGAGGTGCAGACTGGTATGGGCTTGACGGGACGCCCTTTCGCGGTCGATCATTACGATCTCGTCCAACCCCCGCAAGCCGTGGCCGCGGCCAAGAAGATGGGGGTCGGCGTGCTCTATATGCTCGACCATCTTGAGGACGTGGGGGTGCTCGACTCGACCTGGGGCGGGCCGCTGGTCGATATGGTCCGGGTCACCCAGGAACTGAGGGTGGTTGATGAAGAAAACCTTGTGGCGGCGGCGGCGGTGAAAGGCGAGCAAGTGCGCCGGCGGCTCTGGGAATTGGCGCGGGAATTCCCGGCATACATCACGAACGTTCGCGGATTGGGTCTCTTCCTCGGCTTCACGGTGCCGGACCCCGATCGCAAAGGCATGCGCGACCGCCTGGTGGAAGCGGCCCTCCGCGAGGAACTGCTCCTCTTGCTGGAGGCGGGTTTTGATTCGATCAGACTGCGTCCCAACCTTAGTGTGACCCAGGCGGAGATCGACGAGTTCTTCACCAGGCTCAGGCGGACAATGCAAGTACTAAGTACTAAGTACTAAGTACTACGGCTTCAAGGCGGTTTTCCGACCAGGAATGAATTCCTGGGCTAAGTTTTGACCGTCATCTCAAACCCGTGCGCGGGTTCGGCGGATATCCTGGAATCTTGATTGGACGAGGTGAAGGGGGCATCGGATCAAACCGTTCCTGACCTCTCCATGCAGGAGATGGCAGCATGGATGCCGGGTGAGGTTCGAAGCAGGGATTCGCGCTTTTCACGAAAACCCCGTGTAAACCTCCTTTGCGCTCTTGGCGGCCTTTGTGCGATAATGGTATGAGGGTTCGCCACAGCCCTTTTCGTACTTAGTACTTAGTACTTAATACTTTGTACTCATCACTTCATCTCTCCGGCAGCTCGATCCGGGGATTCTTGTCCGAGCGGCGGTAGATGAGGAAGTTGCGGCCGACGACGCCGACCAACTCGGCCCGGCTATCCTGAGCCAGGGCTTCGGCGATCCCCCGCGGCGCGGCCGGCGCGTTTGGAAGCACCCGGCATTTGACGAGCTCATGTGCTTGGATCGCATCCTCCAGTTGGACCTGGAGAGGCGGCGTGATCCCCGCCTTGCCCACGAAGACGCTCGGCGGGACCGTCTGCCCGAGGCGCCGAAGGTATGCGCGCCACTTGCCATGGATCGACATTCTTTCCTCACCCGTTCGACTCTTCTCTAACCCGGATTATTATTATACCACACGGGAGAGGGTCGGGGCACGCCGGCGATTTCGCCTCCGAAAGGTCTTTTCCATGCGCCCCCGCGCGGGGCGGATTGACGTTCGCGAAGCTGAGTTGGTATAATTTCCATTGGGCGGCATTGCTAGAGCCATGGGTAGCCATGGCTCCTTTTGCGTAATGGACGTTTTTTTTGGAGGGCGCGCCAATGTATGCATTGGAGGTATCGCAAGTCAGCAAGAGCTTTCGCACGAACCGCGAAGCATCCGAGCGGCGCGGCCTCCGGCCGCGGCGGGCGCGGACCTTGGTCCATGCCGTCGACAATGTTGGCTTCACCATGGCAAAAGGGGAGATCTTCGGTATTCTGGGGCCTAACGGTTCCGGTAAGTCCACCCTGGTGCGCCTGATCGCCACCCTGCTTCTGCCCGACCGGGGTTCCATCGAGGTTTTCGGCCTGGATGTGGTGCGGGAACGTCTGGCGGTCAGACGTCTCATCAACCGGGTAACGGTGGAAGCCAGTTTCTTTAAGAAGCTATCGACCTTGGAAAACCTTAGCTATGCCGCGCGGCTCTATGACGTATCCCGATCCGATTGGGAACGAAAGGCCCTCGAGATCCTGAACCGGCTGGGATTCTCGGCCAAGCGCGCCCGCTGTCCCCTCGAGGAACTCTGAAAAGAAATGGGTAGACCTTCGTGCACCGCTTCGCTGAGCACGAGCACGAATGGAGACCTCGATTCACACCTTTTATCGTCCCGGTAAAAACGTCGGGATGACTTAGTGAAAGCAAGAGGCCTCTTCCCGTCCCATGGAAGAGGCCTTTCCGCTCTTTCTCGCTCATCTGGCGCGCAGGATGGTACCGGTGAACGCCGGCAGCTTGACCACCAAGCCATATCCCGGCCCGGTTTCCAAGAATCCCCCGCGGATCAGATCCTCCCAGCCGCTTTCACCTTGGTCTTCCGGAGACAGGGTGATAATCCGGTCGTGATCCGAGACGTTCACGGCGGCGATCACCCGTTCGCCTTCGGCCTCCCTGAGAAAGGCCCAGGTCCCGTCCTGGCCGTCATGCCGCACGGGCGCGAACCCGCCCGACCACAAGGCGGGGGATGCTTTTCGGATCTGTCCCAAGCGGCGGTAGAAAGCCAATAACTCCAAATCCTGCTCCGCCGGGCCCCACAGCATGGTTCGCCGGCATTCGGGGTCCGAATCACCGGTCAAGCCTACCTCATCGCCGTAATACACCACCGGCACTCCGGGATAGGTATATTGAAGGATCGCCGCCAATTTGAGCCGCCGCTTGTCGCCGCCCGCCAAAGTCAGAAATCGCGCCGTGTCATGGCTGCCAATGAGATTGAACAGCCCGCGCGTGACATGCTCCGCGTGGCGTTCCCTCAGGGCTTGCATGCCAGCGGCGAAAGCATCGACGCCGATCTCCCTGGTGGCGATGAACTTAACGATCAGGTCCCGCCAGGAGTAGTTCATAACCGCATCAAACATATCCCCAGCCAGCCAGGGCCGGCCGTCGTCCCAGATTTCCCCCACGATATAAGCTTCCGGGTTGATCCCGCGCACGAGTTGTCGAAAATACCGCCAGAAAAAGGCCGGCACCTCGTTTGGCACGTCGAGGCGCCACCCGTCGATGCCGAGGGAAGTCCAGAACGTGATCACCCGGGTAAGATAAGCGAGGACTTCCGGGTTTTCCACCTTGAGTTTTGGCAGGCTGGGAAATCCCCACCAACTCTCATAGTTCGGTTTTGGATACTGCCGGAGAGGGAATCCGTGGCAATAATACCAGTTGGAATATGGGGAAGCGGCTCCTGCGCGCAGCACATGTTGAAAGGCCCAGAACCTATCCCCGGTATGGTTGAAAACCCCGTCGAGGAGGACTCGTATCCCCCGCGCGTGCGCGGCATCCAGCAGTTTGCCAAAGACGGCCAGGTTGCCGAAGTGCGGATCGATGAGCAGGTAGTCCTGGGTGTCGTATTTGTGGTTGGAAGGCGAAAGAAAGATAGGGTTGAGATAGATCCCGCCAACACCCAAACTCGATAGGTAGTCGAGGCGATCGATCAGCCCCTCCAGGTCCCCGCCGAAGAAGTTCTCCCTGTTCGGACATTGACCCCAGGAAACGGTATGCGGCGGATCGTTCTCGGGATTGCCGTTGGCAAAACGATCCAAGAAGATCTGGTAGAAGAGGGTGCGCTCCACCCAGCTGGGCGGGAACTCTCCCGGCGCCGGGGGCAGGTTGCGCGGTTCGGCAAAAAGGCTGGGAATGGTATGTGGATCCAGGGCCGCGAAGTCGCCGCTCAAAGCCGATCCTCCTCCTTAACCCGCCTCTATGGCAAGCGCGGGGTATGTAAACGTGATCCGAAGCGAAACGCCCTCAAGGCATCGGACGCGCAAGCGCGAATGCGTGAGCGCCTTTCGTTTCAGGGTGAGGATGGCCTATGGGTGCACGGTCCCGATCTATGATTATACCTTAGCTTCGGGGCGGATGGTGAAAGCAAATCCTGCCAGGGGTCAGGAGGCGGTATCGGACGGCAAAGTCGTAGAAGCAATGTTTCCGGGTGGGATTGCGGCTCTCGCGCCCTGTTCGGGCGGGTGCGCGCGCGGACGGGGGGCACAGGAGCTCATGAGGTGGCGTGCTTGGCGCCCACGAGAACCCGGTTCATCAGTTCAATGTGCTCCAGTGTTCTCCCGGTGCCTATCACCACGCTCGTTAAAGGGTCATCCGCCACCCGGACCGGCATACCGATCTCATTGTGAATGAGATCCCCGATCCTGCGCAGGAGCGAGCCGCCGCCGGTCATGACGATCTCCTTGTGCATGATGTCCGCCACGAGTTCCGGCGGGGTACGTTCGATCGTATTGCGCACGGCGTTGATGATCGCCATCAGCGGTTCCTGCAGGGCTTCGCGTATGTCATCGGACCTGACCACGACCGTCTTCGGCAGACCGCTCACGTAGTCCCGTCCGCGCACATCCAGGGTGGTCTCCTCGGGCGTGGGATAGGCGGAACCGATACCGATCTTGATCTCCTCCGCGGTGCGTTCGCCGATCATCAGGTTGCTGCTGCGCCTGACGAACCTGGCGATCGCGTCATCCATCGCATCTCCGCCCACGCGCACCGATTGGCCGGTCACCACTCCGCCCAGGGAGATCACGGCGATATCCGTAGTGCCGCCGCCGATATCGATTACCATGTTGCCGCTGGCCTCATGCACCGCCAGCCCGGCACCGATGGCGGCGGCGACGGGTTCCTCGATCAGGAAGGCCTCGCGCGCGCCGGCGTTAATTGTCGCCTCAATCACCGCCCGCCGCTCCACTTCCGTGGTGCCCGCCGGTACGCTTACGACCGTGCGCGGCCGCACGAAGACCCTGCCGCGGCAGATGCGGCGGATCAAATAACGCATCATCTCCCTGGTCAGATCGAAGTCAGCGATGACCCCGTTGCGCAAGGGTCTGATGGCTACTATATCTCCAGGCGTCCGGCCGATCATCTGGCGCGCGTCCTCGCCGATCGCCAGAATTTCGCGGCTGTTCTTGCGCACCGCCACGACGGACGGTTCCCGGAGCACGACTCCCCGCCCGCGTTCATAAACGAGACTGTTGGCAGTACCCAAGTCAATGCCCAGGTCTTTCATGAAGTGCCTGGTTATAAAGCGTAATGCCATCGTCTCACCCCTAGGAGCGGTTTCCGACCGTCCGCCGCAAGGCTTCGACCTCCGCCGATGTCAAGGAGCGGCAATGTCCGTAAGGCAGATTCCCCAGCACAATCGGGCCGAAACCGATGCGCTCCAGAGCACGTACAGGATGGCCGATCGAAGCCAACATTCGCCGGACTTGCCTTTTGCGGCCCTCGTGGATTCTGACTTCCAAGGTAGCATAACCACTTTTGGCCGCAACTATTTTGACCACGGCCGGCGCGGCCGGTCCGTCGTCGAGTTCGATTCCTGCGCGCAGCCGCGCCAGACCCGCTTCACCAGGAACGCCGTGGACTTTGGCGCGATAGATCTTCCACACGCCGCGGCTGGGATGCAATAAGGACTGGGCAAGGTCGCCGTCGTTGGTCATGATCAGCAAGCCCGACGTATCGAGGTCCAAGCGTCCCACCGGGTAGACTCTTGGCGTCCCCGGGGGCAAGAGATCCAGGACCGTGGGTCTGCCTTGCGGGTCATGCATCGTGGTCAGATAACCGGTAGGCTTGTTGAGCATCAGATATGTCCATGCGGGCGGAGGCATGACCAGGTGTCCGTTGAGCGTCACCCGATCCCGGCCTGGATCGACCTTGGCGCCCAGTACGTCCACGATCTGGCCATTGACCTGGATGGCGCCGCTCAGGATGAGTTCCTCCGCGTGCCGCCGCGACGCCACTCCGGATCTTGCCAAAAACCGCTGCAGTCTTTCCATGGCGCACACCTCGCTCGCCTGCCGTCCACGGAGACCAGTCTACCTCGTGGAAGACCGGCGTGTCAAGGCGCCGTGATGGGTCATCGACAATCGCTAGGCCGTTATCGGTGGTTTGCTTGAATCATCGGGTAGCAGACGCCAGAACTTGGCCCAACCTTGCCAGAATGCGTCAAAGGCCAAGCCGTTTTGGCGTAGGAGCCGCTCGAGAAAGAGCAATCGCACGCGCACGGGACCCGCATGCGGTTCCGTTTCCGGCGCCAAGAAACAAAGAGGCGGAAAGAGCACGCACCACCAATTCTTGCCGCCGCCCCGGCCAAGGACGATGCGCAACGCCTGGTATTCGCCCGCCGGCAGACTTCCGAAAGGATATGTTTTGGCCGGAAAGGAATACACGCCGCTCTCCGCGTACGCGCCATAGCTTGCGCCCGCCGCCTTGGCCGTCTTGGCGGCCAAAGCGGCGAAACCTTTCTCATGCGTCCGCACCAAGTTCAAGGCCCCTTTAGGGTCTTGAACGCCGACGAAGAGCCGTTTGGCCTCGGCGATCAGCGCATCGCGCACCCGCAGTTTGATGCGCTGATCGACGGCGCTGTCGCTATTGGCAATGATGTGCAATCGGATAAGATTGCTGTTGTTGTACGCCAATTCCGCTTGCTCGCGCGTCCAGGCCACGCTATTGCCGCAAAGACCCAAGACCGAAAGCAGCGCCACCACCAGAGCGGAGGTGGCCACTCTACGCAGGAACAAATTCTCGCTCCTCCCACGTCAGCCGGCGCTGATATAACGCTTCATATGTTTGAGTGCGGTTTTTTCGAGACGCGAGACTTGAGCCTGCGAGATACCGATCTCCTCCGCCACCTCCATCTGTGTTCGTCCTTCAAAGAAACGCATATTGAGGATGAGTTTTTCGCGATCGCTCAGTTTTTCCAGCGCCTCCCGAATGGAAATACCCTCGAGCCATTGGGAATCCTGGCTCTTCTCGTCACTAATCTGATCCATGACAAAGATCGGATCCCCGCCATCGTGGTAGATCGGCTCAAAAAGGGAGATCGGCTCCTGGATGGCGTCGAGGGCAAAGACGACTTCCTCCCGCGGCAGCTTCAGTTCATCCGCGATTTCGCTGACGGTTGGCTCCTTGCCGTTGCGGCAGACGAGGGCGTCCCGGACCTGTAGGGCCTTGTAGGCGATATCACGCAGGGACCGGCTGACGCGAATCGGGTTGTTATCCCGCAGGTAGCGACGGATCTCACCGATGATCATGGGTACGGCGTAGGTGGAAAACTTTACGTTCTGGGAGAGGTCGAAATTGTCGATGGCCTTCATCAAGCCGATGCAGCCGACCTGAAAAAGATCGTCGACGAATTCGCCCCGGTTGTTGAAGCGCTGTATGACACTGAGCACCAGGCGGAGATTGCCGTTGACGAGTTCCTCCCGCGCCCGGGTTTCGCCGGATTGCATGCGCTGCAGAAGGTCCCGCATCTTGGCTCCTGACAAGACAGGCAACTTGGCGGTATTGACGCCGCAGATCTCGACTTTATTGACTGGCATGCGCCTTGCCTCCAGTAGTGTTGCGGGTCTAGCTTGACAGTAGTGATTATTGCCATGGCGACGCAGGTTTATACCGCTGCGGCGCCATGCGACCCGGAAACAAAGAAGCCGCCTTTCGGCGACTTGCAGCTAGGAGCGCTAATCCAGCCGTCGTATCTCGCGGCGGAGTTTTTTTATGATTCGCTTTTCCAATCTTGAAATATACGATTGTGATATGCCAAGAAAATCCGCCACTTCCTTCTGGGTTTTCTCGACCCCGTCCCGAAGGCCGTACCGTAGTTCCACGATGCATTTCTCCCGGCCGGTTAGGTGGGTCAATGCCGTTCCGAGCAGGTTCTTGTCGACCTCTTCCTCAACGTATTTGTAGATAACATCGCTTTCCGTGCCAAGCACATCCGAGAGGAGCAGCTCATTGCCGTCCCAGTCCACGTTGAGCGGTTCATCGAAGGAGATCTCGGACCGCGTGCGGCTGTTCCGCCGCAAATACATCAAGATCTCGTTCTCGATGCACCGTGAGGCGTAAGTTGCGAGCTTAATGCGTTTGCTGGGGTCGAACGTATTGACGGCCTTGATCAGACCGATCGTTCCGATGGACACCAGATCCTCGATGGCGATCCCCGTATTTTCGAATTTTCGGGCGATATACACCACCAGGCGCAGGTTCCGCTCGATCAAGACCCCTTTGACCGAACGTTCACCGCCCTGCAGCCTCTCCAATAGATAGGCCTCTTCGTCGCTGTTCAAAGGAGGCGGTAATGCTTCGCTATTGCCGACATAGTAGACGCCGCGGGGTGGGAGAAGACGGCTTGCCCTGAAGAACCCAATCAGCAGGAGACGTAATCGCCAGACGAGTCGCCGATGCCAGGCAAGCATACCCCGCTCACTCCCTTCCTTGTTCACGCGCGACGGACGGATTGAATGGCCACAAAACCGGCGGCACCAATGCGGGGCAGGAGGCATTCAGGCCGCCCGCCATCTCAAGGCCTACGATCACGGAAGTATGGCAAAGGCCGCGATCGTCCCTACCCACCCAGATACGATCCGCTCGGATTCCAGGCATGAGCCCAGCGTTGTTTTGGATGGTACGATACGGTATGACCCGCATCCTTGGAAACCATGGATCCTCGGCCGGTAACTCGGGCGGTGAGCCGCCTTCAGCCAGCGCCTCGATGAACGCCCGCGCCGGGTCGCTCAGGATCCCCTTGACGAGCGAGTAATCCAGGACTACGACGGGCTTTCGCGAAACCGGGTCGCAGAGTTGGTTCCCCGTGTCAAGAAGACCTTCAGTCTCAAGTCTGGCCGGGCCAAGGTCAAGCGTCAAAGGCACTTGGCATACTTTTGCCATCGCCCGCTCATGCACCACGCCCCAGCCGAGTTCACCGATGGTTAAAGCCAAACCAGCTTGCAAAGAGATGTAAAGCAGCCTGCTTGCCCGATGGATGAAGGTCGCGAAGAAATAGAAGACGATATTGGCCGTGCCGTATGTGAGCAGCGCCACCAGGACGAAGATTCCGCCGAGATGCAAAAACCCGCGCCGCCTTGTTGGCAGGAAGGCGACGGCCAGCATGAGCGCGGGCAGGAGCAACATGTGCACGCCGAAGAACACGAGCGGCCGGTCGAGAATGGTCCCGCCGATAAGAACCCCATCCCGGGCTAGAGCCAACCAGAGCGTATAACTGCCTCCGATCGCGGCGCCGCCGAGGAGCCGATACCATCGCCTGGTCTCCTTGGCGATCGCGCCGGTGACCCAGAGCAGCGTCCCGTCCATGAAGAGATCGTAAAGCGCATTGCGCAAGTATGGATCCAGGATCAGTTCCCGCACCTTGCACCCTCGCTTCTTGGGAATTATATCGATTCCGCCCGCCGGGTCCTCTGATGGCTGCTAACCCGGATTATGCCGGAGTGGGGCTCTTTTTGCCGTAATGACCCGAGCAGCACTGCGGGCGCCCTCGTTGGGCGCCCGCAGTGCAAAGAAAACTTTTGGCCGGCGGTGATGGAGGCATCACTTGCGTCGCAGGAACGCCGGAATCTCAAGGTCCTCCCCGACGAACGGCCTGATGTCCAGATCATCCAGGTTCGGTCTCCTGGTTCGTCGATTCTCAAAACCGGTGGCAATGACCGTTACGCGCACCTCTTCTTCCAGATTATCGTCGATTACCGCGCCGAAGATTATGTTGGCATCGGGTTCCGCGGCGTCCGTGACAACCTCCGCCGCTTCGTTTACCTCAAAAAGACCGAGATTCCTGCCGCCGGTTATGTTCAAGAGGACGCCTTTGGCGCCGTCGATGGAAGTCTCCAACAACGGACTGCTGATGGCGGCCTTGGCCGCCTCGACCGCGCGGTTTTCACCCCGGGCGACACCGATGCCCATCAAGGCGGAACCGGCCTGGCTCATGATCGTGCGCACATCCGCGAAATCAACGTTGATTAAGCCCGTCACGGTGATAAGATCGGATATGCCCTGCACGGCCTGGCGCAAGACGTCATCGGCGATGCGAAACGCCTCGATGACTGGCGTATTTCGGTCCACGACCTGAAGAAGCCGTTCGTTGGGGATTGTGATGAGCGTATCGACGCTGTCGCGAAGACTCGCCAAACCTTCCTCGGCCTGAGCGCCGCGTATCTTCCCCTCGAAACTGAACGGCTTGGTGACCACGGCCACGGCCAGGGCGTTCAGTTCCCGCGCGAGCTGGGCAATAAAGGGAGCCGCCCCCGTACCGGTGCCACCCCCCATGCCGGCGGTAATGAAGACCATATCCGCGCCTTTCAGGACGGAGACGATCTCGTCCTTACTCTCCGTGGCTGCTTTGAGGCCGATTTCGGGATTGGCTCCGGCGCCGAGGCCTTTCGTCAGATTATCTCCGATGCGCAGCCTGACATCCACCTTGGCGCGTTGTAGAGCCTGGGCGTCGGTGTTGATGGCGATAAATTCCACGCCCTGAAGCCCGGCCTCAACCATGCGGTTGACGGCGTTACTGCCGCCGCCGCCGACACCAATCACTTTTATGCTGGCAAACTGCGCTGTGGCGACCTCAATCTCCACCGGCCGACCTCCTTTGGCAGGGATCCGAAGTTCACTTTACTCACGTGCCGCCGGACCGCGGCGGCAAGTCCCAGGGCTACCGCATAACCCGGGCGGGCTACCATACCCTGTACCTGGCTGAGCTGGGGCAAACCAAGACGTACCGGCGCGCCGAATGTGTTTTCGGCGAGGTTAATCAATCCCATGGGCGACGCCCCGCCCCCGGAGAGGACAAATCCGCCGGGAATCCTCCTGGCCCAGCCGGCCCGTTCCAGCTCGGTCCGGCATAGCTCCAGGATCTCGCACAAGCGTGCCGTGATGACCCGCCCACTGACGCTCTCGGACGCAAGTAGATCGGTCCCGGCCGCTTCAATCTTCTCCGCTTCGGCTTTGTTTACGGGCAATCCGAGTACTATGGCCAGATCCCTGGTGACATGCGTGCCGCCAATGGGAACGATCGACACGTAACGAGGAGCGCCGCGGGCATACACCGTTAGGGACGTATGCGCCGCGCCAAGGTCCACCGCCACCGTGCCGATTTCCATTTCGGCGGGGGTCAGAACGCTTTCCAGCGCCAGGGCTCCGGCGACAAACCCCTGGGCTTCCAGACCCGCCGCGGCCAGAGTGTGAAGCATCTCTTCCCGGCGCTTGGCGTCGGATTCCAAGAGCAGCAATCTTGCTTCCAGGAGGCCGGCCATCCGGCCGACGGGGTCTTCCAGCGTCTCCGCGCCGTCAAGGGTGGCCGAAGCCAGGATCCGGTGCATGGTCAGGCGCCCGGACGCGGCCAGCGCCGCCGCCGCCTTTTCCAGATCAGACCGTGTGACGCAGCGTTGCTGTGGCCCGATTCTCACCACGGTCTCACCGGCGCTCGGCCTGGCGGCCGAGCCCGAGAGCGCGACCCAGACACGGCGGCTGTGCCGGGCTCCAGCCATGGCTTCAGCGTCGGCGACCGCGGCGGCGATGGCCGGCCCTATATCCGTCAGGCTGGGGGGCCTTTCCGGCCAGCCCGGCGTCGGCGCGACAGCCATGCCCAGCAGTTCACCGTCGGGCGAAGCCACGACCGCGCAAATCTTTGACGCGCCTACATCAATGCCTTTCAGCAGGAGATCGCGTCCGACGGCCTGACTCCCCTTCCCTGTACAGGCTTACCGGGTTAGGAGTAAAACTTCAACGAACCGGACCCATTAACCTCCCTGACGGTAAAAAAAACCGACCGCTATTTTGCGGTCGGTAGCTGGGCTTTCTGCGAAGCCCGACCCAGAAGTAGGTTGCGAATAATCCCTAAATTTTGGAAGATGCGGAAACCGAACGCGACCGAGGCCGGAAGCATGAGATCCACGCCGAGGCGGTCGCCGAAAAAGGTCAATAATGCGGCCATCAAAGTGTTGGTGAAAAACCCGCTGATGAAGACGCGCGCCTCGAATGTGCGCGCGAGACCCGCGCGCAGGCCGCCAAATACGGAATCGAGGGCGGCAAGCAGGGAAATCGCCAGAAAATCGGCATAAGCCACCGGTATACTCAGGCGCGATAAAAAACCCACGGCCAAGCCAACCGCCAGCGCCGCAAGGGGAATCCACATCAACCTTCACCTTCCAATACCGGCGTAGCGAAGGTAGCACCCAAACTCCCCGTGTACGGAGCGAGCTTCAGCGTCTCCTTGGGTACGATCTCCACTTTGATACCCCAGGCACGGAGGCTATCAAGTACTCCACCCCGCATGTCCACTTGCATCAATTCATTCTGACTTCCGATCGCTTCGATCACTATCGGAGGCGCAATCTTGACTGTGTTCACCAGAATAACCGATCCTATACAACGAATGGCGGTGCTGGCCACGACACGCTGGCCGTTGACCGCTATAGCCTCGGCGCCACTGACCCGTAGCTCGTTCACCGTCGTCAGAACATCGTCGGCGTGAATCAGGTAGACATCTTGATCTTCGCCCGGGCGTGCCGGACGGATGCTATCGCTCAGCGTTATCACTACACCCGGCCCCTTCACCTTGGTTAGACCGGCGAGGACTTGCGCTCTTTGCAGTTCGGTGAGAAGCTCGCGCAGGCTGGCCCGGCTTGAAGCCTGGCCGGCCACTGCCTTGCGCAAAGAATTGTTTTCCTCCGCCAACGCGTCGCGCTCACGTTCGATCTGGCGCAGCATCTCCATGGCCGTCTCGATCCGCCGGGTGGGCAGCGTCGGGCGGTTGAGGGCCGATTGCGTCTGCAGTTGCACGGCCAAGAAAAAACCCAAGCAGAGGCAGACGAAAGCGACCGGCCACTGCCATTCTTTCTTATTCAGCAATCAAACCGTACCTCCTGATCGTGTCCAGCGTCCGCTCCCTCGTACCATTGAGGGATTATATATAGGACTAAGATATCATTTGGCGGACGGTATGGCAAGTGAAACAAAAAACGCTCCTTCTGGAGCTTGCATGCCCGGAGTCCACCGCCCGGGCCGGAGCGCTCGTTTACAGACGTAAGTCAATAACCAACCAGTGAACGTTTCCAGCGACTGAGCCGTCCGCGAAGCCTGAAGACAGCCTTGGTATGAATCTGGGAGACACGGGATTCGGATATATCGAGTATTTCGCCGATTTCCTTCAGCGTCAGGCCCTCGTAATAGTAAAGGGCTACCACCAGACGCTCACGTTCGGGCAACTTGGCGATCGCCTCCGCAAGCTGCTGTTTGATCTCTTCGATCTCAACCACCCGGATCGGGTCGTAGCTTTCCGAGTCCCGCACCAGGTCCATGACGCGGACCGCTTCTTCTTCGTTGCTATGCACCATCCAGATCTCGTCGAGCGAGGTCAAGGTCGTACAACTGACCTCGGAGAGCAGGGCATGAAACTGGTCAAGGGTTAGATTCATCGCCTGGCTGATCTCGGCGTCCGTCGCGGACCGCCCGAGATGGTTCTCGAGATCGGCGCATACCCGCTCCAATTCACGGGCTTTTTGGCGCACCGAACGGGGTACCCAATCATTGCTTCGCAGTCCGTCGAGGATTGCCCCGCGAATCCTGGCAATGGCGTAGGTCTCGAATTTTATCCCGCGTTCCGGCTCGAATTTATCCAGGGCGTCCATTAGACCGAAGATTCCGAAACTAACGAGATCATCGAAATCGACATTGGGCGGCATACCAATCGCCACTCGCCCCGCGACATACTTGACCAGTGGGGCGAATCGCAGGACCAACGCCTCTCGGGCGGCCTGGCTCTTCGTCGAAAGGTATTCTTGCCATAGCTCTTGGTCCACAGGCTCCATATCCTCCGACGCTTCTGCTTTCAAAATCTTGGTTGGTATTTTTGGCATTTGTCAATAATGTTATCAGAGTGAGAGTGACTCGACCTGCAGAGTGCGCAATCGCAGTTCGCCAGTCTCCAAATCCAGAGTAACGCTCTTGCCTGTGTTACCCCCCACGCTCTTGGCGGAGATGCTCAACCCGGCCGCGGATAAAGCCTTCTCGACCGCCGCCACGTTTCTGGGTCCGACTGATTCACGGCCGTTGGCTGACCCGGAAAACATCTGCGCTCCCCCGGCGATCTTCACGACCAAGCGTCCCGGGTGGGCACCATGCTTGACTAGCTCCCCAAGGAGAAAGGGGATGGCCGTATCCGCAAACTTGGTCGGATTGCCGGTATCCTTGGCCACCACGCTATCGGGCAACATGATGTGCGCCAAGGCGCCAAGCTTGAGCAAGGGGTCATAGAGGCAGACGCCTACGCATGATCCGAGGCCCAGAGTGGCCAGTTCTCCAGGAGCACGAGCCAGGGCGTACTCGCCCATTCCCACCCGAATTACCTCTGGCATCCCGAACCTACTCCAATGGCGTTCAGGAGGACATCCAAGGTTCCTAGGTCAGGCAGCAGGAAGAAATGTCCCCGTGAATCCTGGTCTTTGGTGATGAAACTCGTCTCGATGACCAACGCATAGTCCGAGACCGTTCCCATCTCCAGTAAAACAGTGCCCAGGATTGCCCCCGCCATATCCATGGCATACGCGGGCACCGAAGGCAGCATTGCCAAACCCGTGAAGTTCGAAAGCGCGTATAAGAAGGCTCCCGTCAGGATGTTACCGATTTCTTTCAACGCTGACTGTTCGTATTCGCGCAAGAGATTGGTCGAACCGGGTTTTCGTCCGACGAGGATATCAACCAGTTGCATGGCCGCCTGCCGAGGAAAGATGAAAAGAATGCTGCTGGGTGCATCGCCGAAAACACGCAGGTAGATACCGACCACAACTGTCTCCGGCCCGCCAACCATCTCGCTGGCGCTTGCGAGCGGTACGATATTGATGCGCGGCACGGTGATGGAGATTCTCTCCCGTAAGAGCTGCGAAAGAACCGTGGCGGCATGGCCGGCGCCGATATTCCCGATTTCCGAGAGCGCGTCCAGTTGGATGGCGCTCAACGGCTTATATGTATCCAAATAGGCTCACCCCAACTTCACCTGGGACAGTTCCTGGGCCTCCTGAGGCGACAGGGTCCGTTCCAGGTTCAGGAGAACGATCAACCGTTCTCCCATCTTGGCCACCCCGGCCAAGTAATAGGTATCGATGCTCTTGGTGATCTCGGGCGCGGCCTCGATCGACGAGGAAGGAACACGCAACACCTCGACGATGGCATCCACGATCATACCCAAGAGATCGCCGCCGACCTCGACGATGATGACGCGGGAGTCGTAACCGATAGGCCTAACGACAAGGCCGAAACGTTTACGCAGATCCACAATGGGCAAGACTTCACCCCGTAGATTGATGACCCCCTCCACAAAGGCTGGTGCCCTCGGCACGCGGGTGATCCCCTGGTCGAGATGTTCGATTCCGCGGGCTTGCAGGATATCCACCGCGTATTCCTCGTCTCCGAGTTTGAAGACGAGCAATTGCATGGTTTCCTCCATGTGTTCCTTTTCCGTCATCGCCATTCCTTATCCCCCCGTATTAAGAAGGGTTTATGCCACAGACCTGACGTCAAGTATCAGCGCCACGCGGCCATCGCCCAAGATCGTGGCGCCGGCGATACCGCGCACGCTACCGAGAAGGTTACCGAGCGGTTTAAGCACCACGTCTTGCTGGCGCAAGAGACGATCCACCACACAACCCAACCGTCTGTCTCCCTGCCGGATGACAACGACGTCGAGTTCCTCGAGATCGTTGTTCCTTGCCTCGGTCCCGCCGAGGACGGCCTGCAGCCTGACAAGGGGCAGGACCTCCCCACGGACCATGGTCACCTCCTGATTGCGCACCTTCTTGATATCTCGTCTCATGACGCTGATGGTCGAGTCGATGTATCCGGAAGGTATGAGGAAGATGTCCTCGCCTAGTTCCACCATGAGCGTCTGGATGATGGCCAATGTCAACGGCAGCCTGATAATAACGGACGTCCCTTGGCCGGGTACTGTTTCGATGGTTACCGTACCGCGCAGGGAATCGATCTTTGCTCTGACCGCATCCATGCCTACGCCGCGACCGGAGACATCGCTTACTTTGGCCGCGGTGGACAACCCCGGGGTGAAAATCAGCTCCGCGATCTGATTTGGCGTCATCTCTCCCAGTTCGGCTTCGGTAACGAGGTTCAGTTCCAGTGCCTTGGCCGCCACCCGCTCAATCGCGATACCCTGGCCGTCATCGGAGACCTTGATGACGATGTTGTTACCTTCCTGGCGTGCCTCGAGGGTAACGGTACCGGTGGCGGATTTCCCTTTCGCCACTCGTTCCGCCGGCGTTTCGATACCGTGGTCCAGACAGTTGCGGAGTATATGCATGAGAGGATCGCCGATCTCATCGATCACGGTGCGATCCAGCTCGGTATCCCCGCCAAGCGTCACGAGGGTGGCCTGCTTGCCCATTTCCTTGCTGAGGTCCCGCACCAGGCGTGGGAACCGGCGAAACACATTGTCCACCGGAACCATCCGGGTCTTCAGTACGCGGCTCTGGAGGTCGAGAGTCAAGCGGGCCACCTGTTCGAGGGTCTCGTCGAGTTCCCTTGATTGCACCGCTGAACATAACTGTTCCAACCGGGAACGGTTGATTACGAGCTCGACCACGATGTTCATCAGGTCGTCGAGTTTTCGTATGTCAACTCGCACCGTCTGGCCGGTGGAGGCTCGTTCCACGCCCGGACGCGCAACAACTTCCGGCTGGACTACCTCCACGGGTTCCGCAACCCGCCGCTCGATCTGTAAGGACTCCACATTCGTCCGTTCCGCGCTGGCGGCCGCCACGTCGGAGATCTGCCTGACGGTGGAGATGATAATCTCCGCCGGTTCCCTGGAGATAAGCCCTACAATGAACGAATCCTGGAATTTCTCGTCCTCGAGATCCTTGGCATCGGGGATGCTCCTTACCACTTCACCCAGGCGCGCCAACTCACGGAGGACCATGAAGGCCCGGGCGCCCTTGAGCAGGCAGTCGGCCTTGAGTGTCACGGTCACATGCCAAAGTGTGGCACCATCATTGATAGCCTGGGCGATCTCTTCCTTTTCCTGGGCGGTATACCGGAGCTGTAAATCACGCCGCTTTTCGACCGTGGGCGGAGTTGCCTCCTCGCCCGTGGCCAAACGGCGGAGTTGTTGCGTGACGCCGTTGATCTCGATGTCTTCTTCACGGCCGCTGCCGATGCCTTGGGCCAAGACATCCAGCAGGTCGAATGATTCGAAAAGAAGGCTGACGACCTCTGATGAGATGGGGATCTCCTTGTTCCGAAGGCCGCTCAGTACATCCTCCATCGCGCTTGTCAGGGCGGACATTTTGTTGAAACCCATGGTCATGGAGGCGCCCTTCAAGGTATGCGCGGCGCGGAAGATCGTGTTGAGGAGTTCCCCGTTATCCGGGTCGTTCTCCAACTCAAGTAGGGCCTGGTTAAGGGTCTGAAGATGTTCGGCGCATTCATCCATAAAGACGCTTAAGTATTGTGAGATCTCCACCATGCTCACCTCCCGTGAGGCTTGACTTATACCCATGCCATGCCGGTACTCGGAGGCAGCCGTTTTCGCGGCTCAACCAAGAACCTTGCGGATCGCTTCGAGTACCCGATCGGGTTGGAATGGCTTGACGATGAAGTCCTTAGCCCCGGCTTGGATGGCATCTATCACCATGGCTTGCTGCCCCATGGCGCTGCACATGATAATGACCGCGTTTTCGTCCACTTTGCGGATTTCCTTCACGGCGGTTATCCCGTCCATGTCGGGCATGGTAATATCCATCGTGACGAGATCTGGCTTGAGCTCACGATACTTCTCAATCGCGCGTACGCCGTCCTCGGCTTCGCCAATCACTTGGTAACCACCTTTGCGCAGAATGTCCTTGATCATCATGCGCATGAAAGCTGCATCGTCCACTACCAGAACCCGGTTACCCATGCCAGCCTCCTCCTCGAGGTCACTGTGCAGATATTCGCGACAGTGTCTTTTCCAAGAGCCGCCGCTCGAATCCAGCAATGGCGGCCCTTTGTCGACCCAAGAGTGGATATGCGTTCCAGACATGAACTAATTCGCTGTCCAGGAGGCATTCCCTTCTTGCGACCGAATTTTCTGCCTGTCGTATAAGAAAAAACTTCTACGGACACAAAAAAAGGTGCGCCTATCGCGCACCGTAAAATTCCACGCCCGCATGGTTAGGGTCTACCCGCTATTTAGCCCGGTTACGTTTGGTCAATTCGTCCAGGAAAAAGCGATTCTGGACCCTGATATAGGTTCCTTTCATTCCCAGGGAACGCGACTCGACGACACCGGCGCTCTCGAGCTTACGCATGGCGTTCACGATTACCGAGCGGGTGATACCGATCCGGTCCGCCACCTTGCTCGCCACCAGAAAACCTTCCATTCCTCCCAATTCCTCAAAGACGTTGTTGATCGCTTCCATCTCCGAGAAGGATAGCGAATCCAACGCGATTTGCACGTTCGCCTTCTGGCGCGCATCGGCTTCGGAGCGCTCCGCCCTGTGCCGCAGAATGGCCATACCTATAATCGTGGCGCCAACCTCGGCGAGCACCAGGTCATCGTCCGTGAAGTTTTCCTTCTTGCGCGTCAAGAGGAGGCTGCCCAACCGTTCACCGCCGCTGTGAATGGGGATGACCGTCATGACGCGGCCCCGGCACTTGCAGTCGGCTTCGTGAAAGATGCATCCTTCCAATGGTATATTCGTGGCCGGTTGAAAGAGGAAGGCCAGCTTCTGCTGGAACCCGGACGACAGCTTTGCCTCTTCATCCAAGGCGATCCGCTCGCAATCGGGTTCCTCCGCATAATGGTGACCGCGCACGATTCCATCGGGCCCCACCAGATATGCATTGCTGGCCGTAAGCGTACTCACCGTCTCCGCCATGGGTGAATAATCGTCCGTGGCTTCCGCGCTTTTCTGCACCAACTGATTGAGTTGCCTGACTTTCTCCAACAGCGCGCTCATTGTTACTCTCCTTGTATGTTTTTTCGAACATTCCAATCGCTCACTGACCGGCCGCCGCCAGTCGCGCCAGAAGCCTGGCGATTTCCGTCTTACCTAGGGCAACGGTATACCCTTGATATCCACTGGCTTCCCCTCTATGTAGCCTACTCATTCGCGCGAAAATTATGTTTATCCGAGATTTCGAAAGTGCATGCCAACCACAGACTCAAGCGCGCGGATGTGTCCGATCGTATACCCGTTTGAGCTTTTCCTTGCTGAGGTGGGTATAGATCTGGGTAGTTGAAACGTCAACGTGACCTAGAAGTTCCTGCACCACCCGAAGGTCGGCTCCGTTTTCCAGCAGGTGGGTGGCAAAGGAGTGCCTAATCGCATGTGGGCTGGCGTGACGCGCAAAGGCGATCTTGGCGAGATATCGTGCGACGATGCGTTCAACGCTGCGCCCCGAGAGCCTTCTGCCTTGATAATTGAGAAAGAATGCCCGCTCCGGTTCGGGCAACCCGGCAACCTGAGCCAGGACCGGCCGTCCCAGGACGAGATAATCTTCACAGGCGACCAGGGCCGCGCGGCCGATGGGTACGATTCTTTCTTTGGCACCCTTGCCCATTACCCGTATACACCGAAGCTTAAAGTCCATGTCGTTCAGGTTGAGGCGGACTAGCTCCGAAAGACGAATGCCGGTGGCGTAAAGGGTCTCCAGGATGGCCACATCCCGTAGGGCAAGAGGCGTATTGGTACCCGGGGCGGCCAGTAGAATCTCCACTTCCTGTTGGTACAAGAAATGCGGCAACCGCTTCTCCCTGCGAGGCGTCGACACGCCCATGATTGGGCTGGCCGAGAGCGTGCCGCGGAGGCAGAGATAACGAAAGAAAGAACGTAAGGCTGCCATCTTCCGGCCGATCGAACTCTTGGCCAATCCCTGTTCCTTGAGGGACGCCAGGAACTCCCGAATAACAAGGTGATTCACTTGGCTGGGATGCGCGAGGCCACGATCGGCAACGAATTGCGAGAATTGACTCAGATCCGTGGCATAAGCCACAACTGTCCTGCTTGCTGCACCTTTGGCAAGCTGCATGGTCTTCAGAAAATCATCAATAAACTGGTCCATCCCAATCACCACACATAATACCATATTGTGCCGAATTCTGCAAGACGCTCTGTCCGAACGGATCAGTAAGCTAGAAACATTTGCGCAGCGTCAAGCGGAGTAAGAATGTGCGTGGCTGAGGGTGGTTCACTGTTTTTACCGATTATTGCAGGTTTTTAACGCTGACAATGCCGTCAACGCACGTTCCACAAGGGCCCTATATCGTTGCCGCTTGTCGCGAACCTGGACCGGAAGCGGGGGGAACAAACCGAAGTTCACGTTCATGGGCTGGAAGTGGGCTGGCGCGGCGGAAGTGATGTAGTGCATCAGGGCGCCATGGGCGGTTTCGGGAGGGAAAGACAGCGGTTCCTGGCCTTGCATCCGCCGTGCCATATTCACGCCGGCGATAAGCCCGCTACATGAGGATTCGACGTAGCCCTCCACCCCGGTCAGCTGCCCGGCAAAGAAGAGACCTTCCGTCCCGCGGGTCTCCCCGGTCGGATGCAGCAAGAGGGGCGCATTGAGGTAGGAGTTGCGGTGCATGCCGCCGTAACGCGCGAATTCAACATTTTGGAGCCCGGGGATAAGCCGGAAGACCCGCACTTGCTCTCCATGGCTCAACCTGGTCTGAAACCCGACAAGGTTATAGAGGGAACCAGCCGCGTTATCCTGCCTAAGCTGAACCACGGCATACGGTCTCCTACCGCTCCGCGGATCGGTCAATCCGACCGGCTTCAGAGGGCCGTAGCGCAACGTATCCTGCCCGCGCCGCGCGATTTCCTCAATGGGCAGACAGCCTTCGAAGAAGACAGCGTCATCGGGCAGGTGGCCGCTGCGGGTATCCGCGGCCAGGAGTTCACGGTGGAAACGTTCATACTCTTCGCGCGTAAAGGGGGCGTTCAGATAGGCGCCGTCGTCTCCTTTTCCGTAACGAGAGGCACGGAAGAGAATCTTCCGGTCGAGGGATTCCAGGTAAGCAATGGGAGCCGCCGCATCGTAGAAATGCAGGTAGTCTTGGCCAAGTTTCGTACGCAAGGCCGCCGCGAACTCGCCCGCGGTAAGCGGCCCGGTGGCGATGACGGCCGGCGGGGCCGGCACCGCCGTTATTTCCCGGCGTTCGATGCGGATCCGGGGATGACCCGCCAGCCGTTCCGTAACAAACCGCGCGAACAGCGTGCGGTCCACCGCCAACGCTCCGCCGGCGGGCACACGTGTGGCGTCGGCCGCGGTCATGATCAGGGAGCCGAGCCGCCGCATTTCTTCCTTTAGGAGCCCGACGGCATTCTCCCAACCAGCGGCACGGAATGAATTGCTGCAGACCAATTCGGCGCATAATCCCGTCCGATGGGCTGGCGTCATGACAAGGGGCCGCATCTCATAAAGAATTACGTCGATGCCGCGTGTTGCCAGCTGCCAGGCGGCCTCGGCGCCGGCCAAACCGCCTCCGACGACGACTACCTCGCTCATCTGTCGGCCGGTTTCTCTTCGGGGAGTGGCCCCATGAACCCACAACTTTCCTTGGTGCAAACGAGCTGTTGCGGGTGGCCTTTACCCCCGCGAAGCTTGGCAAAAGAACCGCATTTGGGGCAAGGAGTCTTTGCCGGCGGTTCCCAACTCACAAAGTCACAGCCGGGGTAACCGCTGCAACCAAAGAAACGGCGCCCCTTCTTGGTTCGGCGTTCCACCACCTGCTTGCCGCAGAGCGGGCAGGCCACCCCGAGTTCCTTGCGTATCGGCTTGGTGGACTTGCACTCCGGATAGCCGGGGCAGGCGAGGAATTTCCCGAAGCGGCCGTATTTGACCACCATCATGCGTCCGCACCGCTCACAAGGGACCTCGCTGACTTCGTCCTCGATCTTCACCCGCTCCAGATGATCCTTGGCTTTCTCCAGGTCAGCCATGAACGGCGCGTAGAATTCCTTGACAACTTGGTTCCAGGCCAACTCGCCGGCCTCAATCTGATCCAGTTGGTTTTCCAGCTCCGCCGTAAAGTCGATGTCCACCACGTCCGGGAAATGCTCGGTCAATAATTGCACGACCACCTCGCCGAGCTTCGTCGGATGAAAGCGTTTCTCCAGCAATTGAGCATAATTGCGACGCAGGATCGTATCGATGGTCGGCGCATAAGTGCTCGGACGCCCGATGCCCTTCTCTTCCAGGGCCCTGACCAGCATGGCCTCGGAGTAACGGGGCGGGGGCTGGGTGAAATGCTGCTTGAGCTCCACGCCTTCCTCGGCCAGGCGCAGCGCTTCATCGCCGGTCAGAGGCGGCAGCAGCCCCTCCTCCTCCTTGAGTTCATCATCCTTGCCCTCTTGGTAGACCTCAAGATACCCGGGGAACTTGACCGTCGAGCCGTTGGCGCGGCATAGGTAATCGCCGGCGGCGATATCGACCGCAACCGTATCCATGACCGCCGGCCGCATCTGACTAGCCAGGAACCGCGCCCAGACCAGTTGGTAGAGCCTCAGTTGATCGCGGTCGAGAAAGGCCTTGACCATCTCCGGCGTACGACGTACGCTGGTCGGGCGGATGGCCTCGTGCGCTTCCTGAGCCGCAACGGCCTTCGTCTTGTACTTCGGCGGTTCAGCCGGCCGATAGTCCCGCCCAAAACGCTCGTCGATGAGAGAGGCCGCTTCCGCTTGGGCTTCCTCCGCCACGCGCACGGAGTCCGTGCGCATGTAGGTTATCAGCCCTACGCTCCCCTCGGAACCAAGCTCTAGCCCCTCATAGAGCTGCTGCGCCAGAACCATGGTACGCCGCGCGCTGAAACCAAGTTTACGCGAAGCCTCCTGCTGCATGGTGCTCGTGGTGAACGGAGGCGGCGGGTTACGTAGTTTTTCCTTGCGCTTCACCTCGAGGAGACGATAGGTGGCGGCGGCGAGAACTTTCCGGTGCGCGAGCGCGTCCTTCTCCGTGCCAATCTCCAGCTTCTTACCGTCCAGGCTGATGACCCGGGCCAGTAGGCCTTCACCGTTCGGGGTGGCTAGATGCACATCGATGGTCCAGTATTCAAGGGGCTTAAAACCGCGGATCTCGATCTCCCGCTCCACGAGCAGTCGTACCGCCACCGATTGTACCCGTCCGGCGGAAAGCCCCCGGCGGACCTTCTTCCAGAGCAACGGGCTCAGCTGATAGCCGATGATCCTGTCCAGCACGCGCCGGGCTTGTTGGGCGTTGACCCGCCTCAGATCGATGGACCGCGGGGCGGCCAGCGCCGCGGAGATAGCCTTGGGCGTGATCTCATGAAACTCAATCCTCTGCGCCTTGTGATCCAATTCCAGGGCTTGTGACAGGTGCCATGAGATCGCTTCGCCCTCGCGGTCGGGGTCCGTCGCCAGCAGCACATGCTCCGCCTTTTTGGCCGCGGTCTTCAGTTCCGAGATAACCTTGCCTTGCCCTCGGATTGTTACGTATTTGGGGGTGAATCCCCGCTCGATATCCACACCGAACTGGCTGGTCGGGAGGTCCCGGATATGGCCCACGGAGGCTTTGACGGAATAATCCCTGCCCAAGAATTGCTCGATGGTCTTGGCTTTGTGCGGCGATTCCACAATAATCAGGGACTTGGCCACGCTCGTATCCACTTCCCCCGGCAGCTTGGGCCCATACTGGACGAGCCTCTTTCGCCAATCATGACCCATGCTTCAAGAATAAGATCGGTCTGGCACTAACCCGCATCGGGGCCGGACAAACATTACCCCGCCGGAGGCGGGGGCCAAACCCTAGTTTATGGTCCCATAGATTAGGGGTCTTGCCTTAGGCAGGAGGAGCAAGAGCCGCTGCTCATCAGCCACAACCTTACGGACGGCATGGTGCAGTTCTATGAGGCCGACCTCGCGCGATTCGCTGAGCAGGAGCTGTAGCAAGACTTCCTCCCATTCCGCCTCGGACAGCAAACCATACTCCCGGTAGCGCAGGAGATGCCCCTTGGCCGCCATTCCCAGTTTGAGATTCTCAGCCGGGCTGAAGATTCTCGTGGTGGCCGCCGCCGGCCTTGCGGAGGGATTGAGCGTGCCGGTGAAGATCTCTGGCACGGCGAACACCAATTCGATGGCGGCATCGATCTCGGCTTGCCCATATCCGCGCTCCTGAAGATCCCGGATCATTTCCCTTTCCGAACTTGCTTCCTCGGGAAATTCCAGGATCCGGCGGAGCAGAAACCCCACGATCTGCAAGATCCTCTCCTGCGAATTGCTCCCAACCTTGGTGCGCGCACGCATTTCCCGTCCCTCCTGGCGGGTCCTCGTCCCACGGTCAATCAAGCTCATTATATCCGAACGCCCGCGCGGCTGTAAACAAGGATCTTAGCGCACCCTGGAGAAAAGGCTCCCAGTCCACTGCCGGGCCAAGCCCTTCATCTCCAGCATGACCAAGGCGGCGCCGACGGCGCCGGAGGCCAGACCGCTGTCGCGTACGATCAGATCGACATGGCGTGGTTCATGTCCCAGGAATTGCAGGACTCTCTCCTCGTCGCGGGTAAGAACCTCGGTGGCCTTGGTAGCGGCGACCTCGATTTCCGAAAGGAACGGAAGCGAGAGTTCGTTCAAGATATCCTGCACCGACTCCACAAGCTTGGCACCCTGCTTGATCAGCCGGTGCGGGCCACGGCTGCCCTCATGATCCACCGGCCCCGGCACGGCGAAGACATCGCGCCCCTGTTCCAGCGCATGCCCTGCCGTAATCAGGGATCCGCTGTCATTGGCCGCCTCGACGACCAAAACCCCCAGCGAAAGCCCGCTAATTACCCGGTTGCGCGCCGGGAAATTCATCTGCACGGGACGGGTGCCTAGGGCGAATTCGCTGATAACCGCGCCGTTTTCGCTGATCCGCCGGTATAGATCGGCGTTCTCGCGCGGATAGACGACGTCAAGGCCGGAGCCGAGGACGGCGATCGTCCGGCCGCCGGCGGACAAAGCGCCACGGTGGGCGGCCGTATCGATCCCCCGCGCCATGCCGCTGACGACGGTTACTCCCTGGCAGGCCAAACCCGCCGCCAAGCTTTCGGCGGTCAGGATCCCCGCCGGGCTGGGGGTCCTCGTACCGACGATGGCGACCGCCGCTTCGTCTTCGGACAGAAGCCGGCCGCAGACGAAGAGGACCGGGGGAGGGTCTGGGATCTTGGCGAGAAGCCTCGGATACCCGGGCATGAACCCGGCCAAGACCGTGAAGTCCTCCCGGGCGACCCTGGCCATCTCGGCCTCGGGATCGATCTCCCGGCGCATCTTCGCCAGAACCTCGGCCGCGTGCGGCCCGATGCCCGCGTCCAGGAGAGCCTGCGGAGGAGCGCTCCAGACCGCGCGCGCGCTGCCGAAATGGCCGATAAGTTGGGCAAAGCGCTTGGCGCCGATGCATTGGACCTTGTTCAACGCCACCCAGTATGGCAGGTCCTCGTTCATGGTTTCACCCCGGTCTAAATGGTTGGCGCTTGTGAATATTCTGCTTCGTGCGCCAGAGTTCCTCCTCCCGGGGCGAGCGGTTGCGATCGCGGTAACCCGTGCTGTAGCGGGATAAGCAGTTCCTGAAATGGAAAAAAAAGCCCCTTGCCTGGAGACAAGGAGGCGCGGCTCTTGACCAGCCCGTGCGGTGAACCCGAAGGGACTTCACGATCGCTTCCAGCAGCTTTGTTGCTTAAACGCCTCCCGCCCGGGGAATATCGCCTCATCCCCTAATATCTCCTCGATGCGAAGCAGTTGATTGTACTTGGCCACCCGGTCGGTCCGCGACGGCGCGCCGGTCTTGATCTGCCCAGCATTGGCAGCCACCGCGATCTCAGCGATGGTAGTGTCCTCCGTCTCGCCGGACCGATGGGAGATTACAGCCGTATAGCCGGCCCGCGTGGCGAGCTCGATCGCGGCCAGGGTTTCGGTAAGGGTGCCGATCTGGTTTACCTTGATCAGGATGCTGTTCGCCACACCCGATTTGATGCCCCGTGCCAGGCGTTCCGTGTTGGTCACGAAGAGATCGTCGCCTACCAGTTGTACGCCGCCGCCCAGGCGATCCGTCAGCCTGCGCCAAGCATCCCATTCGTCCTCCGCCAGCGGATCCTCGATCGAGACAATCGGGTACCTGGCCAGCAGGCCTTGGTAGTAGTCGATCAGTTCCGGCGCCGCCAGCGACTTGCCCTCGCCCGCAAGCCGATAGCGCCCCTCGCGCCAGATTTCCGTGGCGGCGACATCCAGCGCCAACGATACCTGCGCCCCCGGTTCGTAACCTGCTTTCCCGATGGCCTCCAGGATGATCTGGATCGCCTCTTCGTTGCTCTTGAGGTTTGGGGCAAAGCCGCCCTCGTCTCCGACCGATGTGTTGAGCCCCTTGGCCTTCAGGACCGCCTTTAGGTGATGGAAGACTTCCGTGCCCATACGCAGGCTTTCCGCAAATGATCCACCGGCGTGCGGCACCACCATGAATTCCTGGATATCGACGTTATTATCCGCGTGTTTACCGCCGTTCAGGATATTCATCATCGGCACGGGCAGCACGCGGGCATTGGTCCCGCCGAGGTAGCGATAGAGCGGCATCCCCACCGAGGCCGCCGCGGCCTTGGCGACCGCCAACGAGACGCCGAGGATGGCGTTGGCGCCCAGATTCTCCTTATTCGGCGTCCCATCCAGTTCGATCAGCACGCGATCAACAGCCGCCTGTTCAAGGGCATCGAGGCCAACGACTTCCGCGGCGATATCATCGTTTACGTTCTCGATCGCCTTTCGCACGCCGCGCCCCAGATAGCGCGCCGTCTCCCCATCCCTAAGTTCTACGGCCTCAAACGCCCCGGTGGACGCGCCGGACGGCACGGCGGCGCGGCCGACGCTCCCGTCTTCAAGCTCCACATCCACCTCGACCGTGGGATTACCGCGGGAATCAAGGATCTCGCGTGCGATCAAGTCGACGATCGTGCTCACGGTTCCGATGTCCTTTCACGGCAAGATTCATGGCAAG
Organism: Bacteroidota bacterium; assembly: GCA_050260415.1. Taxonomy (GTDB): domain Bacteria; phylum Bacillota; class UBA4882; order JAAYXC01; family JAAYXC01; genus JBLNCE01. Next base: position 16,752 of record JBLNCE010000088.1, on the reverse strand, counting down.
AGAGTACGAGTTCTCAGCGCTCGATCAGGCTCTTACCCGTCATCTCCGGCGGTTTAGGGAGATCCAGAAGCTCCAACAAGGTCGGTACCACGTCCGCCAGGATGCCGTCCCGCAGTCTAGCATTTCCCCGATCGCCCACGAGCATAACCGGAACCGGGTTGGTCGTGTGCGCGGTATGCGGCGCCCCCGTCTCATAATCGATCATCTGCTCGGCATTGCCATGGTCGGAGCAGATGAGGGCCGCGCCTCCGCGCGCGACGATGGCCGGCACCACCCGTGCCAGGCAAGCGTCCACCGTCTCCACGGCCGCGATCGCCGCCGCCATGTCGCCGGTATGGCCGACCATATCACAGTTGGCGTAGTTGACCACGATGGCGTTGTATTTCCCGCTTTGGATCTGAACAAGTAACGAATCGGTCACCTCGACCGCGCTCATGGATGGTTTCAGGTCGTAGGTCGCGATCTTGGGCGAGGGGATCAGGATCCTGTCCTCACCCGCAAAAGGCGTCTCTTCGCCACCGTTGAAAAAGAAGGTCACGTGGGCGTATTTTTCCGTCTCCGCCGTGTGCAGCTGGGTCAAACCCGCCTCGCTCAAAACCCCGGCAAAGACATGCGCCAGGCGCCCCTCGGGGGGGAAGATCTGCGGCGCTTCGATGGTCTCATCGTACTGGGTCAGGCAGGCGAAATCAACCTCGGGCCGGCCGCCCGGCCGCGAAAAACCTTGGAAATCTCGATCGACGAAGGCGCGTGTGATTTCCCTTGCCCGGTCAGGACGGAAATTAAAAAAGATGAGACCGTCGCCCGGATTGACGGTGGCCACGGGACGCCCGCCAGCGCTAACCACGGTCGGCAGAACGAACTCATCCGTGATCTTCCTCGCATAGGAGTTTTCCACTGCCTCACGAGCACTGGCGGCCGTCTCCCCTTTGCCTTCGACCATGGCCCTGAAGGCCTTCTCGACCCGATCCCAGCGTTTATCGCGGTCCATGGCATAGTATCGGCCGGAGACCGTCGCCACGCGGCCGGCCCCGATCCTTGCGCACTCGGCTTCCAAGGCCGCCAAGTACTCCAGGGCGGACTGGGGCGGCGTGTCGCGTCCATCCAGAAAGGCGTGGATATATATCTCGCGCAGGCCGGCCTCCACCGCGAGACGGATGAAGCCGTATAGATGCTCCGTATGGCTATGGACCCCGCCCGGTGAAACGAGTCCCATGAAATGCAAGGCGCGCCCCCGCTCCTTGACGCGCCGTAGCAAACCCTGGAAAACCTCATTGTGCTTGAGATCCCCCTGCCGTAGGGCAAGGCTGATACGGACCAGACTCTGATAGACGATTCGCCCGGCGCCCATGTTCAGGTGGCCGACCTCGGAGGTCCCCATCTGCCCCTCGGGCAGACCGACCGCTTCGCCGGCGCAGAGCAGCTTGGCATGCGGACAGGACGCGAACAGGCCGTCCAGGAACGGCGTCTTGGCCTGTGCGACCGCATTGCCTTCGCGGCGCGGATTGATGCCCCAGCCGTCAAGAATGATAAGCGCGACTGGATTATTAGCCAAACTTGCCTCACGCCTTTCGCGATACGCTGGTTCACCCGTAGTACTTGACTATCGGCACAAATGACGCGGCCTCGAGACTTGCACCGCCGACCAGGGCGCCGTCGATATCCTGGTAGCTCATGTATTCCTTGATGTTGCCCGGTTTGACGCTGCCTCCGTAGAGGATGCGGATCGCGTCCGCCGCCCTTTCGCCGTACATCTCGGCCAGTGTCGCCCGAATCAGCCGTATGACCTCGTTGGCGTCCGCACCCGACGATGAACGGCCGGTGCCAATCGCCCAGATCGGCTCGTAGGCCACCACCACCTGGGTGGCTTTCTCACCCAACCCCGCCAGACCCGTGCGTACTTGGCCCTCGACAAACGCTTGCGTTTCCCCCGCCTCCCTCTGCGCCAGGCTCTCTCCTACGCAGACAATCGGCGTCAGCCCGTGGGTCAAAGCCGCCCTGGTCTTCTGGTTGACACTGCTGTTGGTCTCGTGGAAATGCTCGCGGCGCTCGGAGTGTCCAATGATGACGTAAGTGCATCCGATGTCGGTCAGCATCGCCGGCGCGACTTCCCCGGTATAAGCGCCCTCATCGAGCCAGAATACGTCTTGGGCTCCGAGCGCGAGGCGCGAACCGGAAAGGAGGGGGGCGACCGCGGACAGGGCGGTGAACGGCGGGCAGATCACGACTTCCACTCGTTCTTCCCGCCCCACCGCCGCCACAAGTTCTCCCACCAGATGCCGCGCCGCCGGTATCGTCTTGTACATCTTCCAGTTCCCCGCAATAATGGGCTTTCGCATGTGGTTCCTCCTCGTTAAGAGCAGGCAAGAGGCAAGAGGCTAAATTTCGCGGGAGCTCACTGGCGATGATGCAACTTTTGCCTCTTCTTTATCACCCGACAACCCAATCCTCTTGCCTTTTGCCCTTTGCCTCTTGCCTTTTGCCTTCGTAAGTCTTGCCTCTTGCCTATTCCTTGTCCGTCAGAGCTTCCACGCCCGGAAGCTGGCGCCCCTCGAGGAATTCCAGCGAGGCGCCGCCGCCCGTGGAGATATGCGTCATCTTTTCACCGAACCCCAGCTGTTCAACGGCCGCCGCCGAGTCGCCGCCGCCGACGATGGTCGTCGCGGCGGAGTCGGCCATGGCTTGGGCGATGGCCTTGGTACCCACGGCGAACTGCGGCAGTTCAAAGACCCCCATCGGGCCGTTCCAGACCACGGTCTTGGCGTTCTTGATCTCGCCCGCGAAGAGCGCGATCGTTTCCGGACCGATATCCACGCCTTCCATATCGGCCGGGATACGATCCGATCTCACCGTCTTGCTCACGGTGGGATTCTTGAAGTCGTCCGCGACGACCGTATCCAGGGGCAACAGAATCTTTACCCCCTTGGCCTTGGCCCGTGCCAGCATCTCTCCGGCGAAACCTACGTTCTCGGCGTCCAGGAGGGAGCGTCCGATCTCGAAACCTTTCGCCTTGAGAAAGGTATAAGACATGCCTCCCCCGATGATCAGGCTGTCCACCTTGTCGAGGAGATTGGTGATGACGCCGATCTTATCCTTCACCTTGGCCCCGCCCAGGATGGCCACGAACGGACGCTCGGGATCGGTGATCGCCTTGCCCATGAACTCGATCTCTTTTTGCATCAAGTACCCCGCCGCGGCGGGCTTGAGGAACTTGGCCACGCCGGCGGTGGAGGCATGCGCTCGATGCGCGGTGCCGAAAGCGTCATTGACGTAGAGATCGGCCAAGGAAGCCAATTCCTTGGCAAAACCCTCATCGTTCTTCTCTTCTTCGGCGTGGAAACGCACGTTTTCCAGGAGGAGCACGTCACCGCCGTTGAGCGCGGCAACTTTGGCCTGGACACCGGGACCCACACAGTCCTCCGCCATGGCGACCGGCTTACCCAAGAGTTCGCTCAGGCGCTTGGCGACCGGCGCCAGGCTGTACTTCGGATCCGGCCCCCCCTTTGGGCGGCCGAAATGGGATGCCAGGATGACCTTGGCGCCGCGGCCGGACAGATCCTTGATGGTCGGCAGGGCCGCGATGATGCGCGTGTCGTCCGTTATCCGGCCGGCATCGTCCATCGGTACGTTGAAGTCCACGCGGACAAAAACGCGCTTTCCCCGCACCTCAAGATCCTTGACGGTCATTTTTTTCATGTTGGTGCCTCCTCTAGCCCCGGATTGACTGTAGCCCACCCAAGTGAACTTCGAACCGGCTTTCTCGGGGTCGAAATCGGCATCGCGAACGGAATCGAGGCCCGTATAGTCCCAGAAGCTTCGACCCCGATCCCGATTGCGACCCGATCTCAGCCCTCGTCCAGCGTCGCGCTTATGCGGTCGGATTTAGAATCTCTTCGCGATATATTCCGCCAGATCGCAGACGCGGCAGGAGTAACCCCACTCATTGTCGTACCAGGCAATGACCTTGACCATGTTTCCATCGATCACCATCGTGGAGAGGCCATCGACGATCGAGGAGTTTGGATTCCCGTTGAAGTCCCGGGAGACCAGCGGGTCATCCGTATAAGCCAGGACGCCCTTCATGGGTCCTTCGGCCGCCGCTTTGAGAGCCGCGTTAATTTCCTCGGCCGTTACAGCCTTTCCCACCTCGCAGACGAGATCCACCACGGAGACATTGGGCGTGGGTACCCGCATCGCAAAACCGTTCAGTTTGCCCTTTAGATCCGGTAGCACCAGCGCCACGGCTTTGGCCGCGCCGGTAGTGGTGGGGATGATGGACATGGCGGCCGCGCGGGCGCGGCGGAGGTCCTTGTGGGGCAAGTCCAGGATCATCTGGTCGTTGGTGTAGCTGTGCACGGTCGTCATCAAGCCGCGCTTGATAACGAACTTCTCGTGCAGTACCTTGGCGACCGGAGCCAGGCAGTTGGTGGTGCAGGAAGCGTTGGAGATCACTTCGTGCGCCTTGGCGTCGTATTTATCCTCATTGACGCCCATGACGATCGTGATGTCCTCGCCTTCGGCCGGCGCGGAGATGATGACTTTCTTGGCGCCACCCTTGGCGATGTGGTTGTAGGCGCCCTTGACTTCCTTGCCCTTCTTGTTGACCCCATCCATCTTGATCGTGAAAAGACCTGTGGATTCGACGACGATATCGACGCCCAGGTCTTTCCAAGGAAGCGCCGCCGGATCCCTCTGGGAAAGTACCTTTACTTCCTTGCCGTTTACCACGATCGCGTCGTCCTTGGCGCGGACCTCCGCGTCGAGCACGCCGTGGACCGAGTCGTACTTCAGCAGATGCGCCAGAGTCTTGGCATCCGTCAGATCGTTTACCGCCACGATCTCGAGATTGGGGTTGCGCTTCAGCGCCGCCCGGAACACGTTTCTCCCGATGCGACCAAAACCGTTGATTCCGACCTTGACTGTCATCTCTAAAACCCCTCCACGTAGTTATTTGGGTATTACCTAGAGGACGAGGCCAAGTACCAAGTACCAAGTACTAAGTACTAAAAATGGGTTCGCACTGGTGAAAATCGTCCAGAAATTGGAGCCCTTCCATAAATGAATCCCGTTACCCCCTTCACGTTCGTCGACGCGACGAGTGTTGTCCGCTTCAGCACTTGAAGGTTTTGTTCAGAAGCGTTGCGAAAACCCATCTGGATCGACAATCGTAGAGTGCAGATTGACCAACGTCACGTGGTTTTCAAGGACTTTAGGCAATCTGCGTTCCTTCACCCTTTTCAATCTCTTTTAGTACTTTGTCCTTAGTACTTAGTACTTAGTCCTTAGTCCTTAGTACTTACCTCGCCGACCAGTTCCTTGGCCACCGCTTCATCGGTAATCACGACGTGCCGGCCGCCGTTGCGGAGGATCGCCCTGGCCGCCTTGGCCTTGCTTTGTCCGCCACCGACCATGATCACCATCCCGATGGCGGGAAGGTCCTTATCCTGCAAGCCGACACTGCTCGTGGTGTGCACCAGGCGGCCCTCGACGTCAAAGTAATAGCCCAGCGCTTCTCCGATCGCTCCCTTGTCCAACAAGGCGCCGATTTCCGAGGCAGCCATGCCGCGGCGCTTCGCCATTTCCGCCGCCACGCCGATGCCGTGCAAGAGGATATCGGCGCGGCGCATAAGCTCCACGACTTCCCGTACTTTTGGTTCTGCGGCGATGGTCTGTAGGGTTTCCGGCCCGAGGTCATCGGGCACATGCAGCAGCCGATAGGTACCGCCCAGACTCTTGGCAAAAGCGGCGGCGATCGTGTTTGCCTGCAACTCGACCTCCTCGCCCAATCCGCCACGCGCCGGCAAGACGAGGAGATCCCGTTGCGCTTCCGCGGGACGCAAGGCCGCCGCCACTTCCGCCAAAGTGGTTCCGCCGGTGACCGCGAGGATGGACCCATCCACGAAATGTGCCCGCAGATAATCAGCTGTCACCCGGGCCAGTTCTTTCTTGACGGTGTCGTCCCGATCGCAGTCGCCGGGGACGACGATCGCTTCTCGCAGGCCGAACCGCTCGCATAACTCGGCTTCCCAACGCGAAAGTCCCCGGAGCAGGCGCACGTAGCTTTCCAGGTCCCAAAGCACGGCCTCGCCGGCGGCGCTCAATTCCACTCCCAGGCTGCCGATGCGCAACAACTCGCGTTGGCTGAGAAAACTCAACTCCCGCCGGATGCGCCTCTCCTGCAGATGCAGGCGCTCGGCAAGGGTACGCCGGCCGATCGGCTGCGCAAAATGCACGGTGCGCAAGAGCTCGTACCGGGAAAGGCAAAGACGGCTTGCTTCCGGACATACTTTATTTTGTAATGCCATAACCGCCTCACCGGTCAAGGAGCGCCACCACCTGGGCATTTTTTGTCCCAACCCTGACATAATCGTCCCGTTACCAATAATATGTTTCGCGGTCTCGAGAAGGATTCCTGCTTAAGAGCGAAATTTCCGTATCAGCTTGTTCCACCGGGGTAACAAAGTCGCGCGGGCAATCGATCAGCGCAACTCCTCCGCGTATTGGCGCAAGCGCCGTAGACGATGGTTTACGGCGGACTTGGAGGCGGGCTTGGCCAGCGATGCTCCCAGTTCGGACAGGGTGGCCTCCGGATTCGCCAGGCGCGCCAGGGCGAGTTCACGCAATGAATCGGGTAAGTCAGCCAGGACTCCCCGATCGCGCAAGGTTTCGATCAGGTGTACCTGCTCCACGGCCGCCGCGACCGACTTGCCGAGATTGGCCGTCTCCGCGTTCACAAGCCGGTTGACGCCGCCGCGGACCTCCTTGACGACGCGCACCTCCTCCAGTTCAAGGCGGGCGTTTTGGGCCCCGATAAGGCTCAGGAGTCCCGCGATGTCGTCGCCGTCCTTGAGGTAAACGACATGTCTCCCCTTGCGTTCGACGAGGTGCGCCTTGAGACGCGCCAGATTAAGCAGGTAACAGAGCCCTAGGCCGAATTCCTCGTTCACGGCCACGATCTCCAGGTGATAGCTCGGGCCGCGGGGATCGCAGACCGAACCGCGGATCAGGTAGGCGCCGCGTAAAAAAGACGCCTGGCAACAGTGTTTACGGACAAGCGGCGCCGGTATCTGCCGGGAGATCTCTCCATCCCCGTTTAGTATGCCCAGTTCGTTCAAGAGCCGCTTGACCTTGGGCCCAGGCGCGAGCTGTACATGGTAGGACCGTTGCCGGCGCAGCGGTCCGCCCTCTTCGACGAGGACCTCGGCGGGCTGGCCCGTGGCCGCGCGCAAGAGCTGGACGATCTTGCGCGCCACATCAGCATGTTCCGTCCGCACGGAGAGCGCCAGCTGGTTTTGCCCGAGAAGATGCAGGCTGCCGCCCGCGCGCAGGATGCCGGCCAACTCGGCCTTGGCGCAACACGCCTCGCCTGGCCAGACCCGCGCCAGTTCCGCGCGGGCGGAGGTGGAGAAATCCTTCATCGACGGATCACCGCTTCCGTATTTCCACGTCTTGCGCGCGGCTCCTTCTGTTATAACCCTAACCCTTACGATCATAGAATGTACAAGTTCTTTGCTGATCTGGCGGCCATGGCCTGGTAATGAGATGCAAGCAGTACCGGTCCCGAGATCATTATGCTGGGAGGTCTATATCTTGCTCGACTATATCTGGGGCCTTCTGCTGGCCTTGGGCGTCCTCCTCGCATCGCTGGGCGGCCGGCCCGAGACCGTGACCGCCAGCGTGCTCCGCGCGGCGGAGGGCGCGGTGGCGCTGGTCATCGCCTTGGTCGGTGTGATTGCGCTCTGGACCGGTTTGATGCGCGTGGCCGAGGATGCCGGCCTGCCGCGTCTGGTCGCGCGCGTTCTCCGCCCCGTCCTGGCGTGCCTTTTTCCAAGCATTCCGCGCGATCATCCCGCCCTGGGCGCCATTGCCATGTCCATCAGCGGGAATCTCCTGGGATTGGGCAATGCCTCCACGCCCCTGGGGTTAAAGGCGATCCGGGAACTCCAGCACCTCAATCCAAGCCGCGATGAACCGTCCGATGCGCAATGCACCTATCTTTGCCTGGTGATGGGTGGATTGACCTTGGTGCCGGCCACGGTCATCGCACTGCGCGCCCGCTATCAGAGCGCCTACCCCACGGCAAGCCTGGGCCCCACCTTGTGCGCCACCTTGGCGGGCACGGCGGCGGCGCTGGCGGTGGACTGGGCGGCCCGGAGCATCCGCCGGCGGCGCAAGGCGGCGAGAAGACATTGAACCAGGTCTTTGGCCTGATCTCCCGTTGGGCCCTACCTTGCTTGTTAATCGCGATCCCCGTCTGGGGTCTATGCCGGCGGGTCCGGGTCTACCAGGCCTTTGTGGCGGGCGCGCGCGATGGTCTCATGACTGGTATACGCATCGCTCCTTACCTCCTGGCCATGCTGGTCGCGATCGGCGTCTTTCGCGGGGCGGGGGGGATTAGGTTGCTGGTGGACTTCATCAGCCCGGTCTTACGCCCACTCGGCGTACCCGAGGCGGTGATCCCGCTAGGCCTGATGCGTCCCCTGTCCGGCTCCGGCTCCCTCGGGATACTCAACGATCTCCTGGCCGCGCACGGTCCCGACTCGCCGGTAGGTCTTACCGCTTCCGTCATACAAGGTAGCACCGAGACAACCTTCTATGTTCTCACCATCTACCTGGGCTCGGTGGGCCTCCTCCGCTTGCGGCATACCTGGCTTGCCGGACTGGCCGCCGATATCACCGGCTTTTTGGTCGCGGTGGCCGTGGCTAGACTTTTCTTTTGACATCCGCGCTCTACTCTGCTATAATCTTTTTTGGCCGGTTCGGGGTGTGGCTCAGCTTGGTAGAGCGCTTGGTTCGGGACCAAGAGGCCGGAGGTTCAAATCCTCTCACCCCGACCATTACCAAGGACGGAAGCTCTGTTCACGATGGTGGACGGGGCTTTTTCTTTTCACGCAAATGCTGGTACCGCTACACTGCCGTCAGTACTGCCCGCCTTGTTGCCGCTGGGCGACGCTCACGCCAGCGCCATCGTTTACCGTGCCCTTGACGGACGCAATCTCTCTGGGGCCTCGATGTAACTTGCCGCTGTTTCATTCCCGCCGGCGAGGCAATGGTGAGGCTCAGGGGGGATCCTGGATGTAATTCGCGCACCAACGGAGGTCTGGTTCAGGTGCCGGGGCGGTATCACCTTCCACGATCCATTGGCGGCGGCCGCGGTCTTCGCGCCGGCATCGCCGCGCGCGGAGGAAGGCGAGATCGAGGTGGAACCGCGGAGCGAACGGCTTCTGGGGCGGCGCATTGGCGGCCCGGGGAGGGCGGCCTGCATCGGGCGGCTTTGCGGGTGGACCCTGAAGCGTTTTTCACCCATTGCTTCGGGGTTTTATCCGGATCCGGCGCTTAATTGTCCGTTCCGGACCAATCAGAGCGCGCCTTCCGCGCGGACCATGTCCTTGATCTTCATCAAACGCGTTCTGGTGGCGCGTTCGTTCTCATCCAGCTTCATGGCGATGAAGCGGGCTTTTTCCTGTAATTGCGGGATCAGCACGTATTCCAGGGCGTTGACCCTCCTGCGGGTGCGCTCGATCTCGGCCGCCAGCAACTCGATGGCTTTCTCCGATTCCACCAACTGAATAAGGGCGGTGAGCGTATCCCGCAGGAGGGCGATGGCCGCATCCAACTCGCCGCTGGTATCCGCGAAACCGTAGGGAAAGGTCTCCGGCCGATCCTGGGTCAGCTGGAAAGCCGGCACGGCGACGTTGAGGATCCGCCGGACGCCGGCCTCCAGGCCCACGCGGACGACCGGGACCGAGATCGCGAGGTCGGTGGCATGCTCGCCCATGAGAGCGCGCGCCATAAGGAATGAGGCGCCGGCCTGAGCCAGGGCTTCCTCGACTTCCGCCCGGCGCTTGCGGTTCTCCTCCACCAAGGCCATGAACCGCTTCATCATCTCGTCGAGCTTGTCCTTGAGCAGCTTATGCCCGCGCCTGGCCGTCGCCAAGCGGCGCCGCAGGCGTAGGAGTTCCATGCGCGTAGGATTAACGCGGATTTCCATTAGGCAAACCTCGTTTCGCAGCTCGTCGCTGGTCGCTCGTCGCTCGGGAACGGCTAGGCCTTCGGGGTAATAGTAATAGCTAGACGCGAGTTTTCCCCTTCACCCGCCCACTCCTGCTCCCGTTCTCCTCTAGTCCCTCTCTCCCCATACCCTCACGCCTCGTGCCTCACGCCTCACGCCTTACCCGCAGCCTGCTTCTCCCCCGGCCAGTACTTCTCCACGAAGGCATCCCTGACCCGCTTCAATTCCGCCCGTGGCAGCATGCCAAGCAATTCCCAGCCCAGGTCCAGCGTGCTCTGGATGGAGCGGTCCTCTTCCTCGCCCTGGGTCACGTACTTGTCCTCAAAAGCCTCGGCAAACCGGGCAAAGATCCGGTCGATCTCCGAGAGAGCGGCCTCGCCGAGGATGACCGCCAGTTCTTTGGCCTCCTTGCCCCGGGCGTACGCGCTGAAGAGCTGGTTCATGGTGTCGGCGTGATCCTCGCGCGTCTTGCCGGCGCCAATCCCCTTGTCCTTGAGTCGGGAGAGGGAAGGCAAGACGTCGATCGGCGGGTAGATCCCGCGGCGATGCAGTTCCCGGCTGAGAATGATCTGGCCTTCGGTGATATAACCGGTCAGGTCTGGAATCGGGTGCGTCTTATCGTCTTCCGGCATGGAGAGAATGGGGATCTGGGTGATCGAGCCCTTGCGGCCCTTGATGCGTCCGGCGCGCTCGTAGATGGTGGCCAGGTCGGTGTAGAGATACCCGGGATAGCCTCGGCGACCGGGAACTTCCTTGCGGGCGGCCGAGACTTCGCGCAGGGCTTCAGCGTAATTCGTCATGTCGGTCAGGATGACCAGGACGTGCATGTCCCCTTCGTAGGCCAGATACTCGGCGGCGGTCAAGGCCATTCGTGGCGTGGCGATCCGCTCGATGGCGGGGTCGTTGGCCAGGTTCACGAAGAGGACCGCCCGTTCGATGGCCCCGGTACGCTGGAAGTCGTTGATGAAATAGTCGGCTTCCTCGAAAGTGATGCCCATGGCGGCAAAGACGACGGCAAATTTCTCCTCGGTCCCCAGGACCTTGGCTTGCCGGGCGATCTGCGCCGCCAGCCGGGAATGAGGCAGGCCGGAAGCGGAGAAGATCGGCAGTTTCTGCCCGCGGACCAGGGTGTTCAGACCATCGATGGCCGAGATGCCGGTCTGGATGAACTCCGACGGGTAGTCCCGGGCATAAGGGTTGATCGGGTTGCCGCTGATGTCCAGGCGTTTCTCGGGTACCACGGCTGGTCCCTTGTCCTTGGGCCGGCCTAGTCCGTCGAAGACCCTGCCGAGCAGGTCGGGGGAGACCGGCAGCTCGAGGCTGCGGCCCAAGAAACGGATCTTCGCCTGACCCAGGTTGATGTCAGCCGAGCCCTCGAAGAGTTGAACCAGGGCCTTGTCCTGGTTAATCTCCAGCACGCGGCCGCGGCGGATCTCCCCGCCCGCGATCTCGATCTCAACCAGTTCGCCGTATTTCACGTCCGTCGTTCCGTCAACCAGCATCAACGGGCCCACGAGTTCACGGGCGGTTCTGTATTCCTTGGGCATCCTATAGCCTCCTCAAGAAGAACAGTTTTGAGTTTTGAATTATGAGTTTAAAGTTAGAAGACGAGAACAAGATCCAATAATCCAGCATTACTCCTAACGAATATTAGGTTTAACTTAATAACTCAAAACTCATCACTCAAAACCATATCTGAACGGCAGCCTTTTCTCCCTCAGTGAGCCTGGCGCGCAGATCGCGCAGCTTTAGCAGGTCCTCTTCCCTGACGTACTTGGCCCGGGCGATCTCCTCCCGCACCGGCAGGGCCAGGATCTCGGAGAGCGGCTTTTCCTGCTCGAGCATTCTCCGGGCCATGGCGTCGAAAGCCAGGATGATGCCCAGCATAAGGTATTGCTTGGCCAGAGACGAATAGGTGTCGACCTCGTCGAAGGCGTTCTGATGGAGGAAGTCCTCGCGGATGGAACGCGCGGTCTCCATGGTCAAGCGATCCTTTTCGGAGAGCGCGTCCACGCCGACCAACCGGACGATCTCCTCCAGTTCCGCCTCGACCTGCAGGATGCGCATGGCCTCCACGCGCAGTTGCCGCCAGTCCTCCCCGGCTTCCTTGGCGAAATAGTCGTCCAGACGGTCCACGTAAAGCGAGTATGACAAGAGCCAGTTGATGGCCGGAAAATGCCGCCGGTAGGCCAGATTGGCGTCAAGACCCCAAAACACCTTGACGATCCGTAAGGTAGCCTGGGTGACCGGCTCGGAGAGGTCGCCGCCCGGCGGCGAGACCGCGCCGACGGCGGTCAAAGCGCCCTGGCGATCGCCGGCGCCCAGGCAGATGACGCGGCCGGCCCGCTCGTAAAAGTCGGCCAACCGGGAGCCGAGATAGGCGGGGTATCCTTCCTCGCCCGGCATCTCCTCCAACCGTCCGGAGATCTCGCGCAGCGCTTCAGCCCAGCGGGAGGTGGAATCGGCCATGATGGCCACGTCGAACCCCATGTCGCGGAAGTACTCGGCGATGGTAATCCCCGTGTAGATCGAGGCCTCGCGCGCCGCCACCGGCATGTCGGAGGTGTTGGCCACCAGGACCGTCCGTTTCATGAGAGGTTCGCCGGAACGCGGGTCCTTGAGCTCGGGGAATTCCATGAGAACGTCCGTCATCTCGTTGCCGCGCTCGCCGCAGCCCACATAGACGATGATATCAGCGTCGACCCACTTGGCCAACTGATGTTGGACCACGGTCTTGCCGCTGCCGAAGGGGCCGGGGATGCAGGCGGTGCCGCCCTTGGCCACGGGAAAGAAGGTGTCGATGATCCGTTGCCCGGTAAGCAAGGGACGATCCGGACTCATTTTCTCGCGGAACGGCCGTCCGCGCCGGACCGGCCAGCGCTGGAGCATGGCCACGGGCACCTCGCCGGCCTCCGTCCGGATCACGGCGACGGGTTCCTCCACGGTAAACTCGCCGCTCTCGATCCGCGCGATCTCGCCCGCCACTCCGGGCGGGACGAGGATCCGCTGCTCGACCAGGACCGTCTCGCGCACCGTGCCCAGGATGTCGCCGGGGCCGACCTTTTGTCCGACGCCGGCCACGGCCTTGAAAGGCCATCTCTTATCCCGGGGAAGACTGGGGGCCTCCACACCGCGGGTGATCCGGTCGCCGACCCGCGCCCGAATCACATCCAACGGCCGCTGGATACCGTCGTAGATCGATTCGATAAGTCCGGGACCCAGTTCCACCGAGAGCGGCGCCCCGGTCAGGTAGACCGGCTCGCCCGGACCGAGCCCGGCAGTCTCCTCATAGACCTGGATCCAGGCCTTGTCCCCGCGCAGCTCGATGATTTCCCCGATCAAACGGGCCTCGCTGACCCGCACGACTTCGAACATCTTGGCCCCGGCCAAGCCCTCGGCCACCACCAGCGGCCCGGAGACCTTGATGATTCTTCCTTCAGTCAATGCTAACGCCCCTCTTTCCCGGCAAGGATGTCCACGCCCACCGCGCGTTCGACGATCTTCCGCAACCTTTCCCGGGCGAAACCGCGGCTGCCCTGGCTGCCCGGGATAAATACCAGGCTGGGCAGGGCTTGGCCGGCCGCCTCCTCGACGATGCCGCGGGCCGCCTCCCCCACCGCCTCGGTGATCAGGATGATCCCGTATTCCCTGGATTTGATCAGCCGGGGCAGGATGCCCCCCACCTCGGCCGGATCCGCCACCGGGAAAAGGTCCAGACCCAGGGCGCGAAAAGCCCTGATGTCGCTCTCTTCACCGATCAAGCCGATCTTATAACGATTCGCACTCATACCATCACCGCGCCGGCCGGCGCTCGATCCCGCGGCCGTCAAGACCGGCCGCCGCCCCGATTGCCGGGAAATTACCGCTAGACATAGACACCGCGCAAACGCTCCTTGATTCGCGCGCCGGGCACGCCCGCGGTTTTGGCGGTCAGCACCAGGTTGACCAGGCGCGTCTCGTGCTCCTTGGCCAGATAATACCCTAGCACCGGATCCAAACCCAGCGGTATCCCTTTGGCCGGTTTGGCCCGCTCGAGGAGGAGGTTTTCCCCCGCGCGCTCGAGCGCCGCCAGGTCCGCCAGGGAATTACAGGCGGACAAGACGCCCGCGTACGGTCCCTGCGCCCACCAGGCGGCGATCTCATCCCAGGTTTGGCCGAGCGCGCCCGCGAAACGTTCCTCCGGTACCGTGCCTCCCGCCAGCAGTAAGGCGGCGAGCCGGCGCCGGTCGAAGTCCAGATGCTTCGCACGCACCAGGGTGCGAAGGTTCAAGAGATCGATCCGCGCCGGCCAATAGCCGGCCAGGAAAGTATCCCGGCCCCGCCAGCGGTCGGCGCCCTTATGGTAGTACAGCCGGTCGACGGCCGCGTCGAGCAGCTGCGGGTCGTGCTCCGCGGCGTACGCGCTGGCGCCGGCCGCCCGTGCCTCGGCAAAGAACACAGGCAGTTCCGGATGGCCATCCCTGAACCATCCGGCCATCTCCTCTCGGCGGTACCGGCCGAGATCGTTCAGATCGGCCTTTCCGTCTTCCCCGCGTAAGAGAACCTTGAGATTGAGAAGATCCCATCGCCACAGGAGAAAGGCCAGATCATCCGCTTCGGGCGCCAACTGCACCACGAGATCCCGCACCCTGGCCAGTTCCGCCGCGGCAATCTCCATCGGGCCCAGCCCAGAGGCGACGAGCGGGGCATACTCTGTTTCGCCCAGTTGAGACAGGGTTTCGTGGAGGTCGGCCGCATCGGCCATGCGTTCCAGCCGGCCGCGGTCCAGGAGCCTCGTCTCCAGCACCCTGATGCGTCCCACCGCGAACCCGTAGTTGCGATCAGGCAAGTATCGCTTCCTCCCATGCGTCTATAAGAGATGTGTTATCTCCCACGGAGACACAAAGCCCCAAAGAGTTCGCGTACTGCCAAAGGCCGGTCGGGTTCTTAGGTTATCTCCGTGCCTCTGTGGCTTTGTGAGAGGTGGGGTTTTTTTACGCCGCTTCTATTTTACTTATCGCCGAAGAGTACCTTGGCCACCTCAGGCTCGTAGAGCGGACGGCGCTCGGCGATTAAGGTACGGAACGAACAATCCACGCTGTAATCGGGGCCGGACAGAATAAACCCGCCCTCGATCGGCGCCGAATCCCGGGCCAGCCTTAAGTCGCCGCGCTTGCCGGCTTTCTTTAGTTCCCCGTTGACCTCGGGCAGGAGAGCCGCGAACCGTTGCTCCTGTCCGGGGGGGATAACGATTTCCTCCGCGCCGGTCGTGCTCTGCGCGAGCAGCAGGCGCCGGATCAGCGTCCGCCATTCGGCCTCCGGCAGCTCAAGCAAGGCGCGGTAGGCGCCGGCGAAGACCTCGTCCAGGAGTTCCACTTTGGCCCGGAGCAGTTCGGTGCGTGAATCCAGCTCGCTCCGGGTGGTGATGCGGCGCGCTTCCACGGCGGCTCGCCGTTCGGTCTCGGCCTCGAGGGCCGCGACCTTGGCCGCCAGTTCCCGGCGGGCTTTGGCCATGATGTCTTCGCCCTTGGCTCTGGCGGATGCCAGGATCGCATCGGCTTCATTCTTGGCTAAGTCCAGGATGCTCTCGACCATTGCCTTCGCTTCGCCCATCTCTATCTCCTCAAGGCCTGCGCCGTGGCAAGCAATGCTGGTACACGGGCGCAGGCATGGATCGATCGTGATTCGTTACGGTTCTCGCACCTCAGGGATTGATGCTGTTGACCAAGATGAACGAGATAACGAAGCTCAGAATGGCGTAAGTCTCCACCATACCGGCGTAGACGATGCCCTTGGACGATTCCTCCGGCCGCTTACCGACCATGCCGACGCCGGCGGCCGCCACCTTACCCTGCCAGATCCCGGAGATAAAACCGACCAAACCAATGGGAATACCGGCCAGGAGGAACTTGAACCCGACATCGATCGGCACGTTGCCTTGGAAGGCCGGGAGTTTGAACAGGACGATCAGCATGGCGATGACGAACCCGTAGATGCCCTGCGTGCCGGGCAGAGCCGTCAGGATGATCGTCTTGCCGAACTTGCCCGGATCCTCGGCCACCACTCCCGCCGAGACCTGGCCGGCGATGCCGACCCCCATTGAAGAACCGAAACCCGAGAAGATTACCGCCGCGGCGACGCCGCCGAACGCCAATACCGTACCCCAGTCCATCAGACAGCCTCCTTTTCCTTGACCACGAAAGTGTGTTTTCGCTCGACCCGCAGCGGCTTGAACGCCCGGCCGCCCCCCTCGAAGAACTTGCCGTAGAACTCCAAGAACTGCAGCCGGCTGGAGTGCACGTACGCTCCGAGGATGCCGAGCGCCACGTTCAACCCGTGGCCGAAGACGCCGATGAGGACGCCCAGAACGATCCAAGGCCCCCCGGCGCCGGCCGCCATTCGCGCGAAGAGGTTGATGATCATGGCCATGACGCCGCCGGAAAGCCCCAGGGCCATCAGGCGCGAGTAAGACAAGATATCGCTGAAAAAGCCGATGCTGTTATAGATGTTGAACAGGCCGGCCGGGATGCCGAGCAGCTTGCCCACGATGCCCCGCTTGCCCCTGGTGGCGCTGTAGACGACGCCCAGCGCCGCGCCGAGAGCCAGATAATTGATGAGCCTCCCGTAACGATCCAGTCCGAGCGCGCCTTTGCCCAGCAGGAGCATGACCGAGGACAGGAAGAGCAGCCACATCCCTTGGTTGAAGAATGCGTCGCGCCATTGCCCCTGGCGCAGGCTTGGCAGGGCCGAAAGCGCCGTGCCGA